>JACPRD010000032.1 GCA_016190145.1 Planctomycetota bacterium | reverse complement strand
GCCATAAGCCATAAGCTATAAGCCATAAGGGCCGCTCCGATGACAGTGGGCGCCGGACGTGGCGTTTCGAGCCACGCCGGCCCCCGTGATTCCTGTCGGCATTCCGGACCGCGCCGCTTATGGCTTCGGGCTTATGGCCTATGGCGCCCGATCCGGCCGTCACCTCCCGCTCACTTCTTCCCCTCCTTGTCCTTCTTCAGCCAGTCTTCTATCTCCTTCCGGTCCGGCCAGTCCTTCGGCGCGACTTCGAGCGCCTTCTTGTAGTCGGGAAGCGCGTCGTCCCCCTTGCCCATCTGGAATTTCACGTAGCCGCGCTGCTTGTACGCGGCGGCCCAGTTGGGAGCCGCGGCGATCACCTGGTCGAGATCCACAATCGCTTCGGCGAACTTGTTGTCCGCACAGAGCGTCACGGAACGATTGAACAGGATCTCAGCGTCGCCGGGCTTCGCCTTCAGCGCCGCCGTGTAGTCCGCGACGGCTTTCGCCGCGTCGCCCTTCCAATGCCACGCCATCCCCCGGACGTTCAGGGCGGCGACGTGGCTGGACTCGGCCTTGAGCGCCGCCGTGCACGACTCGATCGCCGCGTCGTACTGCTTGAGCTTGAGCCGCACCTCGGCCAGCGCCGTCAGCATCTCGGGGTCCGGCGGCGGCAGCTTCACCGCTTCCTGGAAGTCGAGGTGCGCGCCGTCCAGGTCGCCGCGCCGGGAGCGCACGATCCCCCGGCGGTAGTACGCGACGCGGAATTTTGGATTGAGCTTGAGCGCGGCGTCGAGGTCCGCGACGGCGCGCAGGTGATCGCCTTTCTGTTCCTGCGCCCAGCCCCGGTTGCAGAGGATGCGCGCGTCCTCGGGCGCGAGCATCGCGGCCTGCTCGAAGTCCTTCAGCGCCTCAGGGGCGTCGTTCAGCCTGAGCCGCGCGAGCCCGCGATTGTTCCAGGCGGCCGCGTACTTCGCGTCGGCGCCGACGGCCTTGTCGTACTCCGCAATCGCTCCCCGGAGGTCGCCCTGCGCGGCCAGCTCGTCCCCGCGCTTCTTCGCCCCCTCCGCATCCGTCGAATCCGTCACCTCTTCCGTCGACCCGCATCCCGCCAGCGCGACCAGCGCCAGCGGCCAGAGATAACGCATGATGCCCCCTTCCCCTCTAAAAAGTGTCCCAAGGGCGTACCTCCGGCGTCTTCGGATGTCCAGCAAGATCGGCGGTATAATCGGCCGCCCTGCACACCGGATTGCGAGGAGGGACCGCATGCGCACGATCGTTTTTCTGTTGTCCGCCGCGGCGCTCGCCTGGTCCGACGGCAAGTCCGCGAACCGCGACGCCGACCTGAGGAGGGCGATCGCGGCGGGGGTCGCGGAGCTGGCGGAGTGGTGCGTGCCGAAGAAGCTGGGGGTGGAGGGGCGCGGACTGGCGGAGGAGGCGCTCGCGCTGGACGCGGGGAACGCGAAGGCGAAGGCGGCGAAGGAGAAGCTGGCGGGGGAAGCGGCGGCGGGGGAGGCGGAGCGGAAGGAGCTGGAGTCGAAGAAGGCGGCGTGGGGGAAGAAGATCGCGCCGCTGTACCGCGAGCTGGCGGGGCAGAAGCACGCGGCGAAGGACGACGCGGCGTACGACGGATTCCTGGTGAAGGCGTACGAGTGGGATCCGAAAGGATCGGGGCCGGCGGTGGACGCGGCATGGCGCGCGGCGCTGGGGAAGAAGGAGTGGGAGCGGGCGCACCGGATTCTGACGGGGATGGAGAGGCTGGGAAGCGACGCGGCGCGGGCGAAGGCGCTGAGGGACTGCGAGTTGCGGGTGGCGGAGAAGGTGCCGGTGCTGAAGCAGGCGTCGGCGCACCGGATGCAGTACTGGCTGGTTCTGCCGAAGGACTGGGCGCCGGCGCGGAAGTGGCCGGTGATGGTCTACGTGGAGGGGGCGGGGTGCAATTTCCTCGGGGCGATCAAGAACTATGCGGATTCGCGGGGGGACTTCAACACGGTCCTGATCGTGCCGCAGACGCTGGGGAGCACGAACAGCCTGACGGGGCAGAAGGCGAAGTATGCGTACGACGCGGCGCTGCTGGAGGAATTCGAGAACGGCGCGCGGATGAAGTTCGACGAGGAGGGGTTGCTGTGCGTGCTGGGGGACGTGCGGAAGGAGTACAACGCGGAGGAGAAGATCTTCATCACGGGGTTTTCGGGGGGCGGGAATCTGACGTGGCAGATGGTGTTCTGCCATCCGGAGATGGTGGTGGCGGCGGCGCCGGCATGCCCGAATTTCTATCCGCACAACCTGAGCCAGATTTCGGAGGCGACAGAGCGGGAACAGTTGCCGGTGAAAGTGTTCCAGGGGGACAAGGACGAATACATCCAGACGCTTCTGGAGCCGCAATGGGCGGCGGCGAAGAAGATCTGCGACGAGAAAGGGTGGAAGAACGTGACGCGGGTGATGCTGCCCGGCGTGGGGCACTCTTCGTGCGTAGGCGAGGTGCTGGCGTTCTTCAAGCCCTTTCTGAAAAAGTAGCGCCCGGCCCCGCGGAGCGGGGGCGGGCGCCCGCGCGGACGCTCTAGTTCTTGTCGTCCAGCTTTCCGCCGGCCTCGACCGAGGTCCGGAATCCCGTTCCGTTCGGCGACGAGACCTCGAACGCCTCGTGCTTGAACGCCATCGGTCCGGTGCAGACGGCGAATCCGCCCTTCGACCGGCAGAGCCAGTACTTCGTGGTCTTGTGAATCTCGATGTTGCCCTTGTCGTCCCGCTTGAGCCTGACCGACATCGAGCCCATGTCGCCGATGCGGACCTCCACGGCGTCGTCCTTCTTGTCCTCCCAGACGATCTCCGCCGAGCTGTACAGCTTCCGGGTCCACTTCTGCGGATAGAGCCGCGGCAGGATCGACTCGAACGCCCGGCGCTGGTCGTCCGTCATCGACTTGTCGTACGTGACCGCCAGCGTGCTGATCGACATCTTCGAGAGGTCCTTCGAGAGATCCCCCGCGAGCACGATGCGCGCCCCGTCGAGCTTCACGTCCCCGACCGATCCTTCATTGATGCGCATCGCGGTCAGGAAACGGCAGTTGTGCTCGATCTCGCCCGTCTTCTCGTCGTAGCAGGGGCACGGCGCCGCATCCGTCGACAGCTCCACGAGGTCGGCCTGGATCTTCCATTCCTTCGATGCGTCCGAGGGCCGGTCCTTGTCTTCGGCCCATGTCGCGCCGCCGATCGCCAGCACCAGCACCGCCAGCACCGGCGGCAGGACGTGAAGAATCCGCTTCATGGTATTCCTCCTGTGAATCGGACGCGCCGACCGCTTCGGCCGCCCGCGCGGACCTCGGTCCCGCGCGGGGTGGACATCGATGGATGCCGGCCGTGCAGTGGGAGGCGGCGTCCGGTGGATTCGCAATCCGGTGTTTCAGCGGGCGCGTGGCTGTCGACAGGGTTGCGGCTCGCGCAGAACGGGCCCGGCGCCCGCCGGGTCTGGAAGGGCCCGCCCGGAGGCAGGGCCCTGCTGTGCTATGTACGACGCAGGGTGGCGGCGGTTTCGCGGGACGCGCGATTCCGGCTCCCTCTTTCTTCGCGCACCCTCAGGGCTGCGGAGCCGGCGGCGGCGCCGTCCACCCGGTGGGCGCTGGCGGAGGCGGCGTCGCGATCGGCGGAATCGGCGCCGCCGGCGCCGCCGGCACGCTCTTCTCCAGCCTCTCCCGCGTGATCTGCGTGTCGCGGTGCAGGTCGACGATCGCGATGCAGAAGTCCCCCGCCGCCATGCAGACGATGAACTGAATCAGGAGCATCGTGGCCTGCGTCCCGTACGCGAATCCCAGCTTCCAGTCCGGCTTCGGCCCTTCCTTGAACGCCACGTAAAGCGCGACGATCCCGAACGCCAGCCACATCGCGCCGAACAGCTTGAGCGCGGGGGAGGCGAGCAGGAGAAACAGGAACGGCGTGGGCCGGCGCGGGGGTTCGGGCATGGGGCCTCCGGATAGCAACACTGGAAATGGCAACGGGGCGCGGGCGCCCAGGTTCGCCCATTTCACCACAGCCACGCCGAACATGCGATTCCCCGCGCGCCCGCCTCCCGCCAAACTTTAGCGTGGCCGGACCGCCCGGCGCGGGACAGAATGACCCCCGCACATGCGAATCGCCTTCGCCGTCCCCGACCGCGAAGCCTACGGATTCGGCGCCTACCTCCGGCTGCTCCTCGCCGGACTCTCCGAGGCCGGCCCCGCACACGAATACGTCATCTTCACCATCGGCGACGCCGCCGACCACCTCCACTCCCGCCCCCCGAATTGCCGTATCGTCCGCCTCCGACCCGCCCGCCCCCGCTTCCGCTGGCGCAATCACGTCCTCGCCCCCGCCTGCGCCTCCGAACGCGTCGACCTCGTCCATTTCCATAACAACACCATCTGGAAGCGCGGCCCGGTCCCCGCCGTGGTCTCGCTTCAGCATTATGTCTTCGCCTACCCGCCCGAGGAGGCGGCGGTTTCGTGGTTCGAGCGGTGGTACGTGAAGCGGCTGTGCCGGCGGATCGCGAGGGACGCGGCGCGGGTGACGACGATCAGCGAGGCGAGCGCGCGGGACATCGGCCGGCTGCTAGGGCTGCGGGCGCCGAAGCTCCGGGTGATTCCGCTGGCGGGCGACCCCGCGTTCGGGCCGGCGCCGGCGGCGGAGGTGGAGCGGGTGAAGGCGGCGCACGGCCTTCGAAAACCGTACGTCCTCTTCCCCGGCTCCCTGGGCATCCGCAAGAACGTTCCGAACATGATCCGGGCGTTTCGCTCGTTCAACGCCGCGGGCGATCACGAGTTCGTTCTCGCGGGGGATCCCCCGAAGGCGTTCTCGTACCGCGCGGAGGATCTGGGGGCGCTGAAGGGACCGGATCTGCGGTTCCTGGGGTTCGTGCCGGACGCCGACCTGCCCGCGCTGTACGGCGGCGCGCGGGCCCTCTTTTACGTCACCAGCTACGAGGGTTTCGGCCTGCCGATTCTCGACGCGTTCGCCTGCGGGTGTCCCGTCGTCACGACGGATCGGGGCGCGACCGCCGAGGTCGCCGGCGGGGCGGCCCTTCTCGCGGATCCCGACGACGTCGCGTCGATGTCGGGAGCGCTGAGGCGGCTCTGTTCGGATCCGGCGCTCCCGGCGGAGTTGAGGGCCCGCGGATCGGTGCGCGCCCGGGATTTCTCATGGAGGAAGACGGCCGAGCAGACGCTCGAGCTTTATCGCGAGGCGTTGTCCCGCTGAGTCACTTCGCGGGAATTCCGGCGGGACTTTCCCGTTTCGCGTGCCCGCGTTTTGCTACTCTCCTCCGCCATGTCGGAGACTGAAGCCTATGTCGCCCACCTCGCGCGGACCCGCTCTGCCCAGACCCGGGCCAGACTCCTCGAGGGGTTCGCGGTATGGTTCGACGCGGCGCTTCCCGCGAAGCGATCCGGCCGCGCGCTCGACTACGGTGCGGGGCCGGGCGACGGGGCGGAGTACCTGAAGACGCGGGGATTCGCGCCCGTCGAGACGTTGGAGCCGAATTCCGAGTACCGGAAGATCCTGGAGAAGGCAGGATGGCCGGTTTGCCCCGAGCTCCGCGGGCCGTACGACCTGATCTTCTGCAAGGACGTGCTCGAGCACCTGGAGAAGCCGAAGGTGATTCCGCTCGTGCGGGCCATGCGGGAGACGCTGGCGCCGGGGGGGCGCCTCGTGGTGTCGGTCCCGAACGCCGTGGGGTGGATGGGGAACTACACGCGCTGGGAGGACTGGACGCACGAGACGATCTTCACGCAGAATTCGCTGCGCTACGTCCTCGAGTCGGCGGGATTCACGCGCATCGAATTTCACGGGCCGCGTTTCGGCCTTACGCTGAACCCATTCAGGCTCGCGTACCGTTTCCTGCGCGCGATCCTCCACGTCTCCTACCGCCTCCAGTACTGGATCGAAGACCCGGGCTCGCCTTCGCAGCCGCCGCATTTCTTCTCGCGACTCGTCGCCGTCGGAATCGCATGAATCCGCCGGTCGGTCATGCTGAAAACCCGGAAAGTCCGGTGCGCGCGGGCTCTGGTATCATCCGGCGATGAGAGTCCTCGTCACGGGCGCCGCCGGATTCGCGGCCAGCCACCTGATCGAACACCTGCTCGAGCGCGGCGGCGCGGAGATCTTCGGTACGGTGCGCTGGCGCTCGAAAACCGAGAACATCGAGCACCTGCGCCCCCGCATGACGCTGCTCGAATGCGACATCAAAGACGCCACGAGCGTCCGCCGTGCCGTGGACGAATCGCGCCCTGACTGGATCTTCCACCTCGCCGCGCAATCCTACGTGCCGACGTCCTGGCACGCGCCGGCGGAAACGCTGGCCACGAACATCCAGGGGACGTTAAACGTCCTGGAAGCCGTGCGCGGGGCGAAACTCGCGTCGCGGATCCAGGTCGCCGGCTCGAGCGAAGAATACGGACTGACGCTTCCCGGCGAACTCCCCCTGCGGGAATCCAGCCCGCTGCGCCCGATGAGCCCCTACGCGGTCTCCAAGGTAGCGCAGGACCTGCTCGCCTTCCAGTATCACAGGTCCTACGGCCTCGCCACCGTCCGCACGCGCGCTTTCAACCACACCGGCCCGCGGCGCGGCGACGTGTTCGTGACCTCGAACCTCTGCCTGCAGGTGTCCAGAATGGAAGCGGGGAGCCAGCCGCCCGTGCTTCTCACGGGAAATCTCGACGCCGTCCGCGATTTCACGGACGTGCGCGACATGGTGCGGGCCTACGCGCTCGCGCTGGAGAAGGGGCGCGCGGGGGAGGTCTACAACATCTGCAGCGGCCGCGGCGTGGCGATCCGGGACATCGTGGAGATGCTGCGCGGGCTCTCGAAGGTCCCCTTCGAGCTGCGGACCGATCCGGCGCGGCTGCGCCCGAGCGACGTTCCCGTCCTCGTCGGATGCGCGGATCTCTTCCACAGGGAAACCGGCTGGGAGCCGCGGATTCCGTTCGATCGGACCGTGCGCGATCTGCTCGAGTACTGGAGGTCTCGCAAGGATGGGCGCTGAACCTCGATCAGGGGTCATTTCCCGTGTAGTATTGCCCTGAATGAAGCGCCTCTCGGAGATTCTCAACGGAAATTCCGTCTGGTGGCGATGGTGCACCAACGGCGAGGCTACCCGCGCGTGGAGACGCGAAGGAGTGCGGCTGTCGGCTGTGCAGTCGCGCGTGGTGGACGAATTGAAGCGGAACGGGGTGGCGCGGACATGCATCTCGGAACTGCTGGGTGACGCTCCGGTCTGGCTGGAGATGCATTCCGCTTTTGAGGATCTGGAACGGGCGTCCGAGAGTCAGATCCGGGAGACGCGGGAGAACGCCGACAAACCAGGGTACAAGGCCTACCTGGTCGAGCTTCTGGGAAAAGCGCCGGTGCTCGATCCCTCGTCGGTCTTCGTCAGATTCGCGCTTCAACGACCGGTCCTGGACATCGCGAATGCGTACTTCGGCATGTATGTCCGTCTGAGGCAATTCAATGTCTGGCACAACGTGCCCGTGAAGGCGGAGCCACGGAACTCGCAGCTCTGGCATCGCGATCCCGGCGACCGGCAGATTCTCCGGCTGTTCGCCTACCTGGGTGACGTCGGACCCGGTGCGGGGGCGCTCTCCTACGTGGCCGGGTCACACGAGTTGGGAGCCCTGCGCGTCGCACCGGAAGCCTGCCTTGAGAATACGACCTGGCGGAGCACGGACGAGCAGATGGAGAGAGCCGTGACACGTGAGCGGTGGGTGACGGCGACCGGGGAGCGGGGCACGATCTGGTTCGTGGACACGCGGGGCTATCACAAGGGAGGGCATGCCACGGGGGTAGACCGGCTGGCGTACAACGCGATGTGGACATCGCGCGCGAATCGGCGCGCAGAGTACTTCACGCGATCGCTCGCGATCGGTGCCCAGTCGGACCCCGCGGTCGCCTACGCCCTGGGCGTCGGCCCGGCAGGCGCCCCCGCTCGTTCGGGCGGTGCCAGCTCATCGGATTCATAGCGGCTATTCGTACAGGGTGGCCCGTTCACCGGCCAGCCTGAGATAGAACATGGAGAGCGCTTTCCTGGGAAACCAGTGCCGGTCGAATTCGATCGTGCCCAGGTCCGCCATCAACATCGGGCGGTTGCCCGCGATCTTTCGCAGCCTGGCCTGCACGCGGCCCCAGGCATATGAGTTCATGTAGCATTCCCCGTCGGGTGACCAGCGGACGCGGTGCGCGGCATATTCCGGCATGATCGCGAAGGCGGTCAGGACGAACACTTTCGGGCCTCCGGCGATCGCCAGATCGATCGCCTTCTCATAGTCCGGCATGTGCTCGACAACCTCGTTGATCATCACGACGTCGAAAGTGCCTTCGGGGAGCCCCCTCTCGAGAACGTCCCGTTGCTCGAATTTCGCCTGCGGAAACGTCCGTCGCGCGTACTCAAGCGCCCGTTCGGACTGGTCCACCCCGGTGTAGACCACCCTGTCCCGGAGCTCCGGATCTTCGAAAATGGTGCGCGTCAATACCCCCGGCCCGCACCCGATGTCCAGCAGCGTGAACTTCGGTCCCAGCAGGGCTTCGTGCTTCAGCCACTCCAGCAGAATCGCCTTTATCGGGTGTTTCGACCGCGCTTCGTTGTACCTCGCGAACTCATCGTCGCTCTTCAGTGAGAAGCTCTTGTAGTTGACTTTGTTCGGTGCCACCAGGCGCAGTCCTGCCGGCAGGCGGTAGCGGAACCAGTAGTAGAGGTTCTTGAGCACGCGCGCCCTTCAGTTGAAGTCGTCCCTGGTAACTCCTCCGGCCGGGCCGGGAGCGGCGGAATTCTAGCCCCCCTGCGAACGACCCGCAACTGCTTCCATGGCCGCGGATTGTCAGTCTCCGCGGACCGAGGTATACTTCCGGGCTTCAAACTGCGCACCGGAGGCCCATTGTCGACGGCCGTAACGACAGAACAGCAACTCGAGCGTTACCGCAGAATCTACGCCGCCGGGTCGGACGTCTGGCTGTACCCGCGGACCGCGGGTCTGCACGCCGTTCTGCTGGATTTCCTGGAAGGGCACCTGGCCGGCAAGCGCGTGCTCGACGTCGGTTGCGGCGCAGGGAGGATGTCCCTCTATTGCGCCAGAGTGGCGCGTGACGTTGTCGGAGTGGATTTTGAGTCGCAAGCCGTCGATCTGGCAAGTGTCGGAGCGGAACTCTGCGGCCTGGAAAACGTGAAATTCGAGGCGGGCGAGGCGACGGAGGCGCAGGGATCGTTCGACACGATCCTCCTGGTGGGCGTCGCTGAGCACCTGCCGGAAGTGGTGCCGGTTCTCCGGAAGCTGAAAGCCCGGCTCAACCCCGGGGGACAAATGCTCCTGGCATGTCCCGGCTTTTCGAACCTCCGCGGATGGTCATACCAGACGATCGGCCGGCTGTTTGGCTGGCCGATGTCGCTGGCAGATCTGCGACAAGTCGACCTGCCGATGGTCGAACGCTGGGCGATCGAACTGGGTCTCCGGCTCGATCGCGTCGCCGGCGCCCTGTATGAGGGCGTCTGGGGAGAGTCCGCGGTGACGGACATGCTGAAGCGCACGCCGAATGCCGCCCGGGATGCCAAGCACCCGGGGCCGCTGAACCTGGATGCCTACCGGAGCTGGCTGAGCGAGGAGTCACGCGTTGCGCGGGCCATGCTGGAGCAGTGGAAGAAACAGGGATGGGTGCGGCTGGCGAAGCCGCCTGCGCCGCTTCCCGTCAGAATCCCCACCGTGCTCGACCCGGCGATTTCGAACAAGTTGAGGGCGTATCTGTCGCTCGATCAGGCCGGCGACCTGTCGTGGTCGGATACTCCTCCGGTCAATCGACTCGGCGGCGAGGGCATCTACGTCTTGAGATCGTGAAAGCGCTGCTGCGTTCCTCCGTCTACAGGGTGATTTCATGGCCATAAGGGTCAAGATCTTCGGGGCGGGGTCGATCGGCAACCATCTTGCCCATGCAAGCCGCAGTCTGGGCTGGGAGGTCGTCGTCGTCGATATCAGCGAAGATTCGCTCAAGCGGATGAGAAAGGAAATCTACCCGAATCGGTACGGACCCTGGGATGAGAAGATTCAGCTCTTCACGACCGACAAGGCCCCCCGGGGGGGCTTCGATTACATCTGCGTCGGTACGCCGCCCGAACAGCATCTTCCGCTTGCGATGGAAGCTGTGGAAGAGAAACCTCAGGCGATTCTCGTGGAGAAACCGGCGTGTCCGCCGCACATGGAGCTGGCGCACGAGGTCATGGAGGCCGCCAGGGCGAAAGGGATCCGGATGTTCTGCGGGTACGACCACGTGGTGGGCCGTGCGACCGAGATCGTGGAGGAGATGCTCAACGGGCGCCAGATCGGTGAGGTGGTGGCGCTCGACGTGGAATTCCGCGAGCACTGGGAGGGGATCTTCAAGGCGCATCCATGGCTCATGGGGCCCCAGGACACCTATCTGGGATTCTGGGAGCAGGGAGGCGGCGCGAGCGGGGAACATTCGCACGCGCTGAATCTCTGGCAGCATTTTGCGCACGTGATCGGAAAGGGGAGGGTGGTCGAGGTGGAGGCGATGGTGACCTATGCGAGTGAAGGGAAGGCACTTTACGACAGCATGACCTGCTGGAATCTCCGCACGGAGAAGGGATTCTCCGGGCGGGTCGTTCAGGACGTGGTGACGCGGCCTTTCCGGAAAGTCGCCTCCATTCAGGGTGTGGAAGGCAGGATCGAGTGGTCCGCGAACCACACTCCGAGCGGCGATGCCGTGTTCGTGTTCCGACCGGGGGCACCGGAGAAGATTACGCCGATTCACAAGAAGCGGCCTGACGACTTCATCGCGGAGATGCGTCACGTGTGGTCGTGCGTCAAGGACAACAAGCCCTCGCCGATCGACCTGTCGCGGGGTCTGGACACCGCGCTGGTCGTGGCGGCGGCGCACCATGCGGAGCACGAGAAATGTCGCGTGAGAATCGACTGGGGCGTCGGGTACACGCCGGAGGCGATCGTTCCATGCCGGTGAAGACAGGGAGATCCGAGCCTCCCGGGCGCGTCGAGCTGCGGGCGCGGAGACCGCATTTCGATTTCAGCGACCTGTTCATTTTCGACCTGGCGAACAACCACCAGGGCTCCGTCGAGCACGCGCGGAAGATTATCCGTGCAATGGGCGACGTCGCCAGATCCAACGCCGTGCGGGCGGCGCTCAAGTTCCAGTTCCGGCAGCTTGACACGTTCATCCACTCGACTCATCTCAAGAAAAGCGACAACAAGCACGTATCGCGTTTCATGTCGACCCGTCTGTCGAAGGACGACTTCCGGAAACTGACCGACGATGTGCGGAAGGCGGGGCTGGTGACCATGACGACTCCGTTCGACGAAGGATCGGTGGACATGGCGGTCGATCTCGGAATCGAGGTCCTGAAGGTCGCGAGCTGCAGCGCGACGGACTGGCCGCTCCTGGAGAAAATCGCGGAGGTCTCGAAGCCCGTCGTATTCTCGACCGGCGGGCTGACGATGAAGCAGATCGACGACATCTCCAGCTTCTTCGACCACCGCCGCGTGCGGCACGCGATGGAGCACTGCGTTTCGATCTATCCGACCCCGGACGCGCTCGAACAGCTCAATATGATCGACATCCTCAGGCGCCGGTACCCCGAGCGTGTCGTGGGATTCTCGACGCACGAACCGCCGGATGAACTCGCCTGCGTGACGATTGCGGTGGCGAAAGGGGCGAGGATCTTCGAGCGCCACGTGGGGATCGAGACGGACAAGGTCCGCCTGAACGCCTACAGCTCGACTCCCGAACAGGTCGACCGCTGGATCAAGGCCGCCCGGAAGGCGATGGTCCTGTGCGGCCCGGCGGCACGCCTGCCCAGCCCTCCGGAGGAAGAATCGTCGCTCGACTCGCTGCGGCGCGGAGCGTATGCGCGGAAGACCCTGAAGAGGGGCGTGCCGATCTCGCGCGAAGACATCTATTTCGCGATGCCCCGATGCGACGGCCAGATGCATGCAGGCGAGTTCCGCGAGGGAGCCGCCGCGATCGCGGACATCCTGAAGGACCATCCGCTCAACGGCGGAAACGTGCAGCTGCCGGTCGACACCGAGAAGAGGATTCTCTTCACGGCGATCCATACCATGAAGGGGATGCTGAACGAAGCGAGGATCGCGCTTCCCACCGACTTTCGTGCCGAGTTCTCTCACCACCGGGGGATCGAGAATTTCGACCGCGTCGGATGCACACTGATCGACTGCATCAATCGGAGTTATTGCAAGAAAGTCGTGATCCAGACGCCCGGGCAGTATCACCCGAGTCACTACCACAAGAAGAAAGAGGAGACGTTTCACGTGCTCTGGGGGGTGCTGGACGTGGAGCTAGAGGGGCGTCACAGGACCCTGCATCCGGGAGATCTCCTGCTGGTGCAGCAGGGGGTGTGGCACGAATTCTGGTCGGAAACCGGCTGCATATTCGAGGAAGTCTCGACGACTTCGTACTCGGACGATTCGTTCTACGAGGACAAGGAGATCAACTCGATGCCGCGTGCGGCGCGCAAGACGGTCGTGAACCACTGGGGTCGGTATCAGATTTGACCGAGCCGGGAGGAGAGAGGATCGGGGTTGTCGTGTTCGACTTCGACGGGACGCTGGTCCGTTCCGAAGTCGTCAAGACGCGCGCGTTTTACGATGTCTTTCCTCCCGAGGTCCGGCCGATTGTCGAACACGTCCGGGCCGCGGACCGGTATGCGGATCGCTTCACCGTGATCGAACACGTCCTTCGCCAGTGGAGGCGGCGCGAGCCGTCGAGGGAAGACATCGCCGGATTTGCGGACGCTTACAACAACATCTGTGAGCTCCACCAGAAATTCTGTCCCGAGCGTCCCGGAGCATCCCGGATTCTGGGGGGCTTGTCGGCGGCTCGCCGGCCGCTCTATCTCTGTTCGGGGACACTTGAAGAGTCGCTCCGGCGAATCGTGGCGGCGCGCGGGTGGACGGGGTATTTTCGTGGCATTCTCGGTGGGCCGGTGCGGAAGCGGGAAGTCCTATCTCGGGTGGCGGGCGGAGAGTCCTGCTCATTTCGGGAGATCCTGGTCGTCGGAGACACGAGGGACGACCTGGAGGCTGCCCGGGCGTGCGGCTGTGTTTTCCGCGGTATCCGCAGTGAAGTGACGGATTTCGACGAGACCGAGGCAGTGCTGATCGGGGACCTGGAGGAGCTGGAGCACCTGTGCTGAACGGCAGGAGGATCCTGGCGATCGTTCCCGCGCGTGGCGGGTCGAAGGGGGTGCCGCTCAAGAATCTGCGGTCACTTCTGGGGAGACCGCTGGTCGCGCACGCGGCGGACGCAATTCGCGAAGCGGCGGTTTTCGATCGCGCCGTCGTCTCGACGGACAACGAGGAAATTGCGTGCGCCTGCGAAGCGGCGGGGATCGCGGCGCCGTTCAGACGGCCGGAGCCGCTTTCGGGTGACAGGATCGGCGATCTGGAAGTTCTCCAGCATGCCTTGCTCGAAACCGAGCGGATCGACGCCGTGCGATACGACATCGTCGCGATGGTCCAGCCGACATCGCCGCTTCGCGTGCCGGCGCACCTGGCGGCCGCGGTAGAGAAACTGGTGCAGGGCGGGTTTGATGCGGTCTGGACTGTGTCGCGGACCGACCTCAAGTACCATCCGCTGAAGCAGCTGACCATCGGCCCGGACGGACGAATGGACTGGTACGACCCGCGCGGCGCGGAGATCGTCGCTCGCCAGCAACTGGCTCCCGTCTATCACCGGAATGGCGCCGCCTATGCGTTCACGCGCGAATGCCTGATCGAGCAGAGGACCATCCTGGGTCGCCAGTCCGCCGCGCTCGTCATCGACGAACCCATGGTGTCCATCGACACCCTGGCGGACTTCGAGACGGTCGAGGCCGTCCTCCGGTCTCGTGCCGGAGATCGCGTCCAGAAATGAAGACAGCGCTCCTGACCGTGCCCCGCGGCTGGGACGTCCGCTCCCTCATGCGGACACCCGTGGTCGATACCCTTCGCGCCGGCGGCGTTCGACCCGTCATCCTCACACCGAAAGCCACCGAACCGGAGTTCCAGAAGGAATTCGCTCACCTCGATCTCGAATACTACGAGCCCTATCTCCCCGGCCGCCTTGAGGGCACCTACAGGCGCGCTCTCAACGTCGCCTACGCCGCCCGATTCCCGGAACACACCCTCGACAAGATGGCCAGCAGGCTCGCTTCGTATGAGAACAGGGAACATCCCGTGAAGCGGGCGTTCTGGGGAACCGTGCGGTGCGCAGCACGCGTCCTGCCGCTGTTTTACGAGACGGTCCGGACCGCCGAGCCCCTCATGCCGCTGGACCCGCGATGGGGAAGGGTATTCGACAAGTGGAAACCCGACGCGGTCATCACCACGCCGCTGTTTGACTGGACCGACCTGCCCGTCATCAAGTGGGCGAGAAAACGACGGGTACCGTGCGCTTCCATCGTCGCGTCCTGGGACAATGTCAGCTCGAAAGGGACGGTACAGGTGCGGCCGGATGCGCTGGTCGTCTGGAACGACGACATGGCGAGGGAGGCCCATGAAACTCACGGTTTTCCCCTCGATCGGGTTGCGGTCACGGGCGTACCGCATTTCGACCACTGGGTGGAGCCTGGCCGGACACCCCGCGACGAGTTCATGCGGCGGCACGGGTTGGATCCGTCGAAGAAACTGATCTGCTACTGCGGGGCCGGTGCGAGAGTGCATCCCGAGGAGTACGAGTGCTTCGACCATCTCGTGCGGGCCAACGAAGCCGGGGAATTCGGCGACTGTCTCCCGATTTTTGTGCGCCTGCATCCGAGGGACGGGCGCGAGCAGTGGGACCGGTGGAGGGGGCGGCCGGGGATCGTGATCGACAAGCCTCAGCATTCAAAGGGCAAGGACTGGGATGCGAATCGCGCCGACCTGGATCACCTGGCCGACACGCTTCGCGCCGGCGACGTCTCCATGAACGTCTGCTCCACGATCACGATCGAAGCCTGCATCGCGGACAGGCCGGTCTTCAACATCGGATACGACGGGGACCGGAAGAAGGACGTGCTGGACAGCGCGGCCCGGTACTACCTGTACAGCCACTACAAGCGGGTCCCGGACTGCGGGATTCCGGTCGCCTATTCGCGGAAGGACCTCATTCTGCTCACGAAAGCCTGCCTGGCGGATCCCGGACGGGACCGGGAGGCGCGGGCACGGGTCGTGAAGGCTCTCTGCGGCACCGTGGGAGGGGCGGCGGAGCGGATGGGACGGGCTCTCGCCTCGTTCGTGCACGATGGCCCCGGGGGGATCACGAAATTCTGAATCCGATGCGCGCGCCGAACTCCGCACCGCGGGAGACGATTCCGTGGCGATGAGACGCTTTGTCCGCGACATCCTCTGGGTGGCGGGGAGCAACTACTTCACGCTTCTGGCGGGTCTTCCGCTCGGGCTTGTGACGCCGCTTTTCCTCAATCCTGCCGCCTACGCGATTCTCGCCGTCATCGACTACATCACCGAGATGCTCAAGCACTACCCGCTGGGATCGCACTTCTCGGTCATGCGCGAGATTCCGCTCCTTCGCGCGGCGGGCGACGAGCAGGGTGTCGCCGATGTGAGGGATACCGTCTGGACGATAACGCTCCTGGGTGCAATTCCCGTCCTGCTGGTTCCTGCTGCGCTGGCCCGGTGGGGGTACCACCGTGATGGGGAGTTCCAACTCTGCCTGTTCCTCGGCTGCATCGGCACGGTCGCGTGGACGCTGGGCAGCGTCTTCCAGAGCGTGATGAAGGGGGAGAAGCGGTTCAAGACGGATTCCGTGCTGACGATGGTCGTGGCGCTGCTTCCGATTCCGACGCTGCTGCTTTGCCTCTGGCTGTTGGGCGTGGTCGGGTACTTCCTATCGAATGCGATCGTGGGCATCTGCTGTGCGGCGATCTACGCGCGCATTCTGGGCACAGGATTCCGGCTGCGGATGCCCGGGGTGGCGCTGAAAACCGTGCTGGCGATAGGCTTGCCGACGTTCATTGTCGGGCTTGTGGACTCGGCCTACGGTGCGATCGGTCGCGTGATGCTCAAGCCCATCGTGACGGCTGAGTTGCTTGGGCTGTATTTCTTCGCGCTGAAATTCAATCGGTATTTCCTCGGACTCCCGCAGGCGGTCGGCCGGGTTTACCTGCCAAATCTGATGTCGAAGCTCGGGCGCGTCTCGGATGAACGCGAGCTGGCATCGAGCGTCACGATTCCGGCGCTCTTCATGGGACACGCGATGGCCGTCCTCATCTCCGTGGCGGCTGTGCTCGTGCCCGAACTGGTCCGCGTTGCATATCCGAAATTTGCGGCCAGCGCGGAAGCGATGTCGATCCTGTTCATAGGAGCCTACTGGCCCGCGGTCGGGATGATCTGCTGGAAACACCTCCTGGGGACGAACCGGTGGAAGTCGGCGATCTCGGGTTATGTGCTGGGCATCGGCCTGATCGCCGCAGGAATGTGGCTGTGGCGGGACCGGATGACACTTACGGCGGCAGCCGGGATCACCGCCAGCGGCGTCGCGGTCTGCAACCTGGTGTCCATCGTCCAGTCGTTCTGCGCGATTTCGAGCCGCGCGGCGGATGTGCCGATCCGCCTCGCGAAACTCTCGATCCCGTTCCTCCTGTTAGTGGTCGGTCACTACGGTATCCGGGAAGCGTGGATGCGATTCAATTCGACCGGACTCCATCCGATTGTCGGGGCGCTCGTAAAGGCCTCGGTTCTTGCCCTTGCCTGGCTGCCCGTTCTCTGGCTGTTCTGGCGAAGGCATGGGAGCTTCCTCAAGGTGCCCCCTCCGGTGGGAGGAGAGGAGTCCTCGCCGGCGGGACAAGAGCCAGGCCCTCCCGTCTCGCCGTAGTTAGAATGCTGCGGCCCATGCATCCGCCCGCCGGAAATGTGACGATCGTCTTCGCCCTCGCGGGCGACGGGTCAGGAGCGGTTCCCGGAGCCGCGGGCGGCGGGTACGAGGTGAAGCAGGTCGAGGGCGGCGTCATGCTCGCGTTTCCGGACGCGGGCGGGGCCGTCGCCTGGTCGCTCGCGGCGCAGCGGGCCGGCGCGCTGCGCGTTGGAATTCACTCCGGCGAGCCCATCTGCGTTCCGGACCCGCGGAGCGGACGGATGGATTACTTCGGCCCCGTGGTGAACCTCGCCTCGCGCCTCGCCGCCGCCGGGCATCCCGGGCAGACTCTCCTGTCCGCCGCCGCCGCCCGCCCGCTGTTGCAGCACGCCGGATTCGTCGATCTCGGGGACCACCGCCTGCGCGGGCTCGAAAAACCCGAGCAGGTGTTCCTCGCCCTGCCGCCCGGCGGCGACGCCCGAGCGTTCCCGCCTCTGCGCGCCCTGACGACCCTTCCCACGAATCTCCCCACACAGACCGCCAGCTTCGTTGGCCGCGAGCCCGAGCTCAAGGCGCTCGACGGACTGCTTGCCGACCCCGCCGCGCGCGTCGTGGTGCTCACCGGCCCGGCCGGGACGGGAAAGACACGCCTCGCCGTCCGGACCGGAGCGGAGCACCTCGAGCGGTTTCCGGGCGGGGTCTGGTTTGCGGATCTTTCGGAAGCGGCGGACGCGGGGGCGGTCGGGGCGGTGGTGGCTGCGGCGCTCGGGCTTCCCGGCGGCGGACACGCCGATCCCGTCGGCGAGGTCGGCGACGCCCTGGAGAACCGGCGGCCCCTTCTCCTGATACTCGACACTTTCGAGCGCGCCGTCGCGCACGCGGGGGCGACGGTGGGTTTCTGGGCGGCGCAGGCGCCTCACGCGCGGTTCCTCCTCACGAGCCGCGCGCGGACGGGCCTGCCCGGCGAACGCGAACTCGTGCTCGAGCCCCTTCCCGTCGCGCCGGCCGCCGCCAGCGCGGCGGAAGCCCTGCGGTCCGACGCCGTCCGTCTGTTCGTGGAGAGGGCGGCGGAAGCCCGTCCGGGATTCGCGCTGACGGACGCGAACGTGCGGGACGTGGCGGCGATCTGCGCGGACCTGGAGGGGATTCCGCTGGCGATCGAGCTGGCGGCGTCGCGCGCGCGGATCCTGCAGCCGGCGGAGCTGCTGCGGAAGCTCGGACAGAAATTCCAGCTGCTGAGGTCCGCGCGGCAGGACGCGGCGCGGCGGCAGCAGACGCTCTCGGGCGCGATCGAGTGGAGCTACGAGATGCTGGCCGGCTGGGAGCGCGCGGCGTTCCGCCAGGCCTCGGTGTTCCGCGGGGGATTCACGCCCGCCGCCGCCGCCGCGGTGATCGACCTCGCGGGCGAGCCCGGCGAGCCGCCGGGGGATGCGGCGGCGGAGTCGCTCTGCGGGAAGAGTCTGCTGCGCGGTTTCGAGACGGCGGCGGGGAGGAGGTACGGGTTCTACCGGCCGCTTCACGAATTCGCGGAGAGAAAGCTCGCGGAGGCGGATGGTGACGCCGGAGCGCGCGCCGCGGAGGCGCGGCACGAGGCGTATTACCTGGAGATGGCGGACGGCCTCGAGCGGGCCGGGTCGCGCTTCGCCGATACTCACGACCGGATCCATCCGGATCTGGAAAACTTCTTCGCGATCCAGGACCGGGGGCTCGCGCGCGGCGGAGAGGGGGTGATCGCGGCGGCGCTGGCGGCGACGGCGACCGTTCATGCCGTTTCGTGGCGCGGTCCGCTCGCCGAAGGAGCGGCGCGGCTGGAGCGGGCCCTGCAGGCGCTCGAGGCGGATCCCGCGCTTCCCGGAAAGGCGCCGCCGTTGCTTCGCGCGACCCTGTACTACGGGCTCGGGCGCGTCCACAGGGCGCTGGGAGACTGGGAGCGTTCGGAGAAGGAGGGCCGGCGCGCGGTGGAGCTCGCGAGCCCGCTCGGCCGCTCCGGATTCTATGCCGACACGCTCTGGGAACTGGCCTTCATCCTGGGCTCCCAGGGAAAGTCCCGCGAGCACCGGGCGGTGCTGGACGAGTGCGAGGAGGTCAGCCGCGAGCTGGGCCTGAAATCGAGGCTTGTCAACGTCCTCCACCTCAAGACGGTGCGCCTCATGAGCGAGCTGGACTCCGCGGGGGCGATCGCGATCGGGGAAGAGGCGCTCGCGCTGGCGCGCGAGACGGGGAGGGAGGACGCGCTTGCGGGGGCGCTGAACGCGCTGGGCAACACGCTGTACGACGCGGGATTCGTGGCGCGCTCCGAATCGTGCTACCGGCAGGCGATCGAGATCGACGAGCGGCAGAAGAACCTCTCGGGGCTCGCGACCAAGCTGGGCAATCTCGGCGACGTCCTGTCCCTGCGCGGCGATCCTGCCGGCGCGCTCGAGTGCTTCCGCCGGGCCGCCGCGATCGATCGCGACCTCGGGCGCCGGATGAACGTCGCGTTCGGCGCGATGCGCGAGGCGACGGCGCTTCGGCGGGCCGGCGATTTCGAGGGATCGCTGCGCGCCTACGCCGGGGCGGAGGCGATCTTCCGGGCCGCGGGGAACCGGCCGATGATCGAGTCGCTCGAAAGGTCCCGCGCCCGGCTGCTCCTGCTTCAGGGGGACTTCGCCGCCGCCCTTCGCGGGCTCGAAGTCGCCGGCGAGATCCTGCGGGAGGAGGGCGAATGGCTGAACTTCTCCGAGGTCGCCGCCCTCCGCGCGCGCACGCTGCTCGCCGCCGGGCGCGCCGCGGAATCGCGCGAGTCCATCCGCGCCGTCCTCGCCGAGCCCTGGGCCGACCGCGCCGCGTCGATCTACCGGTTCGCGTGGTACGCGATCCTGGCGCAGGCGGAGGAAGCGCTGGGCGACGCCGGCGCCGCGCGCGAGGCGGCGGCGAAGGCCTGCGCGCTCGCCGATGTCCTGCTGCCCGAGCTCACGCCGAAGAACGAGGACATGAGGGATCTGTTCCCCGCCGCACGGCGGATCGCAGGAAAGGCGTGAGATTCAACCGTGTTCCCTCGGAGGGGAATACGGGGCGAACATCGGCGAAACAACAGGCTGTCTTGAATGGAGCGTGGCGGGCGGCAGGAAACTTCCGACCGGGCTGGCGGAACGGCTGAGGTGGAGGAGAAGGCGGAGGAGCAGGAGGAGGCGTCGGATTGAGGCCGTTCCTCCTCCTTCTCCTCCCTCTCCTGGGCCGTCTCACTCTCCGATCCCGCACGTGAACGAGTCACGAACCCCGCGCCCGGTGGTAGCATCTCCCCCCGCGCCCCGATTCGCCCGGACCCCCACGGAACCCATGCAAGCTCCCACAGGCCACGTCGTGCTCGTCTTCACCGAGGTCGAGGGCGCGGCCGAAATCTGGTCGGGCCGCGGCGGCGAGGCGGCCGCCGTCATCGACCGGCACGACCGCCTCGTGCGCGAACGCCTCGCCGCCCGCGACGGATTCGAAGTCAAATCCGGCAGCGGCTCGTTCATGGCGGCGTTCGCCGCGACCCCGGACGCCGTCCGGTTCGCCCTCGAACTCCAGGAGGCCCTCGCCGACGGGGGCCCCACGGTGCGGATCGGCATCCACCTCGGCGAGCCCCTCTGCGAGACCGACGCCGCCACCGGACGCCCGGATTACCTGGGCCCACCCGTCAACCGCGCCGCGCGCATCATGGCCGCCGCCCACGGCGGCCAGACCCTTCTCTCCCTCCAGGCCCTCGAAGCCGCCGGCCCCGCCGTCGCCGGCGCCGTCGTCCACGCCCTCGGCGAACACCGCCTCAAGGGACTCGAACGCCCCGAACCACTCTTCCAGGTCCTCCCCGCCTCCCAGCGCGCCCGCCGCTTCCCACCCCTGCGCACCCTGACCGCCCTTCCCACGAACCTCCCCTCGCAGACCACGACGTTCGTGGGGCGGGAGCGCGAGCTCGCGGAATTGGAAGGACCGGCGGGGGGCGAAGAGCCGATCGTGGCGCTTCTCGGGCCGCCGGGGATCGGGAAGACGCGTCTGGCCGTGCGGCTCGCGAGCGACCTCCTGGAGAAGTTTCCGGGCGGCTGCTGGTTTGCGGACCTCGCGGGGGCGCGCGATGCGGCGGGCGCGTGCGCCGCGGTGGCGCTCGCGCTGGGCGCGCCGCTCGCGCAGAGTGGGGATCCGGCCGGCCAGGTCGCGGCGATCCTCGAGGGAAGGCCCCCGCTTCTCGTCCTCCTCGACACGTTCGAGCACCTCGGCGCCGACGCGCCCGCGGCGCTCGCCCGCTGGGTCGCCCGTGCCCCCCATGCGCGGTTCCTCGTGACGAGCCGCGCCCCCGTCGGCCTCGCAGGCGTCCGCGAGTTCCGCCTCGGGCCCCTTCCCCCCGCCGACGCCGCCCGGCTCTTCGCCGAGCGCGCGCGCGAAGCCCGCCCCGACTTCGCGGGGACGCCGGCGAACGCCGCCGACATCGCGGAGATCTGCGCGGAGCTCGAGGGGATTCCGCTCGCGATCGAGCTCGCGGCGGCGCGCGTGAAGATCATGCAGCCGGCGATGATGGTGAAGAAGCTGGGGCAGAAATTCCAGCTGCTCAAGTCGACGCGGCAGGACGCGGCGCCTCGGCAGCAGACGCTCGAGGGCGCGGTCGAGTGGAGTTTCGAGCTGCTCGAACCCGAGGAGCGGCGGGTTTTCGAGCGGATCTCGGTGTTTCGCGGGGGATTCACGGGGGCGGCGGCGGAGGCGGTGGTGGGGAAGGGGTCGGTCGTGGCGGCGGAGGCGCTGTGCGCGCGGAGCCTGCTCGAGGCGCGCGAGACGCGGTTCGGGCGTCGGTATTCGCAGTACCGGCTGTTCCGGGAGTATGCGGAGCGGAAGTGGGGTGCGGGGGGGGACCGGGAGGAGGTCGAGCGGCGGCACGGGGCGTGGGCACTTTCGATGGGCGAGGCCGCGCTGGCGGCGCGGCTCGGGCCGCGGCCGCGCGAGTGCATCGAGAGGCTCGGGGCGGAGCTGGAGAACCTGCTCTCGGTGCAGGACCGCGCGCTCGAGCGGGCCGCGCCGGGCGCGGCCGCGGATTCCGCGACGGCGGCGCGGGAGCTCGAGACCGCGGCGCGCGCGATTCTCGCGGCCGAGTCCGCGCTTGCGACGTTCGGCCCGGCCGACGCCCAGTTCCCACGCCTCGAACGCTCGCTTCGCGCCCTCGACGCCCGCCCCGACGCCGCCGCGCGCGTGCCCGCGCCGGTCGTGACGCGGCTGCTCGTGGCGCTCGCCGAGGCAGCGCGGACGCGGGGCGAAGGCGCGCTCGCCAACGCAGCCGCGGAACGGGCCGTGCAGAACGCCGCCGCCCACGCGGGGGACGCGGAATGGGCGGAAGCGGTCCGCCTGCGCGCGTCCTACCGCGGCGCGAGAGGCGAGTACCGGGACGCGTACCGCGAGCTGGGGGAGTCGGAGGCCGCGTTCCGGCGAAGCGCGACGCCGGCGCTGGCCGCGAACGTGATGAACTCGCGCGGGCTGCTCCTGGTGCGGCAGGGCGATCCCGCCGCGGCGCTCACCGTCTACACGGAGGCCGAGGCGTTCTGCCGCCAGACGGGGTACCCGCTCGGTCTGGCCACGGTCGTCGCCAACAAGGGCGCCGCCCACGCGACGCTCGGCCAGTTCGCAGACGCGCTCGCGTGCTTCACCCAGGCGGAGGAGCACTCGGGCGAGCTCGGGAGCCGCGGAGGCGTGGCGACCAACATCGCCAATCGCGGCGCGGTCCTCGCCCAGACGGGCGACCATCCGGGCGCCCTCGTGTGCTTCGCGCGCGCCGCCGCCCTCTACCGCGACCTGGGCCGCCGCTCGCAGCTCGTCACGCTCCAGCTCCACCAGGCGGCCTCGCACACGGCTCTCGGCGAGCCGGAGCTCGCCGTCCGCGAACTCACCGAGGCCGAGTCCTTCCTGCGCGTCCTCGACGACCGCGTCCACCTCGCCTTCGCCCTCGAGGCCCGCGCCGCCGCCCACGACCGCCGTGGGGCACCGCCCGACGCCCTCCGCGACGCGGCCGACGCCGAGGAGATCTTCCGCACGCTCGCCGACCGCTTCGGCGAAGCCCGCCTCCGGAGCTTCCGCGGGCGCATCCTGCTGCGCCTTGGCCGGAAACCCGGCGCTCGCGAGGCCCTTCGCGCCGCCGCCGGCTGGTTCCGCGACCACCCCGCCCCCTCCGTCCCCGCCTTCCTCGCGTTCGCCGGCCTCGCCCAGGCCGAGGCCGCGATGGGCGACGAAGGCGAAGCGGCGCAGGCGGCGGTGGAGGCGCTGAAGGCGATCGAGGGTGTCGCCTGGGAGCACGACTCCGCGGCGGACGAGGTGCGCGAGCTTCTCGCGGCGATGAGGATGCTCTCAAAGTGAGAGCGTGAGAAAAATTCGATCTACGGCGCGGTCGGACCTCGCTCGCTTCGCAAGCTCGCCCCGACCGCGCCTGCGATCGCATTTTTTCACGCGCTCAGGAGGTGCTTTGCCTCCCCGGAGTTTGTGAAAAAAGTGGCCTGGGGGGCGGAGTCGGCCGGCTCGTTCAATCTTTGCCAACCGTGGGTCTTCCTGCCGGCCGACGGAGGATCCCAGGCCGATTTCTTCACAGATTCCGACTTCCCCGGACCCGCTCAGGGGCGCAGGAGCTTGACGTCGGCGAGCGGACGCCCGCTTCCCCCGCGCCGTGCGCACACGATTTCCGCGAGCACGGAGAGGGCGATCTCCTCGGGCTCCGAGCCTCCGAGGTCGAATCCGGCGGGCGAGCGGATCCCCGCGAGGCGCTCGGCGGAGACGCCCATTTCCTGGAGGAGGCCGAAGACGACGCCGCGGCGTTTCACGGAGGCGATCATCGAGATGCCCTGCGCGCCGAGGTCGAGCGCGCGGCGGATCGCGAGGTGGTCGCTCTGGTGGTGGGTGGCGACGACGACCCAGGTGCGCGGCGTGACCTCGATGCGTTCGTAGTCGGGGTCGTCGGTCGCGAGGCGCGCCGCGGCGGGGTAGGCTTCGCGCGTTCCCTGAGGGTCGTCCACGGTGACGCGGAAGCCGCAGCGCGCGCCCAGGGCGACGAGGGCTTCGGCGATGCGCCCGTGTCCGAGGACGAGCAGGTGGGCTTCCGGGGCGTGGGGCTCGACGAAGATCTCCATCCGGCCGCCGCAGGGGACGCCGGTGGCGCCGAGTTCGTCGGTCAGTTCGAGTTCGACGGTCCGCGGCCGCCCGTCGGCAAGCGCTTCCGCCGCCGCCGAGGCGACCATTCCCTCGGCGCACCCGCCTCCGATGAATCCGAGAATCAGCTTTCCGTCGGCGCCGACGATCGCCCGGCTCCCCGCGCGCGCGGAGGCCGAGCCTTCCGCCTTGACGACCGTGGCGGTGCAGAACGGCTGCCCGCTTTCGGAGAGTTCGAGGACGCGGCGGAAGAAGTCGGTGGACATCGGCGGAAATATAGCACGGCGCCGTTTCCCGGGACTCGTTTCCCGTTCCGCCTTCACTTTGAAACTGCCGGATGCCCCTCGATCCAGTAGCGGTAGAGGAGGCCGACGGCTTTCGTGATGCCGATGCGCGGGCCCGCGGCGATGCGGCCCGGCCGGCGGACGGGCGGCTCGATCCTGAATTCCCCCCTCCGCAGGTCGGCGCCGTTCAGAACGCCCGAGACGCCGAAGGCCTGCGTCAAACGCGCGGGGCCGGAAGCGACGCGCTCCGGCGGGTCGTCGCGGCCACGCCTCCGGCGCATCTCGTCCAGGCCGCTGACGGGCATCGCCGCGCGCAGAAGCACGACCCCGCCCCGTCCTTTCGGGTGCGCCACCACGTTCAGGCACCAGTGCAGCCCGTAGCAGAGATAGACGTACGCGAGGCCGCCTTCCCCCCAGAAAACCTCCGTCCGCGCCGTGCGCCGGTTGCACGCGTGGCACGCGGGGTCGTCCTCGGCCGCGTAGGCTTCGGTCTCGACGATGGTCCCGGCGACGCGGCCGTGGACGAGCGTGGCGCCGAGGAGCGCGCGCGCGGCGCGCGGGGTGGGAAGTTCGAAGAGCGACGGCATCGGGGCTCGGGCAACCCTATCCCGGCCGCGGGAAAAAGGCTACGATGCGCCCGAAATTGCTCCCGGGGGGGATGGCGTGCGCGTCGAAAACGACGAGATGTACGGCGATTGGGCGCACTGGCTCCAGGCGCCCTGCCCGGGATGCACCGCGCCACTCCGCGCTCACCACCTTCACGAATTCGCGGGGCTCGTCTGCGCCGGATGCCGGCGGAATCCCGTCCTGCATTTCGCCGGCGTCGCCGCGACCGACTCCCACCCGGGCGCGCTCACGGATCTCCTTCTCGCCGACGGTTTCCTCTCCGAGGTCGCGGCCGACGTCGCGCGCGAAACGAAGGCCGATGCGCCGCTTCCCGCTTACGTCGAGTTCCTCCTCGGCCTGCGGTACATCAAGCCGGAGGCGCTCGAGGCGTTCGTGCGGAAGCACGCGCCCGCGTCGTGGATCGACGGGATTTCGATGACGTACGATCCGGTGATGGCGGCGCCCGCGGCGGCGCAGCCGCCCGCCGACGGCGACCGGGTGAACCTGGAAGACTGCCGGATCGACGCGGAGCTGCTCAAACGCGTTCCGCGGACGGTGGCGCGCGTTTACAGGTGCGTGCCGGTGTGGGCGGACACGACGGTGATCGCCGTGGCGGTGGACGACGCGGACAAGGTGCGGCGGGAGGATCTGGAAGGGCTTCTGCGTTGCGAAGTCCGGCTCGTGATCTGTCCGAAGGCGCAGATCACGGCAGCGCTGGCGAAGCACTACGGAAGCTCAGGGTGGCAGGACGCCCTCTGGTAGGGAATTCGCGGGGAGGGCGGGTAAAATGCCGCGCGTGATCAGAATCCTCCTTCTGCTCCCCGTCCTTGCGTCCGTCGCGGTCGCGGACGCGGACGTGTTCGGGCAGATCGTCGACAGCGAAAACCGCGACGGGGGAGTGATCGACTTCGCCTTCCTGAAGCTGAAGGCGCCGGAGGACCTGGACGGGGATCCCGTGGCGGTGAAGACGGACCGGACGGGGCGGTTCACCGTCAAGCTCGCGCCCGGCGCCTACCGGGTCGGAGATCTCCGGAAGCCGCAGGAAAAAGACGCGCGGCTGTTCGAGGCGAACTACGCGCGCGACCTGATCGAGGTCGGCAGCGATGCGATGTACGACCTGGGGATCCTGCGGCTGGAGAAGACGGGGACGTATTTGAAGGGCCGGGTGACGCGGGGAGGGAAGGCGGTGCCGGCGGTGGACGTCGAAGTGTTCGTGCCGGGCGCGGCGGTGCCGACGGGGCAGCGCGTCTCCACGGACAGCGCCGGCGCGTACGAGATGCAGTTCAACGACGTCAGGGGGCGCCAGCGCGTGGCCGTCCGGGTCGAGGAGAAGGACGGCTGCACGTTCGGCGCGGCGGACGTCGACCTGTGGAAGCCGGGGGCGGTCGACCTGGCGCTTCCCGAAAAGTACCACGAGGTGCAGATCGACCTGAAGACGCCGGGGGAGACCTGGATGTACCTGCATCCGTCGTCGGACCCGGCGCCCTACTACATGTACAAGGCGGGGCAGACGTCGAAGGTCACGGTGCCGGGGCTGTCGCCGGGCCCGTGGGTGCTGACGGCGGTGTCGAACGGCGCGCAGGTCAACGTGGAACTTGCGGTTCCCGCGGCGGCTCCGGTGGCGGTCGCGATCCCGGCCGTCGCGCGGCACCGGCTCTCGGGGAAGATCGCGATTTCAGGGCTGCCCCGGGAAGCGGATTTCCGCGGGATGGCGGTCACGGCCCGGCCCGCGGGGGAGGGACCGGCGGGGTATCTCTGGACACGCCTCGGCCGTGACGGCGCCTACGCGTTCGAGGGTCTCGCGGCGGGCAGGTACGAGCTGTCGATCGCCTCCGGCACCCCGTTCGACACGATGCGCTACTTCCAGGTCCGGCGCTCGGCCGTGCTCCAGTCCGTTCTCGAGCTTTCCGCGCCGCGAACGCTCGAGTTCACGGCGCGCGCCGGGGACTTCACGGAATAGGGCGGATATACTGTCGGCCGGTTTCGCGGAGGGGGAAGAGTCAGCATGAAACGTGCGTGCGTCGTCGCGGCCCTGCTGGCGGTTTCGGGTTGCCGCCAGTCGCTCAGGAACTACGAGGTCGGGGAGCTGGAGGAGGAGCGCATCCAGCAGGCGGTGAAGGCCATCGCCGCGGGGATTGAAACCCGCGATGCGGCGCGGTGCGTGTCGAGGTTCGCGCCCGGGTACCGGGATCCGGGCTTCGACCAGGGGACATTCGCCGAGACGCGGTCGGCCGACGGCGTGACGGCCTCGATCTGGTCGCCGGGTCGGCCGCAGGAGGCGGACGCGGCGGCGGTCGAGGCGTGGTTTGCCGGCTACATCGCGGGATGGAGCGTGCCCTCGCGGGCGCTGGCCAAGATCCGTTCGATCGAATTCGACGAAGACCGGGAAGGCGCGGCGCGCGGAAGGTTCTACCTGGACGTTTACGGGCTGTCGGCCTCCGGGGAGGCGCGGGAGGACCACCTCTACGTCGAGACCGAACTCGAGAAGAAAGAAGACGTCTGGCTCATCACGCGCCTCCGGTTCGACCGCCCCACGTACGGCACGCGCGCGGCCCGCGCCCAGTTCCGCGACGTGTCGCGCGAGGCGAACGCCCTCTGGCCGCACGAGGATCATCCGGACGCGCGCGGATTCCTGCCCATTCCCGAGCAGACCGCCGATTGCGGCCTCGCGTGCGGCGACTACGACGGCGACGGCTGGTACGACGTCTACCTCTGCAACGGGCGCCGGAACACGCTCCTCAGGAACCGCGGCGACGGCACGTTCGAAGACGTGACCGACCGCGCGGGCGTGGGATGCGCAACCGACGAGAGCCGGGGCGCCGTCCTCGCCGACTTCGACAACGACGGATGCCCCGATCTCTACGTCGCCAACAACGCCTGCCCGAACCGCCTGTTCAGAAACCGCGGCGATGGGACGTTCGTGGACGTCACCGCCGGCTCGGGCGTCGGCTTCTCCGGCTGGAGCACCACCATCGCCTGCGCCGACTACGACCGCGACGGCCTCCTCGACATCTACCAGTGCTGCTACGGCAACTTCTACGAGTTCTTCCCCACGCCCCCCGAGTACAACGGCCAGCCCAATCTCCTCTTCCATAATCTCGGAAACATGAAGTTCGAAGAGGTGGGCGACGAGGCGGACGTGGACGACACGGGGTGGACGCTCGCGGCCACGTGGGGCGACGCGAACAATGACGGCTGGCCGGACCTGCTGGTCGCGAACGACTTCGGGGACAAGTGCCTGTTCATCAACGACGGGGAAGGGGAATTCGACAACGTCGCTGACGAGGCGGGAGTCCTGGACCGGAACTTCGGGATGTCCGCGGCCTTCGGCGACATCGACAACGACGGCGACATGGACATCTACTACTCGAACATGTACTCGAACACGAACTGGATCTTCGACAATCCGAGGCTCCTCCCGGTGCCGTGGTTCCTCGCGTGGCTGCGGAACATGATCCTGGCGACGCTCGAGGAGATGACGCGGGGGAATTCGCTGTACCTGAACAACGGGGACGGGACGTACGCGAACATCACGGTCGAGGCCGGCGTGGACTACGGCCAGTGGGCGTGGTCGAGCGATTTCGTCGACTACGACGCCGACGGCGACCTCGACATCTACTGCATGAACGGATTCCTGAGCGGTCCGGACTCCGAGGACTTGTGACCCCCCTTCTGGAAAAGTGTGGTTGCACACGACCAGGAGTTCAAGAAGGGCGAGCGGAAGTTCCAGATGGGCGGGAAGTCCCTGAACGGCTACGAGATAAAGAAACTCTGGAGGAACGACGGCGGCGGGCGGTTCACGGACGTCTCGATCGCTTCCGGCGCGGGCGACGTGCACGACGGACGCGGGTACGCGGCGTGCGACTTCGACCGGGACGGCGACCTGGATTTCTTCATCCGGAACTACAAGACCGACTCGGTGTACCTCCGGAACGAGGGTGTGAAGGGGCACTGGCTGGTCGTGCGGCCGTACGGCACGAAGTCGAACCGCGACGCGATCGGCGCGCGGATCGAGGTGACGGCCGGGGGTACGACGCAGACGCGCTGGTTGACGGCCGGTTCGGGCTACCTGTCCCAGATGCCGAACGAGGCTTATTTCGGTCTGGGCGACGCGACGCGGGTCGAACGGATTCGCGTGACGTGGCCTTCCGGGCTCGTGCAGGAATTCGGAGGCGCCGACGCCGACCGGCACCTGAAAGTCGTCGAGGGGCGCGACGGAATCGAAGTCCTCGAAACGCACCGCCAGCCCGTGCTCCGGCCCGCGGATCTCGGGCAGGGCGACGAGCTCCTCGCGGCGCTCGCGGCAGCCGACGTTCGCGACCGCGAGGGGAAACATGTCGACGTGACGAAGCTGGCCGGCGTCGCGACGGTGAACTTCTGGGCGACCTGGTGCAACGTCTGCCGCGGCGAGATCGGCGACCTCAACGCCCTCGCCCGCGCCCACGCCGGACTGGGCGCGCCGCTCGTCGGCGTCGCCGTGCTCGACCCGCAGGGACCGGACCTGCAGAAGACATGCGATGAGCTCAAGCCCGAGTTCACCGTGCTCACGATCTCACGCGAAGAATACGACCGACTCTTCGGGAAAGACGCGGCCGTTCCCCGGACCCTCGTCCTCGAACGCGGCCGTGTCATGGCGTCCATGGCCGGACGGGTGCGGCCGTACCTGGTCAAGTCCTACCTGATCGGGGCGTTGCGCGCTTCAAAGTGACGATTCCTCCCCCCCGGATCCCCCGGTAGGATGTGGGGCCCTGTCCACGGAGACCCCATGAGAGTCCTGATCGCCCTCGCCGCGGCCGCGGCACTTCTCGCCGGCTGCGCCCGGGGCTTGCGCGAGTACGAGGTGGGCGAGCTCGAGGAAGAGCGCGTCCAGCAGGCGCTCAAGGCCCTGGCCGCGGGCATCGAGAAGCGGGATCCGGACCTCTGCGTCTCGAGGTTCGCGGCCGACTATCTCGACCCGGCGTTCGATGCCGGCGCGGAGGACGCCACGCAGAGCGCCGACGGCATCGTGGTGTCCGTCTGGGTGCCGGGCGCTCCGCCCGCGCGCATGGACCGCGGGGCCTTCCGTGCCCATTTCGACCGCTACACCGCGGGCTGGAGGGTCGTCTCCCGCGCCCTCGCCAAGATCCGCCGCATCACGCTGAATGAGGACAACCTCCACGCGACCGGGAGGTTCTTCATCGACGTCTACGGCATCTCCGCCGGCGGCGAAGGACGCGAGGATTTCCTGTTCGTCGAGACGGAGCTCGAGAAGCGGAGCGGCGCCTGGGTCATCACGCGGCTGCGTTTCGACCGTCCGACCTATGCGTCCTGCGGCGTGCGCCCGCAGTTCCGTGACGTCACCCGCGAGGCGAACGCGATGTGGCCGCATGAGGCGCACCCGGACGCGAGAGGGTTTCTGCCGATCCCGGAGCAGACCGCGGACTGCGGGATGGCCTGCGGGGACTACGACGGAGACGGGAACTACGACGTCTACGTCTGCAACGGGGGCCGGAACACGCTTCTCCGGAACCGCGGAGACGGGACGTTCGAGGACGTGACGGAGCGCGCGGGGCTCGCGGGCGAAACCGGCGAGACCCGCGGGGCGCTCATCGTCGACCTGGACGGGGACGGCCACCCCGAGATCTACGTCTCGAACAACCGCACGCCAAACGTCCTCTACCGGAACAACGGGGACGGGACGTTCACCGACGTGACCGCCGGCTCCGGGCTCGAGTTCACCAGCTACTGCACCTCGGCTTCGGCGGCCGACTACGACCGCGACGGGGACCTCGACATCTTCCAGTGCGTCTATGGCAACTACTACGACGACTTCCCGATCCCGCCGGTCTATAACGCTCCGCCCGACCGCCTCTACCGGAATCTCGGAAACCTGAAGTTCGAAGACGTCGCCGAAGAAGCCGGCGTCGACGATACCGGCTGGACCCTCGCCGCCACCTGGGGCGACCCCAACAACGACGGCTGGCCCGACCTCCTCCTCGCCAACGACTTCGGCGACAAGTGCGTCTTCATCAACGACCAGGAAGGCGGCTTCGACGACATCGCCGGCGATGTCGGCCTGCAGGACAGGAACTTCGGCATGGCCGCCGCCTTCGGCGACATCGACAACGACGGCGACTTCGACATCTACTTCTCGAACATGTACTCCAACACGAACTGGATCTTCAATCGCCCCGAACTGCTGCCGCTTCCGTGGTTCCTCGCCTGGCTGCGCAACGCGATCCTCGGCACCATGGACGAGATGACCCGGGGCAACTCGCTTTTCGTCAACAACGGCGACGGGACCTGGTCGAACGTTTCGGAGCCGGCCGGCGTGACGTACGGGCAATGGGCGTGGGGAAGCGAGTTCCTGGACTTCGACGCGGACGGCGACCTCGACATTTACTGCGTGAACGGATTCATCAGCGGGCTGGACTCCGAGGACTTGTGACCCCCCTTCTGGAAAAGCGTGGTCACGCACGGACTGGAGTTCCAGAAGGGCGAGCGCAAGTTCCAGATGGGCGGGAAGTCGCTCAACGGATACGAGCTGAACAAGCTGTGGCGCAACGAGGGCGGCGGCCGGTTCGCGGACGTCTCGGTTGCGACGGGGGCGGGCGACGTGCACGACGCGCGGGGATTCGCCGCGTGCGACTTCGACCGCGACGGCGACCTCGACCTGTTCATCCGCAACTACAAGACTCACACGGTGATGCTGAGGAACGAAGGCGTCCAGGGGCACTGGCTGACCGTGCGCCCCGAGGGGACGAAGTCGAACCGCGACGGCATCGGCGCGCGCATCGAAATCGTGGCAGGCGGCGTGCGGCAGGTGCGCTGGATCACCGCGGGGTCGGGATACCTCTCCCAGATGCCCAACGAAGCGTACTTCGGCCTGGGCAACGCGACGCGCGTCGACAGGCTCACGGTGACGTGGACGGACGGAACGGTGCAGCGCTTCGGAAGCGTCGACGTCGACCGGCACGTCAGGGCGAAGGAGGGGGTGCCCTCGGTCGAGATCCTCGAGACCCGTGTGCAACCCGCCTTTGATCCCGCGGACGACGCGCTCGCCCGCAGTCTCGCGGGCGCCGACATCCGCGACCTCTACGGGAATCGGATCGACGTCACGACGCTCGGGCCGGTCACGTTCGTGAACTTCTGGGCGACCTGGTGCAACGTCTGCCGCGCCGAGGTCCCCGACCTCGCCGCGCTCGAGAAAGCGCACGCTCCCCTGGGCGCGCGCGTCATCGGCATCGCGGTCCTCGACCCGCAGGGGCCGGACCTCGCAAGAAGCTGCGAAGAACTCAGGATCGGGTTCCCGGTCTACACGATCACCCGCGCAGAATACGACCGCCTGTTCGGCGCCGAGGCCGCGGTGCCGCGGTCCTTCCTCCTCGAGCGCGGAAGGGTGAGCGGGATCTTCCCCGGCAAAGTACGGCCGTACCTCGTGCGGTCGTATCTCCTGGAAGCCCTGCGGTCCCGATAGTCGCTTCCTCGCGCCTCGCGCGATGGCGCGCGAAAGGCAGAGATCACGAGGGCTGCCCCCAGAGCGCGTGAAGAAGGCGAGCGACGGCGAGCGGTCGGGGCCCTTCGACTCGCTTCGCTCGCTCAGGTTGGTCGAGCGTAGCGACGCCGCCCGCATTTGGGCGGCGTCGCGAAGCGAGGTCCGACCGCCGCAGGCGCTCGAATTCTTCACGCGATCTCACACCTAATTCCTAACTCCTTCCGCCCGGCGCGCGTAACATCGTTCCTCTGTCCGAAGGGGAGAGGATGCATGTCTCGCACTCGCAAGAAGCGCATCGCCATCTCGACCGGCGGAGGGGATGCCCCGGGCCTGAACGCCGTCATTCGCGCGGTCTGCCGCGCCTCCTACCGCCGCGGCTGGGAAGTCCTGGGGATCGAGGACGGGTTCGCGGGGCTCTTCGACCTCAGCAAGACCCGCATGCTCCGCGAGCGCGACATCGCCGACATCGTCTCGCGCGGCGGGACGATCCTCGGCACGACCAATCGGGGAAACCCTTTCGAGTGGCCCGTGGTCCAGGACGGCAAGACCGTGCCGGTCGACCGTTCGGACGAAGCGGTCCGTAACTGGCGGAAACTGGGCTGCGACGCGCTCGTCGCCGTGGGCGGCGACGGGACGCTCAAGATCGCCTGGCAGCTTTCGAAAAAGCGCAACGGCATTCCATTCGTCGGCGTCCCCAAGACGATCGACAACGATCTCCTCGCGACCGACATCACCTTCGGCTTCGACACCGCCGTCAACACCGCGCGCGACTGCATCGACAAGCTCCACTCCACCGCCCAGTCCCACGACCGCATCATGATCGTCGAAGTCATGGGCCGCCACGCCGGCTGGATCGCCCTCTCCTCGGGCGTCGCCGGCGGCTCGGACGTGATCCTGATTCCGGAAATCCCCTTCAGCATGCAGATCGTCTGCGATCACCTGAAAAAAGTCTGCCGCCAGCGCTCGTACGCCATCGTGACCGTCGCCGAGGGCGCCGTGCCTACCGGCGGCGAGGAATCCACCGTGGGCCCCCGCGAGGTCGGCCGCGAAGTCCGCCTGGGCGGCATCGCGTTCCACCTGGAGCGCCACCTCCAGATCGGCACCGGCGTCGAGTGCCGCTCCCTCGTTCTCGGCCACCTCCAGCGCGGCGGCCCCCCCACCACCTTCGACCGCATCCTCGGCACCCGCTTCGGCGCCGCCGCCGTCCGCCTCATCGACAGCGGCGACTTCGGCAAGATGGTCTGCCTCCGCACGCCCCAGGTCCTCGCCGTGCCGGTGGAGAAGGCGATCGCGAAGCGGAAGACGGTGCCGCCGGACTGGGACATGATGGTCAGCGCCAGGGATATCGGGATCTGTTTCGGGGACTGAGATTCCGCCGAGGATCGGCACCATGGAAATACCCCGTGGCACGCTGGATTCACTTCACGACCTCTACGCGCGCGGCCAGTACCTGCAAGCCTGGGAAGCCGCCCGTGCCCACGGACCCCTCCGCGAATGGACCGGCACCGACGCTCTTCTCATCGCCGGGCGGCTCGCCGCCAATCTGGGCGCGCCGAGGCTGGGAAGCGTGCTGCACGTCCGGGCCTGGCGGCGGGACCGCGGGCATCAGGAAGCTCGCGTGTACTTCGTCAGGGCCGTCGCAGACCGCTTCGGCCCGTTCGCCGCCTGGCGCCACCTCGGCGTTTTCGACGACATGGAGGGCACCCCGGAGGCGATCCGGGCCGACTGGTTCGCCCTGCGGGCGAGCGTGGCCGGGCAGCTTCGGGACTTCGACACGGCGGAGAAGTGGCTGGCTCGGGCCGAGGAATCCGACCCGGGCGAGCCCTGGATCCAGGTCGTCCGGGCTCATCTCCACGAGGAGGAGGACCGGTACGACGACGCGCTTGCCGCCGCCAGGCGGGCTCTCGAGATCCGGCCCTGGTTCCGCCCCGGGGTGCAGGCGGCGGCCCACGTCCTGCAGCTTCTCAACCGGAACGACGAGGCGCTGGCCCTGCTCGAGGAGGCGTCGTCGCGGCTCGAGTGCGCTTCGGTTCTGACGCACCTGGGGGCCCTTCGAGCCGAAATCGGCCGTCATCCCGCGGCCCGTGAGGCGTACGCGGCGGCGGTCCGGCATTCGCCGCTTGTCGAGGAGGGTGTGGGCCGGTGGCTGGCCGCGCGACAGAGCGATGCCGCCTATGCCTCCGGCGACCTCGCCGGGGCGGCGGAGCTGGCGCGCCAGGCGGGCGGGGACTACTACTCGCGGCTCGCAGACCGGCTGGCCGCGCCGGACGCGGCCGCGCGCAAGTCTCTGCTGTCGGTGGGTTTCGTCCGGCAGCACCACGTCACGTGCGCTCCCGCCACGCTTTCGGCGATCAGCCGCTTCTGGAACATGCCCACCGAGCATCTCGCCCTCGCCGAGGACATCTGCTATGACGGCACGCCCGGACACAGCGAGCGGCAGTGGGCCGAAAGCCACGGATTCGTCGCGAGGGAATTCACCGTGACGTGGGAAGCCGCCGTCGCCCTGCTGGACCGCGGCGTTCCATTCACGTTGACGACTGCCGTGCCCGGAAGCGCCCATCTCCAGGCCGTGGTCGGATACGACGGCCTGCGGGAATCGCTGTTCATCCGCGATCCTTACGAGCGTTATCTTCGCGAAACGGGCGCGCGCAGGTTCCTCGACCGATATCGTGCGACGGGTCCGCGCGGCATGGCGATGGTCCCCGCGGCGCAGGCCGGACTTCTCGAATCCCTGGAACTCCCTGACGCCGCGCTCTACGACCTCCTGTACGCCATGCAGCGGTCCCTGGAACGCCACGACCGCGCCGCCGCGGCGGCCGCCCGCGACTCCCTCGTCGCCCGCGCCCCCGGCCACCGGCTCTCCTTCACAGGCCGGCGCATTCTCGCGGCCTACGATGCCGACCGCGTGGCCGCGCTTGAAGCGCTGGACGGCCTCCTGGCTCTCCACCCCGGCAACGAACTCCTGACGTTTTCGCGTCTGGCGGAGATGCCCGGGCTCGCCCGGCGCGAAGACCGCCTGTCCCTGCTCCGCGAGGCCTGCAGCCGGCCCGAGGCCGATCCGATCTTCGCCGCCGCGCTGGCGGCGGAGCTCGTCGGAGACGCGCGGCGCCACGACGAAGCCCTCCGCTCCCTCAGGCACGCCCTCCGGACCCGCGAGCGCGACGCGGCCGCCGTCTCCACCTGCGCGGATATCCTCTGGGAAAACGGCGAGCGCGAGCGGGCGATCGATGCCTATCGATTCGCCGCCTGCCTCGAAGACAAGAATGAATCGTACTCCGCCTCGTTCTTCTTCGCGGCCTGCCACCTCGGGCGCGAAGAGACGGCGGTGGAGTACCTGCGCGGACGATTCCGCAGGTTCGGAGGAAAGTCCGGCCTCCCGGCGCGGACGCTCTTCCGCGCCTGCGACCGGCTGAACCGGACGTCGGAAGGGCTCAGGATCCTCGACGAGGCCGTCCTCCTGCGACCCGAAGACGGGCAGCTGCTTCTCTTCGCCGCGGAAGCCCGGGCGCGTTTCGGAGACCTCGAGCGGGCACGAGAATACCTGTCCCGCGCCTCCGGTCACGCGCGGCGCGCGGACGTCCTCCGCTGCGAGGCGCAGCTGGCCACGCTTCGGGGAGACTCCCGTTCCGCCCTCGAACAGTGGCGCGCCATTGCGGAGGTCGAACCGCTTTCCTGCGAGGCCCAGGCGGCGACTGCGAGGCACCTGGCCGAGCTGGAGGGGAGGGAAGGGGCGGTGGCGCACATCCGGGGCGTTGTCTCCCGCTTTCCGCACCATGCGGAGATCAGGAAGCTGCTTCTCGACTGGATTCCGGAGGACTCGCCCGAGGAGGCCGAGAGAGAGGTCCGGCGTCTTCTGGAGCTGAATCCGGACGACGCCTGGACTCAGCGCGAGCTGGCCCTGGTCCTCTCGCGCTGCCGGCGCCACGAGGAGGCCCTCGCGCAGGTGGAAAAGGCGCACGAACTCGAACCGCGGGCGCCGTCGACCTGGGCGACCCGCGCCCGGGTCCTCCTGAACGCCGGACGGATCGCGGAAGCCCGGGCGGCCGCGATGAAAGCCGTGGAAGGCGCCGCGGACTTTGAGGCGGCGATCGACGACCTGGTGGAGGCGTCGCAGACGGAGGCCGAGCGGCGCGAATCTCTGGCCTTCGTCCGGGTCGAAATCGAGAAGCAGGCCGTGTCGGGCGACGGGATCCTGCAGTGGCGAGGCGCCGCCGGGGGAATCCTGCCCGCCGCCGAAATCCTCGCTTCGCTGCGCTCCTTTCACGCCCTTCGCCCCGGCCTGTGGCAGGCATGGCACGCCCTCATCGCGCAGTCCGGCGACATGAACCTGCTCGACGACGCCATGCGGACCGCGCGGGCGGCGGTCGAACGCTTCCCGCTCATCCCCCGTCTCTGGCTCGACCTCGGCGTGACGGCCCGGCTGCGGCGGGACGCGGCGGTGGAGTTCGAGGCGCTCGAGCGGGCGGTGCGCGTTTCGCCGACGTGGGGATTCGCGGTCCGGGAGCTTGCGGACGCGCACGAGCGGGCGGGGGCGCTGGAGAAGGCGAGGGAGCTGCTCGAGCAGGCGATTCTCAGGGTTCCGACGGATGCGGCCGGTCACGGCGCGCTGGGGTCGGTTCTGTGGAAACTCGGGAAGCGGGAAGAGGCTGTGGAGAGGCTTCAGCGTGCGGTGAGTCTCGCGCCGAGGTACGAGTGGGCGTGGAACCAGCTGGCGGACTGGACCGAGGTGCTGGGCCGGCCTGAGGCGCCGGCGGCGATTGCGCGCGAGGTAGCGGCGAAGCGCCCGGGGGATGCGCAGAGCTGGCTGATTCTCTCGCGGCTGCTGACGAGACCCGGCGAGGAGGCGGAGAGGCTGCGGGCCGTGGACCGGGCGCTCGAGCTCGAGCCGCGGCTGGAGGAAGCGCACGATGCGCGCGTCGTGTGCCTGGCCGCGTCGCATCGCTGGGAGGAGGCGCTGGCCGCGTGTCAACCAGCGGTATTCACCGAGGAAGTTCCGGTCGCGCTCGCGGGGCGGGCGGCGTGGGTCGAGGCCATGCGCGGGGAATACGCCCGGGCGATCGAGAAAATGAAGGCGGTGCTGACGCGCGCGAACGGCTACGCCTGGGGCTGGCGTCGTCTGGCGGACTGGTGCCGGGAAACGGGCGCGGGGAAGGAGTACCTTCACGCCGCCGGGCGACTCGTCGAGCTCGAACCCACGGTTCCGCTCTCGCTCGGCTATCGCGCGGACGCCCGGCGGATGACCGGGGACCGGAAGGGATGCAAGGAGGATCTCAAGCGCGCGCTGGAGCTGGGTCCGGACTACCCGTTTGCGGGCACGACCCTGTTCGACATGCACATCGAGGACCGCGAATTCGACAAGGCGGGAGAAGTGCTGGAAATTCTCAAGGCGCAGCTCGGCGGGCCCGAGGTCACTTCGCGGGACGTGCAGCTGTGCATGGCACGCCGGCGTTTCGATCCGGCGGCGGACCGGACTCGCCACCTGTGTTTCGAACCTGGGGAGGATTCGGCGCCCTACGACCGGGCGTGCAATGCCTGGTTCCAGGCGAGACGGGGCAAGGAGGGCGCGGTCGTGCTCCGCGAGGCGGCGTTGCGTCACGGGGCGAACCCGCTGGCGGCGGCGGCCTGGATGCGCTACGCGGTGAAGATGGGCCGGCTGCGGCATGCGCGTCACGACCTGAGGAAGCTCCGGGGCTGGCCGGCGACCTGGACGCGGGCGGTCGACGCGTGGATGTCGGCGCTCGAGGAAGAGGGACGGCACCGTTATCTGCGGTTGATGCTCTGGTGGGATCGGAAGTCGTGGCGATCCGACACTCGCAGCTGGGCCGCCGCGGGCAAGGTGCTGCTCTCTCTCGGGTGTCCGGGCGCCGCCGTGCGCTGGCTTTCAGACTGGCGAGGCCGGGAGGGCCTGGAGTGCTGGATGCTGTCGAACCTCGCGGCGTCGCTGCGCGACCGGGGACGGGACGCGGAGGCCGGGGAAGTGACCCGGGCGGCGCTCGCGCTGCCGCGGGACGGGGCCACGCCGCAGCTCGAAGTATGGGCGGCGGTCGACGCCGCGCTGGGCGGTGACGCCGGGGCGGCGGGCGCCGGCCTCGCCCGCCTGAATCTCTCGGAGCTGAGTCCGTACTACAGATTCGTCGGCTGGATGCTGCAGGCGCTGCTCGCCGCCTCCGCCGCGAAGCCCGGATGTGCGATGGCCGACACGAGGGGATTCCTCGTGAAGGCCCGCCTGGGCCTCCCGGGCTACCGGTACCAGTCGGCGCTGCGCCGACTTTACAGGAGGGTGATCGCCCGAATCGCATCCCGGAACGGCGGATTTGTGGCGTGGTGGTGGGCCATCGTGGATCGGGTTATCCTCCCGCCGTGAAATCGTGAGCCCCGATACCCTCCCGATCTACGACCTCGAGTCCGACATCGTCGCGCGCCTGCGCGAAGGCCGGCGGCTGATCCTCTGCGCGCCGACCGGCTCGGGGAAGTCGACGCAGGTGCCGCAGATCCTGCTCCGGCACGGCTTCCTCGAGAAGGGGCAGGCCGCCATCCTCCAGCCGCGGCGCATCGCGGCGCGCATGCTCGCGGCGCGGGTCGCGGAAGAGATGGGCGTCGCGCTCGGCGCGGAGGTCGGCTACCAGGTGCGATTCGAGAACGTGACCGGACCGAAAACGCGCATCCGGTTCGTGACCGAGGGGCTCCTGCTCCGTCAGATGATTACCGACCCGCGCGTGGCGGGCGTCTCCGCGCTGCTCTTCGACGAATTCCACGAGCGCCACCTCTACGGCGACCTGACGCTCGCCCAAGCCCTCGATCTGCAGGAGCGGGAGCGCCCGGATCTGCTCATCGTCGTCATGTCCGCGACGCTCGACGGCGAGCGGCTGGAAGCGTACCTCAAGCCCTGCGCGCGCCTCTCCTCCGAAGGCCGCCAGCACCCCGTGCGCATCGACTACGCCGGCGCCTCGCCCGCCCCTCCCTGGGAACAGGCCGCCGATGCCGTCGCCGGCTGGATCCGCGGCGGCGGCCAGGGCGACGCCCTCGTCTTCATGCCCGGCGCCTTCGAAATCGCCCAGACGCTCGAAGCCCTCCGCGCCCGCGACGAGTGCCGCGGACGCGACCTCCTGCCCCTTCACGGCGAACTCCCCCCGCAGGAACAGGACGCCGCCGTCGCCCGCCACGATCGCCCGCGCGTCATCGTCTCCACCAACGTCGCGGAAACCTCCCTCACCATCGAGGGCGTCCGCCTCGTCGTCGACAGCGGCCTCGCCCGCCTCCCCCGCCACGACGCCTGGCGCTCCCTCAATACTCTCTTCATCGAAAAAATCTCCCGCGCCTCCGCCGACCAGCGCGCCGGCCGCGCCGGCCGCACCGCCCCCGGGCTCTGCATCCGGCTCTGGGACCGGAAGGAGCACGAGAAGAGGCCCGCGCGCGAGGAGCCGGAGGTGCTGCGGCTGGACCTGGCGGAAGCGGTGCTCACGCTGAAGGCGGCGGGGGCGGGGGACCTGCGGAAGTTCCGATGGGTGGATCCTCCGGAGGAGAAGTCGCTCGCGCGGGCCGAGGAGCTGCTGCTCGACCTTGGCGCCCTGCAGGGCGCGGCCGAGATCACGCCGCTCGGCCGCCGCATGCTCGCGTTCCCCATCCACCCGCGCTACTCGCGCATGCTGCTCGCCGCATCCGACCTCGGCTGCGTCCGCCAGGCCGCGCTCGCCGCCGCGCTCACGCAGGGCCGCGACATCCTTGTCCGCCGCCCCGACTCCGGCGCGGCGGAGTTCCGCGACGACGTCCTCGGCGACCGCGATTCCTCCGACTTCTGGATCCTCAGGCGCGCGTGGGAGTTTGCCGCCGAAAACCGCTTCCGCCTCGATCCCTGCCGCCGCGCCGGAATCCACGCGCAGGCCGCGCGGCAGGCCGGCCCGGCGTTCGACCTCTTCCTCAATATCGCCCGGCGCGAAGGCCTCGACACGACCGACCGCGACGTCCCGGACGAAGCGCTTCGAAAGTGCCTGCTCATCGGGTTCCCCGACCGCGTGGCGCGCCGGATCGACGCCGGCACGCTTCGCTGCGAACTCGTGCACGGCCGTCGCGGCGTGCTCGCGCGCGAGAGCGCGGTCAGGCGCGCGACGCTGCTGGTGGCGGCGGAAGTGCGCGAGATCGAAGGGAAGGACCGCGGGCTCAGCACGATCCTGAGCCTGGCGACGGCGATCGAGGCGCGGTGGCTCGAGGAGCTGTTTCCCGGCGACGTGACGCGGCGCGTCAACGTGCGGTACGACGCGGAGTCGAAGAGGGTCGTCGCGGAGGGCAAGGTCCGGTTTCACGATCTCCTGTTCGCGACCGAGCCCGCGGAGCCGCCGGCCGACGAGGCGGCGCGGCTGCTGGCGGAGGAGGTACTGGCGGGCCGGCTCGCGCTGCGGGAGTGGGACGCGGGGGTCGAGCAGTGGATTTTGCGCGTGAACTTTCTTGCGCGAGTCTGCCCGGAGCTCTCGGTGCCCCCGATCGGACCCGACGATCGGCGCCTGCTCGTCGAACAGGTCTGCGCCGGCGCGACGTCGCACAAGGACGTCAGGGACCGGCCGGTCGCGGGCGTGGTCCGCGGGTGGCTCGACGCCGGAAAACGGGAGCTCGTGGAGAAGCACGCGCCGGAGCGGCTCGAGCTGTCGAATGGCCGGAAGCCGAAGGTGGTCTACGAGGCCGACGCCGCGCCGCACGTCGCACTTCGGATCCAGGAGCTGTACGACGTCGCGCGGATCCCGTCCGTGGCGATGGGCAGGCTGACGCCGCTGCTTCACATTCTCGCGCCCAGCATGCGGCCCGTTCAGATCACGCAGGATCTGGCTGGGTTCTGGAGGGAGCACTATCCGAAACTGCGGAAGGAACTGCAGCGGAAGTACCCGAAGCACGTGTGGAGATGAGGCGGGGGGGGGAGCGGCTTCGGAGAGTGGGTTCGTTCCTCGTGACTCGTTCATCGTTTCTCGTTCCGCGCGTTCGAAAGACCTGGAGCTCTCCGAGCGCTCATAACGAGAAACGATGAACGAGTCACCAGGAACGATCCGTGGCCGGGGCGCCCGACTCTCCGCGGGAGGACCCCCTCCCGGGGCCGCTCACCATGCCTTCCGGAATTCCTCGATCCCCATCTCCGCCCGGAGCAATCGATGGATCGCCAGGATCCTCTCCCGGCCCGGCGCGTCCGCGGCGAGGTTCTTCTCGAACGCGGTGAACGACCACTCCAGATGCTTCCCGTGCCTCGCCTCCCACCCGTCCGCCAGCGCCTTCGCCGCCGCGGTCGCCTCTTCCTCTCTCCCCGCCGCAAGATGCGCGGCGGCGAGGAAGTAATCGCACAGGAGATCGCCGTCTTCGCGCGAGTCGCGGAGCAGGACCGAATTCGCGGTGAGCAGCGCTACGGCTTCGTCCGCGCGTCCGGCGGCGACCAGGATTTCCGCGTGCTCCAGCAGGATCGCCGGATGTCCCGGGCACGCGACCGCGGCGTTCCGGGCGGACCCCACCGCGTTGCCCAGCCGCCCCTGCAGGAACTGCGCCGCCGCGATCAGACGGTGCGCACCCGCCCACTGCCCGCCCGTCGCCGCCAGCGCCTCGCGCCCGAGCTCCTCGGCGTCGTCCCAGCGTTCCTCGCGAAGCGCCCGGACCCCGGCCGCCGTTTTCGCCGCCGCGACCTGCACCGCCGCCGGCGGCAGCTCCTTCCACAGCGCGAACGCCAGCTCCCGGTAGTCGCCCGCCCCCGCCGTCGCCGCCATCCGCAGGTCGCGCATCGCGTCCGCGTCCAGCGCCCCCGTGCGCAGGTAGCCGCACAAGACCTCGAGGACCGAAGCGTTCTGCCGCAGCCGGTCGAACGTCCCCCAGGGCTCGTTCGCGCGGACGGCCTTGAGCTTCAGCACCGAAGCGGCGTTGTACGCGAGCGCGGCGTTCGCGCGCGCGAACAGCTGCAGGTACCCCTTCGGTGAAATCCGCCCCCCCTCCGGCACCGCGTCGGGGGCGCCGATCTGCGACCAGAGCATGTGAAGCGCCACGTTGTAGTGGGCGAGCGCTTCCAGCAGGGCTTCCTCTCCCGACAGGTCGGCCTCGGAAGTTCTCTTCTCGCGCAGCCGCTCGCGGGTGTCGAGCCAGCCCGAGACCGGGATTTCCCTCCGCACGAAGGGATCGCCGTCCGCGGGGACCAGAAAGTCGGCGAACGATACGGTGCGTTCGAGGGGGCTGGACCGCGCGCGCCAGCCGTCGGCGAGAACGATGTCCGGCACGACGGCCTCGGGTCCCCTCGCGTTCATCTCGATTCCCGTCAGAAACTCCTCGAAGTCGCGGACGAGCCGCACATGTCCGGCGCGCCCGCACATGAGCACGGCGAGGAAAATCCACTTGGTCCCCGGCGGCGCCCCCTCGTACCGCTCCCAGAGCACCTGCGTCGAGACGAGCTCCGCGCCGGCGTCCAGGCGGGCGAAGTCCCCGCGCAGCGCGGTCGCGCCGAGAAAGTCGAACCGCGACGAGGACGTCTTCGTCCATTTCCTGGAAGCGAGCGCCTCGAGCATCGTCTCGTCCGGCCGCGCGAACGACGCCGCGACCTCCATGACCCGGAGCTGGATCGTGCCGTCGGGGTGGCGCAGGGACAGGATCGACGGTTCCTCCGGCGTTTCCGTCCGCCAGCCCGCCGGAGCGACGCCCGACACGTGCCAGGCGGCCGCGGCCCAGGAACCCCCCGGCTCGGGCGGCGGCGGCCGGACGTCGGCCGGAGGAGGTTGGGGGGCGGGGGAGTCGGAGCAGCCGAGGAGCGCCGCGACGGGCAGCATCCAGGTCGCGAGGAGCCGGGCTCCGGTCATTGCGTCGTTCCTCGTTTCTCGTTTCACGCCTGCAGATGCTCTCGAACGCCCATGTCGCGACAAAAAAAGCGGGCGCTCGACGCGCCCGCTTCGAATCGCCGCCGCTTCCCTACTTCTTGTTCGCCTTCAGCTTCCCCAGGATCTCCTTCATCTGCGCCTCCGCCTTGTCCGGCGCCAGCTGCGCGGTCCCCGCCCCCTGGTGCCCGCCTCCGCCGTATTGCGCGAGAAGGTTCCCGATGTTCACGTTGCACGTCCGATTGAAGATGCTCGCCCCCGCCGCGATCACCGTCTGCCCCGCGTGCCCGTTGAAAATGCGCGCCTCGATGTTGCACTGCGGGAACAGCGCGAACACCAGGAACCGGTTCCCCACCGGCAGGTCCTTCTTCCCCCGCAGGTCCGTGATCACCACGTTCCCGTCCGCCTTCGAGTTCGCCTGCAGGATCTTCTTGAAGTCCTCCTGCTCTTTCATCACCCGGTCCGTCCGCTTCTTCACCTCCGGATGCTGCAGGATCTTCCCGAGCGGCACCTCCTTGATGTAGTCCGCCAGCCACCGGAAATACTTCTGGAACTCCGGCCCCAGCCCCGTCCGCGGATCGAGCGTCAGCCCCAGCAGGATCCACCCCGTCGGCTTCTCCACCTCGTCCTTCGTGAGCTGCGCCGAATCCAGCCGGTCCGTCGCCTCCAGCAGCTCCTTGAACTTGTCGAACTCCGCCTGGTGCTTCTTGTAGTAGCCGTACACCACCCGCGCCGCGCTCGGCGCCACCGCGAAGGCCCCGTCAAACTTCCCCTGCTTCTCCAGCTTCTGCTCCTCGCTCACGTGATGGTCGAACCACTTCCCGCACCCCGGTACGAACGGCAGGTTCACTATGATGTCGTCCTTGTCCACCTTCACCTTGCCGTCCTGCACGTCCTTCGGGTGCGCGAAACGCATCTCGGTGACGCTTTCGGCGATGGTGATGAGAACGGTGCTGGTGAGTCCGTCGAGGTCGCCGCGGGTCAGGATTTTCATGGGGTCTCCCTTGGGTGAATTGAGAAGCGGGATTGTAGCGGGCGGGGGAGGGGGGAGCTAGGGGAAGAGGGCGAGAGGGCGGCAGGGCGGAAGGGCGAAAGTGAGGACTCCGGTCGAAAGGGTGCGGCGCAGGATCATCTCGCCTTTTTCTCACTCAGAAACCGCTCCCGCGCCTTCGCGGTCCTTTCTGGCCACTGCCCGCGGGCTACTGGCAACTGGTCACTGGCAACTGGTTCAGCGTTACCGCAACTGCGCCGCGATCAGCCTCCCTTCCTTCATGTTCCAGCCCGTCCGCTTGAGCACGAAGTCGATGTCGCTCGCGACGGCGGGCTTGTCCGCGGCCTGAAGCGACCGGAGCGCGATGACCGCCCACGAGACGGCGGCGTCGGTGTTGCCGGATTCCCGTGCGCGCTCGTACGCGGTGTAGTACCGGCGTCCGACCCAACCCAGCTCCTGGCGCATTTTTTCCAGGAGGCGGTCCTTGAGCTGCGTCTGGAGCTCGTCCTGGAGCGCCTCGTCCGCGGGCATCTCGTTGGGATCGTCGGCGACGCCGGCTTCCTTGTTGCCGGCCACCACGCGGTCCTCGCGCAGCAGGTCCCCGTTGACCGTGTCGGCGCCCATCACGGAGCGCGCGCCCACGTCGTAGATTTCGTACGAGAGGTGGCCGACCCCCGTCACCCGGCGGTCGGTCACCGTGTAGTGGTACGTCCGCTTCTCGATCCCCTCGACGTAGTTCTTGCCCTGCAGGTCCAGAAACGTGACTCGTTTGTCGTACTCCTTGAACTGCGACTCCGTGCGGTCCGGGTGGTGCATCAGGTCGAACCGCTCGAGCGTTCCTTTCACGATCAGGTCCGGCGTGAACGACGGGTTTTCCTTCAGGTGGATCTGGTACGCGTCCTCGTCCATGATCGTCGCGAGCTTCCCGTTCCCCGCCTGCTGCTGGAGGAGCCGGTACGTTTCGGCCGCCAGGCGCACCTCGCGCCCCTCGTGCCTCGTGGCGTTCCGGAACGTCTTCACGAGGATGATCGGCCGCATCGCCCGGTCGAGCTTCGTCGTCGCGACGCGGTAGTCGCGGTCGATCGCCGGATCGTCCGGCATCACCGCGCGCGCCTGTGCCAGTCGCAGCCACTCGAGCCCCGTCAGCCCGCGCTTCCCAGCTTCCGCGGCCCTCGCCACGAGCGCCTTCGCGGCGCCCCTCTTCACTTCGGCCGCGATGTCCTCGACCTCCGGTGCCTCCGGGTCCATGTCCGCCGCCCGCGCGTACCACGCATACGCCGCGAGGTCGTCCGTCTCCTCCCGCGCCTCCTTCGCCTTCCCCGCATACGCCACGCTCAGCGCCCGCCGCGTGGAGACGACCGCGCTCACCGCCTCGCCCGCGTCCGGCCGCAACTCCGCAGCCGTCTGGAAGCGGCTGAGCGCCCCCTCCAGGTCCTCCTGCGAGCGCAGCTTGTACCCCTGGTCCAGCAGCTCCAGCACCCGCACGTTCGTCTTCGTCGCCTTCACCATCTCCGAAAGCGGCGCGCTCTTCGCCGAAATCTCCGTCGCGTAGTCGATCAGCGTCTGCGACTTCAGCCACTGGCCCGACTTCCCCAGGTCCTCCGCCGACGCCAGCAGCCGGCGCACGTACCCGTCGCGCGCCTGCTCCAGCCGGATCCCGATCTCCGGGAACGCGTCGCGGTACCGCGCCACCGAGCTCAGCATCCGGTACGCCTCCGCCGGGTCGCTCTCCGTCCGCGCCTTCGCAAGCGTCGCCGCCACCTCCGCCTTCAGCCCCTTGTACTTCTTCTCGTCCGACGCATACTTCGGATTCCCGGCGTCCCGCTTCCGCGATACCCCGATCTCCGCCAGCGCCCGGTCAAGATCCCCCCGCTCCGCCGCCTCCGCCGCCCGCTCCGCGTGCGCGATCGCCGCATTCTGCCGCGCCGCATCAAGCTTCGTCGCGAGCTCCCGGTCCGCGGGCGCGTCCTCCGCCGCCTTCGCGTACGCCTCCGCCGCGCCGTCGAAGTCCCGGCCTTCGAACTTGCGGTCGCCCTCCGTGACGAGTTTTTCGGAAGCGCACCCGGCGAGGAGCGCGAACGAAAGGACGGCGGCGGGGAAGCGCATGCGAAGTTCTCCTTGATGAAGGGCCTTCAGGGTATCCCGCGGGGGAGTGCGGGTCAAAGGAGGATCGCGCGGTCGAAGCAGGGCACGCCGGCCACGGCGCACGCCCGCGCCATCGCCTCCCGCCGCCTCCGGAGGGAATCCTCATCCCCGAGTTCGAGCAGAATCCGGGCGCCCGCCCGCCAGGCGCGACGCGCCTCCCGGATGCGGCCGCAGGTCATGAGGACCTGGGCGTAATCGCACAGGTGCGGGCCTTCCGCGGGCCGATTGCCGGTTTCCCGGTGGATGGCGAGCGCCTCCCGGTACCCGCGCTCCGCCTCCCCGGCCCGCCCGCGACCGTGCTGAACCGCCGCGAGGTTGCCCCGCACCACCCCCTCCGCCCGCCGGTTTCCGGCCTCCAGGTGGATCTCGAGCGCCTTTCCCAACTCCCGCTCGGCCTCGTCGAGCCTGCCAGAGTTGCAGTACAAATTGCCGAGGTTCGCCAGCACGACACCCTCGTTCCGGATGTCCGCCACCTTCCGGAACAGCTCGAGCGCACGCGTCAGCGTGCGCTCCGCCTCCTCCTGCCGCCCGACGCTTCGAAAGTAATTCCCGAGATTTCCCAGCACCACTGCCTGTGCCCGCGCCTTGCCGGCCTTCCGGAGGATCTCCAGCGCCCGGCGGTACAGCGGCTCCGCCAGAGCCCCCCTTCCCGAGTAACGGTACACCGTGGCGAGGTTGCCCAGGGCGACCGCCGCGGCCTTCCGGTTGCCCACGCGCCGATGCAACCGGATGGCCTCTTCGTAGGCGCGCTCCGCCTCGGCCAGCGATCCCTTCGCCTGATACAGCACCCCGAGATTCGCCATCGTCGCGGCCTCGGACCTCCGGTCGCCGACTTCGCGGTTGATCGCGAGCGCTTCCCGCATCCTGTGTTCCGCCGTCCGCAGCCGGCCCAGCTCCAGGTCGAGACCTCCCAGGAAGCTAAGGGTCCGGCCTTCGTGCCCCCGCGCGCACGCCGCCCGGAAGCATCGAAGCGCCCGCCTGCAGAGAGGCTCCGCTTCCGGCGGCCGCCCCGCCCGGTCCGCGGCGTAGGCGGCGCGGAGGAGTGATTCGCCCCGTGCGATTCCCGATGTGAGGTCCGCGTGCTGCAGCCACAGGTCCCGGGCGCCGTCGTTCTGGAAGAGCCTGGCCGCGTGCCAGGCGGCGCGGCGGAGGTAGAGGACTCTCAGCGAGGCGTTGGCGATGCGGTCCGGACCGGCGTTCCGCGCCGTCGCGAGCCCTGCGTGAGCGGCGAGTTCCCGCGCGAAGGCGTCGGTCGGGTGGGGGGGAAAAACCAGGGCATCCGCGGTCACCTCGGAGGGCGGTTCCGCCGCCCGCCCCCCGCACATCTCCTCGATCGTGTCGATCGCCAGCGCGTGCAGCCGCGCGCGATCGCCGGGAAGCTGGAGCTGGTAGGCGACGTCGCGCAGCAGGGCGTGCCTGAAGAGGTAGGCTCTTTCGGCGTGCACGCCGCCTGTCTCCAATCTACCTGCGCCGCAGCGCCTTCATCGCGTTCGGAATCAGCTTCGGCGGCAGGTACACCACCGCTCCCCAGCGCCCGTTCCCCGTCGCGACGCCCTGCGAGGCGCCGATGTTGATTCCCGCCGTCGCGAGCTTGTGAAACGTCTCCGCCATCGCGCCCGGCCGGTCGGTCCCCGTGATCAGGATCGACTCCTGCCGCGGCCCCAGCCGCAGACCGGCCTTCGCCGCCGCCCGCACGAACAGCGCCGGCTTCTCCGGCACCATCTCGATCTGCGCCCCCTCGCCCGTCGGGTAGCCCCAGCATGCCAGCAGGTTCACGCCCGCGTCGCGAAGCGCTTCGAGCAGCCGCGCGCCGGCGCCGGGTTCGTTGGGGACGGAAGCATTGAAGTGAGCGACCTTGCGGATGCGGTCGGGCATGGAAGGAGTCTCCGTGGAAACGAAGTGAAGCGCCGGCGCGCGAGGCTGCGGCCGGGCCGGCGCCGAACGACGATACCCCCAACGGGATTTGAACCCGTGTCGCGGACTTGAAAAGCCCGTGTCCTAGACCAGCCTAGACGATGGGGGCTTCAATTCGCGATGGGGTTCGGCGGGCGCGGCTCCGCTCGGGCCGGACCGGGTCGCGCGAAGGACTGCGCTCCCCGTCCCGCCCCGTGCTCCGCCGTGCCCTTGAACCCCGTCGCGAATTGACGAGCGCCGTCCGATCTTCCGCCCCCGCAGGACCTGTCCTTCAAAATGAGGGCGGTGGGATTCGAACCCACGACCCACAGCTTAAAAGGCTGTTGCTCTACCGGCTGAGCTACGCCCTCGATTTGCGAGGGGGTTTGAGCGAGGCGGCTCCGCTCGGCGCGGACCCTGGCGCGCGAAGGGCTGCGCGCCCGGTCCCGCGCCGTGCTCCGCCGCCCCGCTCAAACCCCCTCGCAAATCGAATCACCTCATTTGCGGAGCAGGTCGTCTACGGAGGAATCCCTCGGTCGGACATGACTGGACAACAGGTTATCAAGGAGCGGGACGGCGAGGTTCGGAACTGATCGAACGGCGAGCGGCAACGGCGAACGCGTCTCGCCTAAACCTCCAGAATCTCCTTCGACTTCTTCTCCACCTGGTCGTCGATCTTCTTTTCGTGGTCGGAGATCGACTTCTGGATCTCGTCCTTGAAGCGCGTCAGCTCGTCCTCCGTCATCTTGCCCTTCTTTTCTTCTTCCTCGGCCTGCTTGAGCGCGTCGCGGCGGATGTTGCGGATCGCGACCTTGGCCTTCTCGGCGGTGTCGCGCGCCATCTTGGCCATCTGCTTGCGGCGCTCCTCGGACAGGGGCGGGATGGCGAGGCGGATGAGCTTGCCGTCGCTCTGGGGATTGATGCCGAGATTGGATTTCTGGATGGCCTTCTCGATGCCCTGAAGCGCGCTCACGTCGTAGGGCTTGATGACGATCATGCGCGGGTCGGGGCACGAGATCGAGGCCACCTGCTTGAGGGGCGTCGGTGCGCCGTAGTACTCGACCACGAGATGGTCGACGAGCGCGGGCGTCGCGCGGCCGGTGCGGATCCCCTTGAACTCCTCGGTGAGGACGCCCACGGCCTTGTCCATCTTGTCGTCCGCTTCCAGCAGGATGTCGTCGTAGGACATGGAAACCTCTAGGAGATCATGGTTCCGATGGATTCGCCCTGGACCACCCGGGCGATGTTGCCGGCGCTCTTCAGGTTAAAGACGATGATCGGGATGTGGTACTCCATGCACATCGAGATCGCAGTCGAGTCCATGACCTTGAGGCGCTGGTTCAGGACGTCCATGTAGGAGAGCTTCTCGATCTTGACGGCTTTCGCGTCTTTGTTCGGGTCGCCGGTGTAGACGCCGTCGACCTTGGTGGCCTTGAGGATGACCTCGCAGCCCAGTTCCGTCGCGCGCAGGGCCGCGGCCGTGTCCGTCGTGACGTGCGGATTGCCGGTGCCGGCGGCGAGGATGACGATCCGGCCCTTCTCGAGGTGCGCGAGCACGCGCCGGCGGATGTAGGGCTCCGCCACGCTGTGCACGGAGATCGCCGTCGCCACGCGCACGGCCGCGCCGTGCTTCTCGAGCACGTCCTGGAGCGCGAGCGAGTTGATCACCGTCGCCAGCATCCCCATGTAGTCGGCCGTCGGCGCCGTGACTCCGCGCTTGGACAGCTCCACGCCCCGCACGATGTTCCCGCCGCCCACCACTACCGCCACCTGCGCGCCCAGATCCCGCGCCTTCAGGATCTCCTTCGCGAGCCAGTCGATCTCGTCGATGTCCAGACCCTTGTTGCCGGTGGCGCACAGCCCTTCCCCGGAAACCTTGAGCAGAATCCGCTTGTAGCGGGCTTCGCTCACAGGCTCGCCGCGCCGCCGACGCCGACTTCGCTCCAGGCGAAGCGGCGGACGGAGATGTTCTCGCGGATCTTGCCGACGGCGGCCTTGATCATGTCGCCGATCGTGCCCTTGAATTTCTCCTCGTTGCAGAAGACCTGGTCGAGGAGGCAGTGCTGGACGTACAGGCCCTTTTCGAGCTTGCCGGTGACGATTTTCGCGGCGATCTCCGGGGGCTTGCCATTGACCGTATCGGAGTAGAGGGCGGTTTCCTTCTCGACGAGCTCCTTGGGGAGCTGCTCGCGGTTGACGACGGTCGGCTTCGCGAACGCGATGTGAAGGGCGATGTCCTTGAGAAGGTTCTGGAAGTCGTCGGTGTTGGCGACGAAGTCGGTCTCGCAGTTGAGTTCCACGAGGGTGGCGACTTTGCCGTTGAAGTGGACGTAGGAGCCGACCCGGCCGGCCTTGGCTTCGCGGCCGACGAGCTTGTCGGCCTTGGCGATGCCTTTCTTGCGGAGGATTTCCGCGGCCTTCTCCATGTCGCCGTTGGCTTCGACGAGGGCGCCCTTGCACTCCATCATTCCGACCCCGGTGCGTTCCCGGAGTTCCTTGACCTGAGAGGCATCGATGCTCATGTCATCCCCTGAATGCGAAGGAGGGGCGGGCTGGTGCCCGCCCCACCGTTATCGGCACGACGGACCGTCTTAACTCGGCTTGGCTCCCTCGGACGCGGCGGTTTCCTTGTCGGTTTCCGCCTTCGCGGCTCCTGCCTTCGCTGCCTCCGCGGCCTTGGCGGCCGCCGCCTTCTCGGCCTCGGCCTTGGCGATCGCGGCCTTCTCGGCGTTCTTCTTCGCCTCCTCCGCCGCCTTCTTCTTGCGCTCCTCCTCCTCCTTGCGCCGCTGCTCCTCCTGCGCCTTGAGGACCTGCAGGTATTTCTGCTTGCCTTCGAGAATCGCGTCGGCGAGGCGCTGGAAGACGATCTGGATCACGCGCATCGCGTCGTCGTTCCCCGGGATCGGGATGTCCACTCGGCTCGGGTCGCCGTCGGTGTCGATGAGCGCGATCACGGAAAGGCCCGCCTTCCGGGCCTCCTGGACCGCGATCTTCTCCTTCTTCGGGTCCACCACGACCAGCGCCGCGGGCAGCTTCTTCATGTTCCGCAGCCCGTCCAGATTGCGCTTCAGCTTGCGCTTTTCGCGCATCACCATCGACTTCTCTTTCTTCGTGTACAGGTCGAGCGTGCCCGCCGCTTCCTGCGACTCGATCTCGAGGAGCCGCTTGAGGCGGGAACTGATGGTGGTGAAGTTGGTGATGGTGCCGCCGATCCAGCGCTCGCTGACGAAATGCTGCTGGCAGCGGGCGGCTTCGACTTCGGCGACTTTCTTGGCCTGGCGCTTGGTGCCGACGAACAGGATTTCCTGTCCCTCGGCGGCGAGGCGCTTGCAGTACTCGTAGGCCTGGATCAGGCCCTTGATGGTCTCGCGCAGGTTGATGATGTGGATCAGGTTGCGCTTGCCGAAGATGTAGGGCTTCATCTTCGGGTTCCAGCGGCTGACGCGGTGTCCGAAATGGACGCCGGACTCCAGGAGTTCCTGGACGGAAACGAGGGCCATGCATCCTCCGGTAGGGTCTGGCTGTTCGTCGCCTCCGCCGAGACCGCGCCCGACATCGGGCGAGGCTCCCCGGTTCACGCGGGGATACGCAGCCGCGAGGCGAAAGGGAGGAGCATTGTACGCGGGGAGGGGGGGAGGTCAAGGGTGGGATGGAGGGGGAAGAGAGGGGGGAGAGGAAAGGCAATGATGAATGGTGAATTTTGAATGTTGAATTGGGGGCCGTCGCCTTGGCGCGGCGTCAGCCGCGCCCCCTTGCCCTTGACCTTGCCCTTGACCTTGCCCTGCCGTTCGTGAGCCGAGGGCGAAGGACCGCGTCGCGACTTCGCCGCCCGCTACCCGCCCGCCCGGACCGTCCGAAAGCCTTTGGAGAGCAGGAGTTCCGAGACACGATTGCGCACGTCGCCCTGCAGCTCGATCGCGCCCTGTCTCGCCGTCCCGCCCGTCCCGCACGCCTTCTTCAGCTCGCCGGCAAGCGCTTCAAGATCCACGTCGCGCGGAAATCCCTCGAAGACCACCACCTCGCGGCCGCCCCCGCGCTTTTCGCGCCGCATCCGGATCACCTCGGCGCGAACCTCCGGCTTCGCGACGGAAACCTCCACGACCGGTGGCGGCTCGGGCTCCCGCTCGCGGGGAAGCGCCGGACACGCGCACTCCTCCTCCCACTTCCCGCACCTCAGACAGGGAATCCGGAGCCCCACTTCAATGCCCTGAGGAAAGCGTCCGACCGCGGGCAGGCGGCGTCCTCCGCAGGGTCCGCCAGTCGTCCGCTTCGGTGGTCAGCGCGATCAGGTCGTTCTGCAGCTTCTGGCGGAAGTACTCGCGCATGCCTTCGTCGGCGTCCTTGGGGACCCAGATCGGATCGCCGAACAGGATGCGGACGGGGGACATGGGAAGGGGGCAGATGAACCGGTCCCAGGACTTGAAGACGATGGAGCGGCGGATGCCGCAGGTCATGGGGACGATGGGGAGGCCGGATCGCTGGGCGAGGACGACCGCGCCCGGGTGCGCGTGGTAGCGGGGTCCGCGCGGTCCGTCGGGCGTGACCGCCGCCGTGAAGCCGCGGTCGGTCCGGTCCATCAGCGCCAGGAGGGCTTCGCGTCCGCCGCGGCTGCTCGAGCCGCGCACAACGTCGGCTTTCATGTACTGGATGAGGCGCGCGATGAGTTCGCCGTCTTTGCTGGCGGAGACGAGGAGGGAGAAGGGAGCGCCGTGCTGGTGGAAGCGGCGGTCCATGTAGTAGAGGGAGAAGAAGATCCGGTTGTGCCAGAGGGCGAGGACGACGGGCTTCTTTTCGCCCATCAAGCGGGTGGCGATGTATTCCTCGTTGCGGCGCTCGACGACGCGGCAGGTGCGGCTCAGGGTGCGCACGAAGGCGGTGGCGATCGAGGGGATATAGGGGCCGAGGGGGCCGAACGGGAGGGCGCGGACCGTCCGCGTCGGCCGGTGCGTCCGGTCGGCGTCGCGTTTCTTCTCCCGGTCAGTCGATGAGGACTTCATCGGCGGTCCTGTGGAAACCGTTGATGATGAGGACGGTCACGAGATCCCTGTCCTTCTTGTCGAACTTTTCGACGAGAGACTTGATCTCGACCATCTTCTTCCGGATGTCCGCCTCCAGCCGGTCGATCCGGCGGGAGAGGTCGGGATTCTCGGACTTGATCCGCTTGACCTTGTCGAACACGGACACCGCGAGCTCGGTCAGGTCGCCTCCGGGCTGAGAACGCGGGCGGGGCGGGGTGGAGGACATGGGGGGAAGTCCCGATGGGATTACCCTCATTTCTATCGGTAGAGGCGCCGGTAATCAAGGGGGAGGCTGCAAAAACCCCTTCCGGAGCTTACACTGACCCCTCGGAACACGAACGCAGGAGGACCGGCGATGCCCGAGCCCGTGGATCCTTTCGAAGAATTCCGCAGGAAGAAAGCGGCCCAGAAGGCCGCCGATGAGAAGAAGCCGGCGGCGGCACCGGCGCTTCCCCCCGAGGTGCTCGAGGGGCGGCCGAAGGGGTTCTCAAGTCACCGGTACGACTTCGGGAAGCCTGACGACGCGGCGGTGGAGGCGGCGGAGAAGCCGAAGGGGTTCGTGCCGACGCATGTGGCGGACGGGGTGAAGGAGGGGGCGGCACCGGGGCCGAGGCCCCGGGGGTTCAACACGGGGCGGCTGGTGAAACGGAAGAAGGCCTAGGCGCGATGGCAGAGGCGCTCGAACTCATCGGCAAGCAGGTCCTCGGGGTGCAGATCGTGCGGCGGCTGGCGCGCGGCACCTGGTCCGAGGTTTTCCAGGGCGAGCACATGGCGCTCGGTCGGGCCGTCGTCCTCAAGGTCTTTCCGCCCGGAAGCGAGGCGACCGACGAGGCGCTGCGGCGGTTCATCGCGAACGCCGAGACGCTGAGCGCGCTCGAGCACGAGAACCTGGCGGCGTACCTGGACGCGGGGAAGCACGAGGATGCGAAGGTGATCGTGCAGCACTACGTGGACGGGGAGACGCTGGCGGCGCGGCTCAAGCGGCAGGGAGCGATGGAGCCGGCGCTTGCGGCCGTGGCGTTCCGCGACGTCGCGCGCGGGCTCGAGGCGATCCACGCGAGCGGCCTCGGGCACGGCGACCTCAAGCCGGAGAACGTGCTGCTCTCGAAGAAAGGGGACGTCCGGGTCAGCGATTACGGGATCGCGCGCGCCGTTCCGGAGGCGGGGGGCGCTCCCGGGACCGCGGAGTACCTCGCCCCCGAATGGACCGCGGAGCCCAACCCGCCGGCGGACGTGTATTCGTTCGGGGCCCTGCTGTACCGCGCGCTCACGGGCCGGCCGCCGTTCGAGGGGACGGGGGAAGAAGTTGTCAAGGCGCATCGGGCGCAGCCGGCGCCGCAGGTCCGGGACCTGAATCCCGCGGTGCCGGACCGTATCGCGAACCTCGTCGCTCGCTGCCTCGACAAGAATCCGGGGATGCGCCCCGTCGCGTCCGAGTGCGCGTTCGAGCTGGACCTGGCCGCGCGCGAGCTGCGCGGAGAGGTCATTCCCGGCGCGAGCGCCCCCCTGCCGCCGCCCTCGGGAGAGGAACCCGTGGTCGGCGAGGCCGCCGCCCCCGCGCCGCAGGGCGGGTCGCCCGTCTGGTCGCTTCCCCAGACGCCCTCCATGGAATCCACGCCTCCCGAGGCGCAGCCGGAAGCGGTCCGCGAGGTGCGCGAGGCGCGCGAGCGCCGCGAGGAATCGAAGACGAAGAAGCGTGGCCCCGCGTACGTCCCGGCGTCGCCGCTTCCCAATGTCGAAAAGAAAGAAGCGCCGCGCGCGCCATCGGGGCCGGTGATGGCGCCGCTGGCCAAGCCGACGCAGTCGTACGGGGGGTTCAAGCCGAAGCGGGTTTCGAAGGTGCCGAAGGCATTCGGATTTCTGCTGCTGGTGGGCGCGGCGGCGGGCGCCTCGTGGTGGGGCTGGAAGCAGGTGGAGCCGATGCTCAGGGCGCAGGGTCCGGCGCCGGCGCCGGTCGGGGGGGGTGGGGAGAAGGCGCCCGCGCCGCCGGGTCCGATCGAGCAGGCGCGGGCGGACGCGAAGCGGGGGCGGTACGGGCCGGCGATCAAGAGGCTGGAGGGGATCCTGAAGGAGAAGGAGGACCGCGAGGCGGTCGGGGCGCTTCTCGAAGTCGGCCGCAAGGTTGCGGAGGAGTGGAAGGCGGGGGTGGTGTTCGTGCCGGCGGGGCGCGAGGCGCTGGGCGGGGAGGGGGCGAGGGCCTGGGTGCCGTCGTTCCTGATCGACGCGCGCGAGGTCACGATGGAGCAGTACGCGAAGTTTCTCGAGCACATCGCTTCCAAGGGCCACGATCTCTGCCACGTGGACGAGGTCAAGGGCAAGGACCACGCGCCGCCGGGGTTCCGGGTGACGGCGGAGACGCGGAACTTGCCGGTGACTCGGGTGGACTGGTGGGACGCGTGGGCGTACGCGGCGTGGGCGCGCAGGAGGCTGCCGAGCGAAGCGGAGTGGGAGCGGGCGGCGACGTGGACGCCGGACGGGCCGGTGGCGTACCCGTGGGGAGCGGAGTGGAAGGCAGGGGCTGCGAACGTCGGGGAGGGGGACACGTCGTTGCGGGTCGCCGCGGGGGGCACGTTCCTGGAGGACCGGTCGGCGTGCTGGGCTGAGGACATGGCGGGCAACCTGTCGGAGTGGTGCTACGACTGGCACGCGACGCTGCCGGCGCCGGGAGTGAGCCTCGAGGTGTGGTGGGGGCCGACGTCCGGGAAGAAGCGTGTGGTGCGCGGGGCCAACTGGGGGAGTTCGAAGCTGGAGACCAGTCTCTGGCGGCGCTGGGAGGAGGAGCCGGGGGAGCGGTCGGACCGGATCGGGTTCCGCTGCGTGATGGACCTTAAGCGGGAATAGTCTGAGAGCCATCCATGATCGGGGATCACCCTCGGGGATGAAAATGAAGTGAGGCGGGCACGAGTCAACGGGGGTCCGCTTTCCGACAGCGCTCGCGGAACGACTGAGGAGGAGGAGCAGGAGGAGGAGCAGGAGGAGGTCGATCCACCGAGGCCGTTCCTCCTCCTGCTCCTTCTCCTCCTCCTTCTCCTGCTGGCATGAGGGGCTGTGAGTCGAAGGAGCGGTCGGGATGAACGGAGGCAGCGAGCGAGGTTCAACCGCATCCGGGAATGAAGCGGCCTCACGATCCGGGGGCGGCTCGGGCCACCGGGCGCTGGCGGCCTGGGGGCTTGCTTCCGCCGCGCTGATCTTCGTGCTGGGCGCGTGCCAGGTTTACAACTGGGACGTCGGGCAGCACCTGGCGAAAGGGCGCTGGATCGTGGAGCATCGGGAGCTTCCGCGTCCCGAGCAGTTCACGGCGTGCAAGCGGCCGGGGTTTCTGTACCAGGACCGGTGGCTGTTCCAGGCCGGGACGTGGATCGTGTACCGCGCGGGCGGCTGGACGGGTCTGACGCTCGTCAAGATCGCGTTCCTCTGGCTGACGTTTGCGCTTCTCTGGGCCGCGGCGCGTCCCGCGGGGCCGGCGGCGTGCGCCGTCGCGACGCTCTGCGCGGCGCTCCTGATGTACGAGCGCTGGGACATCCGATCCGAGCTGTCGATCTACCTCGTGCTCGCGGCGACGCTCGCGCTGGTCACGTGGGACGGCAGGCCCGGGCGCGCGCTGTGGGCGATGCCGGCGGTCGTGGCGGTCGGGATCAACCTTCACGCGCTGTCGATCCTCGCGCCGTGCGTCCTCGCGGGAGCCGCCGCGGTCGCGATGCTGCGCGCGGAGGGGCGGGCGCACGCGCGGACGTGGGCGCTGGCGACGGCGGGCTCGTTCGCGGCGGTGCTCCTGAACCCGCAGGGATGGCGCGTGGTGAAAGTGCCCTTCGAGTATCTCGCGCGCTACCGTTCGGGGCCGGAGTGGTACCGCGGGTGGATCACGGAGCTCGCCGGCGTGACGGAGACCGTGACGTGGTCGAGCGCGTCGCTCGTCGCGGTGTGGATCGTCGTCCCGCTCGCGGCGGCGGCGCTCGCGCTCAACTGGAGACGCCTCCGGACCTTCGACCTCGGCGTCCTCGCCGTCGGGGCGCTCGCGGCGTTCTCGTACCGCCGCAACATCTCGATCGCGGGCGTCCTGCTGTTCCCGGTGATCGCGCGGAATCTCCACGAAGCGGCGGCCGCGTGGGCCGCGCCGCGCCGCGCCGGGCTCGCCGCCGCCGCGGCCCTCGGCGCCGCCTTCGCCCTCACCGCCGCACTCTCCAGCTCGGACCTCTGGGCCACCTGGGAACGCTCCTCGCGCCGCTCCGGCTTCGGCGTCTGCCGGACCTCGCTTCCCGTCCACGCCTGCGATTTCCTCGACCGCGAGGGATTCACCGGCAACGCCTTCACCAACTGGGACGCCGGCAATTACTACACGCTCCGCCGCTTTCCCGCCTCCGTCCCCACGATGAACGGCGAGGGCGACTGGAACCTGGAGAACCTCGAGGAATACGACCGCGTGACCCGCCTCGCCGAGCCGTTCGACGCCTACGCCGCGCGCTACGGGCTGGAGATCGCGTTCATGACGCACCAGTCCGCGGATACGAGGGCGCTGGCGGCCTGGCTCGCGCGCTCGCCCGCCTGGGCGCTCGTCTGGCGCGACGAGGTCGCGGTGGTTTTCGCGCGGCGCGACGGGGCGAACGCAGGGATCGTGAAGCGGCTTGGTCCGGCGTCCGCGCCGGACGCGGGCGCGGTCGGGAGCCCGGGCGGGCTCTGGCCGTGGGGCGAGGGTGCGCGGCGCGCCGCGGCGATCCGCGCGTACCGGATGGGGACGCTGCGGGCGCTGTTCGAGGAAGAAGAGCAGCTCGGGTGCTACGAAAAGGCCCTTCAGCTCTGGCCCGGGTATCCCGAGGCCCACAATAATCTCGGGACGTACTTCGCGAAGAAGCGCGACGGGCGCGCGGGGGAGGAGTTCCGCGAGGCCGTGCGGCTCGCGCCGCGCTACGTCCCGGCGCGGCGAAACCTGGCGCGCTGGCTCCTCGAGCGAGGGGACGCGCCGGGCGCGGTGCGCGAGCTGGAAGCGGGGCTCGACGAGATCGAGAGCGCCGATCTCCTGGTCGACCTGGCCGAACTGCTGGCCGCCCGAGGCGACGCGGCCTCTCTCGAGCGGGCGAAGTCCCTGGCCCGCCGCGCGCTCGAGCTCCGTCCCGGCCACGTCCTCGCGCGCCGCCTTCTCGACCGCCTCGGTCCGTAGCCGCCGCCCTTCAATTCAGAATTCAAAATTCATAATTCAAAATTAATAATTGTCGTTCTCTCTTTCCCCCCTCAGCCTCTCCCCATTCTCCGCCCACCATCTCGCCCACCACGCCGCGTCGTGCGAAGAGTGCGGGCAGACCCCGGTCATCCGCTGAAGGCTCCAGGAGTTCAACTCCGCCAGCCGCTCCGGATCGGTCATCCGCTTCATGGCCTCGATGATGTCCGGCAGGGCCGCCAGGTCGCCGATTTCGCAGAGCGCGTCCGCGGCGGCCGTGACGACTTCCGGGTCGGAGTCCTGCAGATGCGGCGTGAGCTCCGGGATCGCCCAGCGGTTTTCGGAGTTGCTGAGCGCGTGGATGGCGGCCAGGCGGGTGTCGGGATTTGCGAGAAACGGGACCGCGTTGTTGCGCAGGAATTCCTCGCCGGTGTCGTAGCCGTCGACCACGTAGAGCGCGCTCGTGATGGCCTCCGTGTCGCCGGATCCGATCCAGCGGGAGAGCGCCTGCGTCAGGTCCGGTTGTCCCCGGAGCCTGCCCCAGGCCGGGCTCCAGGGCGCGGCCCAGAGCAGCAGTTCGCCCGAAGCCATCTGCTCGGGGCCGGCCGTGCGGATCCGCTCGAGGAAATCCTCCGCGACGACTCCCCAGACCTCCCCGTCGGACAGGCCGCGCGTGCGCTTCCGCCACTCCGCATACCCCTCCGGATCGGCTTCGAAGTCCCGCAGGACCATGCGCCGGAGCTGTTCGGCTCCGATCAAGCGCGTGCCGGGATCCGGGTCGGTGAGGTAGAGGTCGAGGAAGTCGCAGGAGCGCGGGAAGAGGCGGCCGGACTGGCAGAAGCGCTGGAGCAGTTGCCGGCGTATTTTCGGGTCGGCGATTTCCTTCCAGCGTTCGCGGAGTCCGGCGAGGACCGTGTCGGGATCGAGGTCGGCCAGCGTGCTGCAGAGTCCCCAGGCCCGCGCGGGGTCGTGGATGATCCCCTCCAGGCACTCGGCCACGCGGGCGGCGGACTGGGAAATCGAAGGGCCTGCCCCCAGGCCCGCCTCCGGTTTCGGGGCTGGATCCGCCGCGACGCTGCGCCGCGCCGACTCCGCCAGCGTTCGACGCGTGCGGGCCTCGGCGAGCCGCGATTCCAGCCCGCCCGTGCGCCCGATGGAGGCGTGCAGCTGCCAGGCGAGGGCGACGATCGCGGCGAGCGCGGCGGCGTTGGCGGCCGCGAGGGTCCTGTTCATCGCGCCCCCTCCGCACTCTCGTAGTACGCCGAGTTGTGCCGCCACCAGTCTTCCCACCACTCCACCGTGTGATTCCGGCTTCCGGGAATCTGCGTCAGGCCGTAGAGCCCGCCCCAGATGATCGCGCTCCGGGCGTCCGGAGACTCCGCCTTGCGCAGCGCGGCGATGAGGAGCGGAATCGCCTCCCGGGGCGGCGCAAGCCGCGCCACGGCTCCCGCGGCGGCGGACGCCGTCAGGTAGTCGTCGGTGCCCAGCCAGGTCTTCGCCTCCGCCAGCGCCCAGTCGGTGTCCGTGGAGCCGAGCGCTCGGAGCGCGGTCGCGCGCGTCGCCGGATTCGAGAGAAGAGGGAGCACGTGGAGACGGCTCCACTCCGGATCGGTCTCCGCGTAGTTGAGAAGGTCCACCGCGAGTTCGGCGCCCTCCGGGCCCGAGGCCAGCCACTTCTCGAGAAGGGGTGCCAGCCCGGCTTCCTGAAGGGCCTGCGGCGATTCGTCGCTCGCCTCCTGGAGGCGCGCGTAGACGGCGGCGCCGCCGCCGGGGCCGAGCTCTTCGAGGCGCCGGACCAGATCCCGCGCGCCGAGCCTCAGTAATTCCTCATCGGTCGAGCCTCGCGTCCGGTCCCTCCAGGCCCTCCAGGCAGCGGGGTCGTCGGGCAGTTCCACGTAGAAATGGTCGAACAGGGCGTTCAGCGCGGCGGCGCGGACGTTCGCGTCGGCGTCGCCCATTCCGAGGTCCACGAGGGCCAGGACGTTCGCGGAGCCCTCGTTCCAGCCGACGTTCTCGAGCAGTTCCTGCCGCATCCCGGCGTCGGCGATCTGCGGCCAGTACCGGAGCAGGGCTTCGAGCGCGACGCCCGGGTCGCAGTCCTCGAGGCCCCACGCGAGATCGGAGCCGTCGCGTTCGTCTTTGAGGAGGCTCTGGAAGAGGAGATCGGCGTAGACGCGCTGGCGATCGAGGGAGAGGGTTCCCGGTTCATCCCACTCCACGGAATCGAGCGGGTCGGCTTCGGTGTCGTCGTCCTCGCCGACGTCAACCGGTTCCTCGGGCTCGGCCGCGGGTTCACCCGGGGAGGACCCGGCCGGATCTTCCGGGAACTCGCCGGAGGCGCGCGCCGCCACTTCCGCCGTCCGGATCTCCGCTTCCGTCAGGACGTGGCGATGCCGCTCGGCGATCGACAGGGTGGCGAGTCCCGCGGCGATCGCGAGCTGGGCTCCGAGGAAAGTCCATCCGGGGGGGCGCATGAACGGTGATCGTACCAGAGTCGGAGAGTCACCCATGATCCGGGGATCACCCTCGGGGATGAGAATGAAGTGAGGCGGGCACGGGGCAATGGGGGACCGTCTTCCGACGGCGCTCGCGGAGCGACTGAGGAGGAGGAGGAGGAGGTCGTCCCACCGAGGCCGTTCCTCCTCCTGCTCCTTCTCCTCCTCCTTCTCCTGAGCCGTTTCCGAACAACCGGCTCGTCAGTCTCGGCCAATCGCGAACCCTCCTGCCGGCAGACGGAGTAGCCAGGGCCGACTTTTTTCTCAAACTCTCGCCTCAGCTGGCGGGATTTTCCGTCGCGCGGGCCGGTGGGGCGAGCTTCCAGGAGCGGACGGGGACATCGACGAGCACGAGGGCGACGGCGGAGACGGCGGCGCTCGCGCCGAGGATGGCGAGTGGGTCCACCCAGCCGGTCAGGCGGATGATGGGGTAGTGAACGAGGAAGATCGGGTAGGCGAGGTCCGCGAGCCATTTGTCGACGCGGGCCGCGGGGGAGCGGCCGCCGGAGAGGTTGAACAGGACGGGAAGGGTGGTGAGGGACAGGGCGTAGAGGGGCACGAGGGAGAGCCACATGGCGGGGTGGGCGGAGTGCGGGGCCGCGAGGCGCCAGGCGACGAGGAGGGCGAGGAAGCCGCCCACGGCGAGGGCGGCGAGCGCGGGCCGGGCGCGGAGGGCGGCGGAGAGCGCGCCGAAGCGGGCCTGGTGTCGCTCGTGCAGCGCGCGCACGACGGAACCCGCCATGAAGAACACGAGGGAGGCCGGCAGGGCGCGGTAGATCCACGGGTCGACGGGGGCGCGCACGGCGAGGGCGGCGGCCCACCATGCGAGCGACGCGCCGGCGATGACGCAGCGCGTCATGAGGGGCCGCCGGACGAGGAGCGGCGCAAGCAGGTAGAAGCCGCACTCGATCGAAAGCGACCAGCAGGTGGGCAGCACCAGCAGGTGCCACGCGGGCATCGCCTCCGTGCGGAATTCCGGGGTGTAGTGCAGCGATCCGCCGGCGATGTGCATCCAGTGCACGCTCTCCTGCCCGAGCGGCGTGAGCTGGAGGACCGCCGCCGCGACACGTCCAGGATTTCCCAGGGCCGCCCAGGCTCCGCGCGTGGGATTCGCGTTCGCCAGCACGAGCGGCGCGAACGCGGCGAGCAGCACCGCATACATCGGGAGGATCCGGAGCGCCCGGTTGACGAAATAGGCGCGGATCCCGCCCGGCCCCGCGTACTTCGACGTCAGCGTGAGCGTCATGTAATAGCCGCTCACCGCATAGAAGATGTAGAGCGCGAACGGGCCCGCGTAGCGGACGGCGCCCGTCCCGACGAGGTCGGCATGGGCAGCGACGACGAACCACGCCAGCACCATGCGAAGTGCGCCCAAGCGGTCCGGCCTCCATTCCCCCCCTGAAGAACCGGGACATTAGTCGGCCTCTCAGTGCCATGCAAGCCCATTCCCATCGTCCGGCATCGGCTACCGTCGACCGAGTGGCGACTCGCTGCCGGTCCGTTCGGCGTCTGGCGTTCGGCGATCGGCGTTGTCCGCGGGCCGGCCGTCTCGGTGCGCCGCGCGGCCGACAACGCCGAACTCCGAACGCCGAACTCCGAACGGGCCGGCGCGCCGGCCGCTCAATCCTCGATCCGCTGCCGGTCGCGGTGTCCGCATGCGCTCGACGCCGCAAGCCAGCCCGTGCTGAACGCCGCCTGAAAGTTGTACCCCCCGATCCACCCGTCGAGGTCGAGCACCTCCCCCGCGAAGTACAGCCCCGGCACGAGCCGGCTCTCCATCGTCCGCGGATCCACCTCGTCCAGCGCCACACCCCCCGCCGTCACCTCCGCCTTCTCGAAACCCAGCGTGCCCGAGAGCGGCACCGGGAGACCGTGAAGCGCCTTCACGAGCCCCGCGCGCTCGGCCTTCGACAGCTCCGACAACCTGCGCTCGCGCGGAACCCCCGCGCAGTCCATCGCCGCTTCCCCCAGCCGCCGCGCCACGCGCTCCGCCACCGCCGTCGCCACCAGCCGCCTCCCGCCGGAAGCCGCTTCCCCGCGCAGCCACGCGTCGAGGTCGGCCGCGCCGGGGAGGAGGTCGACTTCGAGCGTGAGTGAAGAGGGGTCCGGGTGTCCGCTGACGGCGCGGCTCACGTCCATGGGTGCGGGGCCGGAGACGCCCTGGTGGGTGAAGAGGACGGGGGCGCGGCGGCGGGCGAGGGGGCGGGGGCGGCCGGGG
>JACPRD010000031.1 GCA_016190145.1 Planctomycetota bacterium | reverse complement strand
TGTCAACCGATCGCCTGTCTTGGTAACCTGACCCATAGCCAACCTCCGTTTCTGGGCCTTGAGCCCGCTAGGTTAATGAAGACCCCTAACAGGGTACTTCGCCAACGGAGGTTGGCCTTCTCATCCCATCTGGCTTATGGCCCGCCCGCAATCACCGTCCGCTTGGGACACCCGCTACTTGCTTTCCTCGATGCTGAACGCGTAACGGCCGCTCCAGGATTTCAGCGCCTCCTCCTGCGCCGGAGTCAGGTGCAGCGTTTCGCGGATGCGCTTTTCCGCCGCGACGAGCAGATCGGCTTCTTTCACCGCTCCGGCCCAGTCGTCGACCTTTTCGCCCGCGGCACGGCGGCGCTCGAGGTCGAGCTTGAGGTCGTCGTAGCTGCGCATGTACTCGTCGACGATCGGCCGGATGGAGATGGCCTGCGTGTCGTCAAGCGCCAGCGACTGCGTCCAGCCGCCCGCGATCTGCCCGGCGACGGACTCGCGCGTACCCCGGAAACCGTGATTGCCGCCCGCGGTGGGAACGTCGTTCCACATGTCGAGCTTGTCGAGCATCTCAAACTGCCCGGGCGTCAGCGAGCCCTGCAGCTCGCCCACGCCGCGCCCCGCGAACGCCAGGAGGTCGCGGCTCCGCTGCATCCCCGACACGTCGCCGCGCTTCGCGAGATAGTCCTTCCAGGCAAGTTCCTGCGCCTCCATCAGCGCGTCGATCTTCGCCTGCTGCGCGGCGTCCGGCGCCATGTCCGATCCTTCGAGCACGCCGCACATCAGCCCCAGCATCCCGCCCGGCGCGAGAATCGCCTCCTCGAACGACACCCCGTCGCGCCGCGACGTCTCGGCGAGCACGGAAATGAACTCCTCCATCAGCTGCGCCGCCTCCGGACTCGGCGGGTTCGCGTCGAGCTCCTCGCGCAATTTGTAGATCTTCGCCCCCAGCTCCTTCCAGGCGAGGACGCTCGCGGGACGCCCCGGGGACGGGCGCACCGGGGCGACGGGCTTCGGAATGGAAGCGAGTTCCGCGGTGAGCCGCGAATTCTCCGTGCGCGCGGCCTCCAGCTCCGGCGATCCCGCCGGCCCCGGCGCCGCCCCGCCGCCCGCGGCGGCCGGCGCTTCACCTGCGTTTGCGGCTCCGGCCCTCGGCACGGCCAGCCGCCACCCGACCGCCGCCAGCACCGCTCCCGCCACGACGCCCAGCGCGAGTCCCTTCCACATGCTATTTCCCCCCCTCGTCCGGCTTCGCCTGCGTGTACAGGTACGTCGTCGTCCACTCCGACAGCGCCGCCCGCTGCTCCGGCGTCAGCGTCACCGCCTCCGCGATCCGGCGCTGGGCCGCAGCCTGCGCCGCCAGCCGCGCGCGCATCATCACGGCGATCGAGCCGCCCTGTCCGGAAGCGGCCGCCGCCTGGAATTCCGCGTCGAGCGCGTCGCTCGCCTTCATGTATTCCTCGACGATCGGATCGAGCGCCGCGGCATGCGAGGGATCGAGCTTGATCGCCTTCGCCCACTGCTGCGCGAATTTCGTCCGGATTTCCTCGCGCGTTCCATTGGCGGAGAACGAATTCGTGAAGCTCGACGACAGCGCGAATCCGATCGTCTGCATCGAGCCCGCAGTCTCCGCGTGTCCCGGATCGAGCGCCGCCTTGAGCGCGTCGGTCGCCTCGAGGCACCGGGTCAGCCGCTCGAGCCGCTGCTCGATCCGCGTCCGGCCCGCGGCCCCTTTCTCGATCTCCTCCCACGCCGCCGCATGCTCCGCGACCGCGCTCCGGAGCGCCGCCAGCTCCGCATCCGTGAGCGGCGGGTCCGCCTCGGCGAGCGCCGCGTCGATGAGCGCCGTGATCCCTTCCGGCGTGAAAAACGCGTCCTCGATCGAAACGCCGAATTTCTTCGCGATCGCCGCCCGCATCGACATCAGCCCCATCCCGATGTCCTGGCCGCCCTTCGCATTCTTCGGATCCGTCTTCACGGCCTGCTGGTACGCCACGAGCTTCTTCGCGAATTCCCCCCAGGGATTGACCGCCGCCGGCCGGATCCCGCCGGCGGCGGGCACCGCAGCCGCCTTCGCCTCCTCGATCTGCTTCCGCAATACCTCGTTCGCCGACTTGAGCCGCGCCAGCTCCGCCGCGGGTTCTTCGGGCGGGGAAGCGGCTTGCGAGCCCGCAGAGCCGCCCGCAACCGCGGCGGCGCCGGCCGCGGCCGCGGCCGTGCCGCGGTCGAGCAGCCGGCAGAGCACGAGCGTCAGCGCGGCGCTCACGAAAAGTCCGATCGCAAATCCGCGGGCCATGTCGTCCCTCCGGTTATTCGTTCTTCGGCGGCGGCGGCTCGTAAATGTTTACGCCGTACACCTCGCCCCACTCCTTCATCGCCTTCGCCTGTTCTTCCGTCAGCCGCGCCGTCTCCGCCAGCTTCTTCTGCGTCGCAATCATGAGATCTGCCTGCGCCCGCCACTGCTGCGGCCACGGCACCTCCTCGCCCTCCTGCCGCCGCTTCCAGAACCCCTGGTTCAGCTCCATCGCCTTCGCGATGTAGTCGTCCACGACCGGCCGGATCGCCGTCTCCTGGATCGGGTCGAGCTGAAGCGTCTTCACCCAGTTCGCGCTGAGTTCCTTCGTCACCTTTTCGCGCGAGCCCTCGATCCACGTCTGTGGCCCGCTGTCCTCGTGGTTCTCGAAAATCTCGTACGCCTTCGCGATTTCCGCCTGTTCCGGCGTCAGCCCGGCGAGCACGGCGCCCATCGTCTTCTTCATCGTCTCCATGCGAACGAGTCTCAGCTCCAGCGCCGACAGCTCTTCACGCGCCCCGAGATACTCTTTCCACGACCCCTCCGTCCCCGCCACCAGCGCCTCAAGCCGGGCCTTCTCCTCCGCCGACGGCGGCGGCTCCGATTGCTCCAGCAGGTCCACCAGCAGCCGCGTCAACCCCTCGGGCGACATCAGCGCCTCGTCGAACGGCAGCCCCAGCCGCCGCGACAGGTCCGTCACCGCCGCGAACATCTCGAGCTGCAGGTCCTTGCAGTCCGCCGGCCAGTCGTCCCATTTCTTCCCGCGCACCTTTTCGCGCACCCGCCAGAGGGAAGCGGCCAGCTCGCGCCAGGATTTCACTTTCGAGGAAGCGCCTCCCGCCGGCCCGGCGCTGCGGGCGGCGTCTTCCGCCTTCCGCCTCAGCGTTTCGACCTCCGCGCGAAGCGTCTCCGCTTCCTTCTGCGCCGCCGCCAATTCTGCGCGCAGATTCTCGGAATTCGCACTGCCAGAGGAGGCGCTCGCGTTTTCCGCGCCACCAGCGCTTCCGCCCGCGGGGCCCTCGCGGCGGCTCTCGACGGTCTTGAGGAGCAGGGCCGAAAAGAGCGCCCCGACGATGATTCCCGCCACTCCCCACGCGACCCGGGCTCCCACGGCGTCCCCCCCACTTGAGTCGGTCATCGTCCTGATCCCCGCGCATCTTCCCAGAAGTTCGCCAAAACAGACGTGTTAAGATCGGTCCGTCGAAGTCAGAGAGGAGAATGGGGTGCGCGCTATCTGGCTGGTGATCGGACTGTCGATGACGGCGTCGGGTCAGGATGTCCTGGTGCTGGAGGGCCCGAAGGAGGCACCCCGGGCCGATCTGGAGAAATGCGCCTCGGTGATGGCCAGGCGTTGCCTTGTGCGCGGAATCAAGGGCATCAAGGGAAGCGTGGTCGAGACCGACGGGAAACTTCGGGTGGAACTGGCTTCCCGGGAAAAACTGTCGGAGGAAGCCCGCAAGTCCGTGGAGACGCTCGCCCGAGTGGCGGGGCGGCGCGCGGAATTCAAGATGCCGCGCTCTCTGACGCCCGAAGAGAAGTCCGCCGGCTTCACGCTGGGGAACCCCGCCGATCTGTCCACCTCGAAAATACCGCCGGGAACGAGTTGGGTGCGTCGTGTCGAGAACGACTTCCAGGACGTCAAGGCCGCGGGCGGCGGCCCGGTGTCTTCGCTCACCCGCGATACTCCCGCGGTCGACTTCTCGGAAGTCAGCGCCGACCGCGCGAACGACACGATGTGGACGTACGCGTTTTCAGAAGCGGCCACAAGGAAGCTACAGAAGGAAATCAGCGATCCGAAGAAGAAGGAGTGGTTCAAAAGGTACTTCCTTCTGTTCACGTTCGACGGGAATCTCGTCTGGACCGAGGATATCGACGTCAATTTCGGCGAGCAGAAGAGCCCCTTGAAGCGCGCGACCTTTACCCTGCCCGTGGCGTTCGCAGAAGTCGCTGAGGCTGTCTTCCGGAATCCGATGCCGCACGCCTTGAAGCTCGCGAAGTAGGACTCCGGAGGCGCGGAGGCAGTTTGGCGGAATCGTCCTACTTGTCCTTCGGAGGCGATGTCGGAGCGGCGTCGACCTCCACCGTGATCCGGGCATGGAACATGAGCCGCGAGTCGCGGAACCGCCGCGCCTCCTCGAGCACCGTGCGCGCGTCCGCCGCGACCACCCCTTCGAACGAGGGACTCCCGTTCGTCTCGATCACCACCGGCTTCGTGAAGTCGATCATGTCGGACGCGAGCAGCACCGTGTATTTCGTCACGCCGCTCGTCCGCACCGAGAATTTGTTTCCCTCGCGCGTCGCTTCGATCCGCGGCAGGTCCGCGCGAAGCAGACCCTTGCTCGCGTCCTCGAACGCGTGCCGGCTCGTCGCCGCCCCGGCTTCGTCGATCCGGATCCACCGGAACGTGTTCGCCGGAAACTGCATCGCGGTCTCGCCTTCCTTCGGATCCACGGTCCAGTGCACGCTTTTCGGAAATGCCTCGCGCACGTGCGCCGCGAGGAACTTGCGCACCGCCGCGGCCTGCTCCAGGAACAGCCGCGGGTCGTGGCCCTTGCCCGCCTGCTCCATGAACGTCAGGTCGATCCCGGAGGCCTTCATCCCTTCGACGTCTTCGCGGACCTCGGCGATCTTGAACAGCGGGTCCTTCTCGCCGTTGATGGCCAGGAGGGACAGGTTTCGCAGATTATTGAAGCGGGTGACGCCGCCGGGCGAGCCGATCACCGGTACTGCGCACGCGAACGTCCCCGCGAGTGTCTCGAGGATCGCATACGTGCCGCGCCCGCCGTCCGAGTCGCCACAGAGGTACACGCGGTCGTCGTCCACTCGGAAATTACGTTTCACGTACTCTACCGCGTGCCGCACCAGCGCCCGGCACTGAGGCGTGCCCCACTCCACCTTGCTGTGCGTGGAGGGGCCGATCATGATCGGCCCCAACTCCTCGACGGCCGGCGCGAACAGCGCTGCTTCTCCCGCGCCGCCGCCCGGCGGCGGCTGGCTGATCGCGCCGTGGAGCCACACGAGCACCGGCATGGCTTTCTTCGGCGAATACTTCTTCGGCAGGATGTACGTGAACTCGCGCGACACCCCGTCCGGGCAGTCGAACGTGAGCTTCTGAGTGTCCTTGAGCCCCGCCGCGTACAGCCGCCGCTTCGCGATCGTGTCCGCCATCTTCACCGCGTCCTTCGCCGTCACGGCCTTCTTGACGAGCTTCTCCAGCATCGGCGCCGCCTTCGCGTCGTCCAGTTCGTCGACGTACTCGATCTCCGGCGGCTGGGGACCCGCGGCGGCCGCGACCGCGAAAATCTGAAGGAGCACGGCGGGAAGCGAAAGGCGGTAGCTCATGGGAAGTCTCCTGGAGTCCAGTGGCGAGAGTCTACACGGCGCCGGCCGCCTCAATCCGTCGTTTCCCGCATCCCCTTCAGTTAAAGTCCCTTCACCATTCTCCCTCGAAAGGACTCCTCCATGCCCCTCACCCCCGCCGACCTCGCCGCCGCCCGCTCCGCCGCCGAGACCTTCTTGAACGCCGTCGTGAAAGGCGACGAATCCGCGGCGCGCGGGCTTCTCATCCTGGGCGCGGGCGAATCGCTGGACTTCAAAACGATGCACGACTCGACCGCCTCCTTCGAGCTCGGCCCCGCGCAAGCCGAGGGCGACCGTGCCGTCGCCATCGCCGCCGTCCGCGCCCGCCCCGGCACGTCCGCCCCGCCGGCCCTTCCCCTCGTCCTCGTCCGCCGCTCCGGCGCCTGGATGGTCGACATGGCCGCGAGCATCACGCGGATGATGGGCGTCGACGTGGGCGAGCTGATGAACCAGATGGCCAAAGGCCTGGGGGAAGCGATGTCGGCGGGGATGGAGGCGATGGCGAAAGGCCTGGATGCCGCCGCGGGCGCGATCGGCGGGGAGGTGGCGGCGGGGAAGCCGAAGAAGGCGGGGAAGGCCAAGGGGAAGGGCAGGGGAAGGGGGAACTAGGTCCGTGCACCACCGCGCCCTGCGGCGCCTGTGATAGAATTCGGGGCTCATGGAGGGTCTTCCACGCTGAGCGCCGCACGGCACGCCACGAGCATCCTGACCGCAGCTACTCTCTCGAGCTGGCAGGTGAAACACATGGTCCCGCTTCACAAAGTGCTTGTGGTGCTCAACGACGCCGAAGTGGAATTCGTCCTCGCCGGGGCGCACGCGATCGGGGGTTGGACAAGGAAACCCCGGGCGACGGTGGACGTGGACGTCGTCATTGCTTCCAAGTGCCACCGGAAGGCCGTACGCACACTCAGAGAGGCATTTCCGGACCTCCGGGTGCGCGACCTCGAGGTCGTGACGCGGATGATCGATCCCGCGACGAACGAGGCGGTCATCGACCTGATGAAGCCGAAGGACAAGCTGCTACGGACGGTCTTCGAGAACAGCCTGCGCTTGAAGATCGAGGGGCAGCCCGCCCGGATTCCGGATCTCGAGATGGCCGCCGCGCTCAAGTTCGCGGCGATGGTCGGCATCTATCGGGAGCATCCGGACAAGATGCAGGATGCGGCAGACTTTTCCCGGATAGTGGCGGCGAATCCTGGTTTGAAGGTCGAGCGACTGGCCCGCCTGGCCGGACTCGTTTACGCGGGGGGCGGCAAGGAGGTCAGGCAGCTGGTCGAGGCGGTCCGGCAGGGGAAGCCGCTCGTCTTCTGATCCGACTGCCTCGCCTTTCGAATTCCACTGATGGAACCGTCCCAACTTGTCAAGCGACCGACAGTCCCGTCGTCTTTCCTTATGGCTTCTGGCTTATGGCTTATGGCCGCTCGGACTCACCCTCACCTCTTTCCCCCTACTCCGCCGCTCTCACAATCTCCGCCGCCGGCTTCCTCAACACCCTCCACGTCGGCAGCCACGCCGCGACCGCGCCTGCGACGAGGCTGATTGCGAACGTCGCGACGAACGTGATCCATGGGGCGGCGAAGACGACGGGGACTTCGATCAGGGCCGAGGCCTGGAGGGCGAACATCCAGGCGAGCGAGAAGCCGACCGCGCCGCCGCAGAGGCCGGAGGAGAGCGTGATGCCGGTGGATTCGGCGAGGAACATGCGGAAGAGCTGTCCGCGGCGGAGGCCGAGGGCTTTGAGGACGCCGATTTCCCAGCGGCGCTCGAGGACGGCGGTGGCCATGGAGGCGATGAGGGCGAAGACGGCGACGATGACGGCGACGGCGAGGAGGAGGCCGAAGAGGACCTGGGTGACCCAGTAGATGGCGGTGGCGTGGGTTTTTTCTTCGGCGGTGGATTCGACGCCGAACCGGTAGCGGGCGCCGAAGCCTTCGCGGAGGCGGCGGGCGACGGCGGATTCCTCGCCGGGGGATTCGCCGGTTTTCACGAGGTAGAGCGCCTGGAACGCTTCGGCGGGCGCGTCGCGCGTCATGTCGTTGAACGCCGCTTCCGAAATCAGAACCGCGGATCCGATCGCGTTGGCGAGGCGGGCGCGGACGCCGGGGAAGCCGGGGAAGGCGGCGCAGACGGCGGCGACCTGGAAGCGTGCGTCGCGGCGTGCGGAGCCGAGGCGGAAGGAGAGCTGGACGGTGTCGCCGGCGGAGACGCCGAGGGCGCGGGCGGCGGCGAGGGAGATGATGACGGGGCGGTCGGCGGCGGTGTTGTCGCCGGAGGCGGCGCGGTCGGCGGCGAGGCGCGAGAGGGCGTCGGGGCCGCCTTCGGTCCATTCGATGCCCGCGGTGTAGAGGACCTTTTCGAGGTCGGGGTCCACGCCGAACGGGACGATCCAGAGGTGTTTCATGCCGACGACGTCTTCGAGGACGACGTCGTACGCGATGCCGCGGGCGGAGCGGGAGTTGAGGAAGCGGGAGCGCGAGACGGCCTGAACGCCCTCGACGGCGGCGAGCTCGGCCTTGGCGGCGCCGCCCGAGGCGTCGCCCGCGTGGATGCGGATGTCGGCGCCGTTGCCCTGTTCGACGACGGCCATGGCGGTGCGCGAGAAGAGGGCGACGAGGGAGGCGACGAAGATGACGAAGGAGACGGAGAGGGTGAACATGACGGCGGTGGTGGTGTTGCGGCGCGCGTGGCGGGAGAGGTTGCGGCCGGCGAGTTCGGCGGCGGGGCCGAACGCCCAGCCGGTGAGGGCGAGGACGCCGCGCTCGACGAGCGGCAGGACGCCGACGGCGACGAGGGTGAAGCCGAGCAGGATGGAGAGGATGAGGCAGAGGACGACGGTGCCGATGAGCGACGGGTCGCCCGACAGGAACGCCGAGGGCAGCACGAAGAAGACGACGACGGAGATGGCCGAGAGCGCGATCCCCGAGAAGACCAGCGGGCGGCTGGCGGCGCCGTCGACGATGGGCGCCGGGCGCACCTGCCCGCGCCGCAGCGGATCGAGCGCGTCGACGAGGCTCCAGCGCACGGCGTTCAGGGCGGGGAGAAGGGCGCTCGCGAAGGCGAGGAGGATTCCTGCCGCGAGGGGCAGGACGAGCGTGGAGGCGGTGACGTCGAGCGTGAGCGTGGCGCCGCTCGTGCCGCCGCCGATCGCGAGCTGGACGAGGGCGAGCACGACGCGCGCGACGACGATGCCGGCGGGCACGCCGGGCAGCACGCCGACCAGGCAGAGCAGCGTGGATTCAGAGAGCACCAGCGTGATGATGTTCCGCCGCTTCGCCCCCAGCGTGCGCAGGATCGCGTACTCGCGGATGCGCTCCTCGACCGCGACCGAGATCAGCGAGTAGATGAGGAGCCCCGCGATCGCGAGCGCGAGCACCGCGAAGACGCCGAAGACCGCGCGGATCGGCGAGGAGAAGTTCTGGAACGCCGCGATCGCCGCGGCCTTCGGGAGGTTCACGGAGTAGGTGCTGCCGATCGACGCCGCGACCGATTCGCCCGCGTCCTTGAGCCGCTGCACGCTTGCCGTCAGGTCGCGCGCGTCGTAGTACGACCGCGGCTCGCGCAGCGAACCCGCCAGCGCGTGCACCCCTTCCTTGATCCCGAGCACCGCGCGCGCCGTCTCGATGTCCGTCACCACGAAATCCCGGACTTCCTGCGGCAGCACGAGCTGCTTCTTCACGGACGGCACTACGCGCGCCTTCGTCTCGCGCATGGACTCGACGTTCATGAGCGACGCGTCCACGCCCGGCGACGCGTTCAGCCCGCGCGCGAGCGACTCCGAGAACGCGCACGTGCCGGGCTGCAGGGCGGGGAAGGGATCGAAGCCGGAGAGGTCGAGGTCGCGTTCGCGGGTGGGATCGATGCCGATCAGGACCGCGAACCGGTTCTGGTCGCCGGAGATCACGTGCGTGAGCCCGAAGAGCCGCGGCGAGAACCCCGCGATGCGTGTTTCACCCTTCAGCTTGTCGAGAACGGATCCCTGATCGAACGCTTTTGGCTGGAACGGCTCCGAGTCCTTGTCCTGGATGACGATGTCGGCCTTGCCCGCCTGCAGCGCGACGAGATCCACGTACGAGATCGACACCGAATCGAGCCCGACCTGGATCGCGCTCAGGAGCGCGATCGTGAGGAAGATTCCGAGCGCGCCGAGAAGCGTGCGCGAGCGGCGGCGCGACAGGTTGCGGAGGACGTAGCGGAGCGAGCCCATGTTGTCTCTCTACGCGGGGTTGGGGGAAGCGGAGGGCGGTGTCGGCACGGGGGACGCCATCGGCACCGCGGCGGAGTCGCTTTCGATGCGGCCGTCGCGCAGCCGCACGACGCGCGACGCCACGGCCGACACCGTCGGGTCGTGCGTCGCGATCACGATCGTCACGCCCTCGCGCGCGTTCAGGTCCCCGAGCAGCGCGAGAATCTGCTTTCCCGTCGCCGTGTCCAGGTCGCCCGTCGGCTCGTCCAGGAGCACCAGCGCCGGCCGGTTCGCGAGCGCGCGCGCGATCGCGACGCGCTGCTGCTCTCCGCCCGACAGCTCCGAGGGCTTATGGTCCGCGCGGTCCTTGAGGCCGACCCTTTCGAGCAGCGCCAGCGCCCGCTCCCGCCGCTCGCGCCGGCTCACGCCCTTGAACTGCATCGGAATCTCGACGTTCTCCAGCGCCGTCAGCGTCGGGATCAGGTTGAAGAACTGGAACACGTACCCGATCCGGTCGCGCCGCAGGTCCGCCAGCCGGTCGTCCGACAGGCTCGTCAGGTCCACCGCGTCCACCAGGAGCGCCCCGCGCGACGGCAGGTCCAGCGCCCCCATCAGATTCAGAAGCGTCGTCTTCCCGCACCCCGACGGCCCCATGATCACCACGAACTCGCCCTTCGCCACCGTCAGGTCCACCCCCCGCAGCGCCCCGACCGCCGACGCGCCGAGGACGTAGCTCTTGTGGAGATTCTCCGCCTGCACGGCGATCCGGTTCGCGTCCATCAGCCCCTCCGCCACGCGCGGGAAATTCCGCGCCGGGAGTTACTACAGCTGAAGGGGCTTAAAGGATTCGGAAAACGAGGCCGCAAAGCGGCCCCCGTACCCTCGCCCGCGCCCGCGCCCGGTCCTTCGTCGTTCCGTGTGCGTGTGCGTGCCCGGCTGTGACACGCCGGACATGGGTGCGATTCCGCCGCGGCGAAGGACCGGGGACGCACACGGGCAGGCACACGCACATGGAAGGGCCGACGGCCGGGTACGAACCGGGCAAGAGCTGCGACTTGCCCAAATATCTCTCATTGCATATACTTTACATCTATGAAGGATCTCACCCTCGGCGTTCGTGAATTCCAGGCTCACATCGGCCGAGCCTTGCGGGCCGTGACCGCCGGGCAGCGTGTCGTCATCACCTCCCACGACCGCCCCGTGGCGGTCGTGATCCGGCCGGATCGCGCGAAAGGCCCGGCGAGCGCACTCGACCGGAAGCTGGACCGCCTCGCCTCCGAGGGCTTCCTGCGCAGGAGCAACGGCAAGCCGATCCGCGAGATCCCGGTCTACCGGCTCACGGGGGTCCTCGATCAACTGAAGCGGGACCGCCGTTGATCTTCTGGGACACGAGCGCCTTCGCCAGGGCCTTCCTGCCGGACGAATCGGGTCACGAGCACGCCCGCAACCTCCTCATGAACGAACCCAGGAACGCGGGCTCGGCCCTGTTGTGGCCGGAAACAACGAGCGCGCTTCTCCGCAGAGCCCGCGCCCGCGGTTCAAAGAAGGGATTCGACGTCAGCGGCGTCCGGACCATCCTGGAATCATTTGAAATCGTGGACTTCAACGCCACGCTTGCCGCGGCCGCTTTCGAGTTTGTCGACCGTTTTCTGCTCAGCGGCTCCGATGCGGCTCACCTGGCCACCGCCGTCGCCCTCGCTCGCCGCGCGGGGCGCCGCTGGTTCACTTTCGCGACGTCCGATGTGGACCAGGCCGCCGCGGCGCGATGGGCCGGCCTTCGGACCGTCACCCCCGGCGTCTGACCGCCCTGCCGCCCATCAGATCTCCAGCCGCCGCGTCGGGTCGTCCAGATCCTCCGCGACGAGGCGAGGGGACGCTCCCGCGATCATCCGGAAACGGATTCGAAGCGCCTCAGCCACGACCCAGCCTTCGCGATCCGCGGCGACGCCCACGTATTTCGAGCCCGCCAGCCGGAACACCTCAGGTGTTTTGGAGTCGCGGTCGATCACGACGGCTTCGCGCACGCCGATATCCGCGTAGAAGGGCAGTTTGTCGTACGTCTCGTCCCCCGGAGACCTGACCTCGACGACCGTATCGGGCGCCTCGATCGCGCCGACTTCGTCGAAGACGTCCTGGCGACCCGCCGCAAACCAGCTCAAGTCCGGCACCCGGTAGTCCCGCCCTTCTCGGCCGCGCCGGAAAACGTTGATGGAGGCCGCCACCCGGCCGCCCGGGCGGTTGGCCTGCAGGTTCCGTACGAAGCACAGAAGATCGTCCACGATCCGCGCATGCTCGGGGCTCGGGGCCGGCACCATGTGCAACACTCCCTCCCACATCTCGTCGAAGCGGTCCAGACCCAGCCGGTGCCGCTGTGCGAGTTCGGTCTCGCTCACGCCGAGAACAATCGCCTTCATGGGGTCCATTATACGGCCCGGGCGCGCCGGGCGGCCGAATCTCCGCGGCACTCGCGCGCCGACTGACCGCCTCACCGCCCGGACAGGATGATTCTCTCCAGCCTTCCGTCCGCGTCGAACCGCACCGTCCACGCCGGAGTCCCCTTCCCGCTCGGCGCAAACACGTTCACCCGGAACGAGCCGTTCTCCTCGAACGCCTCTCCCATTTCCGGGTCCACGACGACCTTCTCGTCGTCCTTGTAACCGCGCGCGCGCAGCAGGCTCACGAGCAGGCTCGCCGACTCCCGCGCCTCCTCCTCCGTCTTCACCGGCGCGAGATGCGGCGCGAGCGCCGGCACCCAGTCGTCGTCGACGTCGATCCGCACGTCCGCCGTCCTCGCGACCGCCAGCAGGCGCGTCCGCACCGGCTTGTCCTGGCAGCAGATCCAGTCGAGCGCGAAGAACCGCACGTCGGGAAACCGCCGGAGCAGCGCCTCGTGCTCGATCGGGATGACCTTCCACGGGTTCAGGTCCCGCTTGCACGTCTCGCACCGCGCGTCCTTCACGTAATCCTTCGCCAGGTCGAGCGGCGTTTTCATGAAGGTCTCCTCCCACTTGGCCGAGCGCTCGATCCGGGCCACGATCCGCTCGAGCCGCTGCGTGGCCTCGTTGTCGTGCGGCCCTTCACGATCGAGCTCGGCGCGGATTCGGGGAAGTGATCTCGCCGAATTGTCGAGCAGGTTCTTCTCGGCGCGGTCCCGGACGCCGGTGTCCTCGTCCGCGAGTTCGCGGATCCAGCCGTCGATCGTGGCGGCGTCGGGCGGGTCGGCGTAGGTGGTGAGGGAGAAAAGGGTGAAGAGGGCGGTCGCAAGGGGGCGCATAGGGGAAAGCCTCGCAGCGGGATCAGGAATTCGACGCCGAAGCCGGGTTGAAGTTCCCACCGGCTGTGGGGGTCATTCATCGGATCGCTGCGGAGGATCCGTGTGCACTTTCCTGAGGACTTTCAGATACCGCGAACGGCGCCCGCGCCGCGACCGCTGCCCGAGGTACTCCGCCGTCAACAGCGCGGAGAGCTTCTCGGCAACCGCCGTGGCGATGAACTGATTGATCGAGACATCGTCCCGCATCGCGACTTCACGGAGCCGCTTGTGAATCGAATTCGGAAGCCGCAGGCTGATGGCACTCATGGTTTTCCTCCGATCCTGTTCAGGAAAGTCCGCGGCAGGATCGCGTGGACCCCGAGCGATCCTGCCCCGGCGAAATCCCGGATGTTGTGCGTAACGATACTCCCGCAGCCGGCCTGCACCGCGAGTTCGAGCACCATGTCGTCGTGGGGATCCCGGAGCAAAGGGCGCCAGAGGAAGTCGATCGCGTGGTGCTCCGAGACGCTGCAGATGTAGTCGAGGAAGTCCCGGACGTCGGCGGGCGACAGGCCGAGCACCGGGGATTCGCGGAGAAGGACTTCCTCATACTCGAGCACCAGGGGGACCGACACGTGGGTCCCGAAACGACCGGTCCCGATCCAACGGAGGATCTTGTGCGATGCCCCTCGCGTCGACCGCAGTCCGGCGACAAGGACATTCGTGTCGAGGACTACCTGTTCCGGCATGGTATCGCGCATGATACCAGATTGTCTTACACCGCGAAGTGCATTTTCCTTTATTCCCGAAGGGACGAGCGGCTCAATATGGAATCTACGGAAGAAGCACTCTCAGTGGCTGCGAGCGACGATCGCATGAACGATTTGCCCGCCGTGCTCCGCGATGTACAATCCGACATATTGTGTTCTTCCTGAACGGGCCCGTCTCGTGTGTCGAGGGGTGCAGGATCAGGGAACCGGCGAATGCGGAGGATTTCGAGTGAGCGGTGTCTGGCTGTATACGGTCAATCCCAAGAGCCCGGCGGGATATGGCTATGCTTTTGATGTCGAGAATCCGGAGTCTCTCAATCGCACAAAGGACAACGAGTGGACGATTTACAAGTACCGCAGGCAAATTGCCGCGGGAGATCTCATGTTCTTCCACTTCAAGAATGCCGGCAAGAAGCCGGATGGCGTGTACGGAGCTGGAATCATCACGGAGATCCGGGCGGACGAAGGGTCGTTCGAGTGGCAGCCGGACAGGGCGCTCAACCAACGCCTCGTCGCGCGCCCGGTACTCACGGACACGGTGAAGGCTTTCTTTGGCCGGGGATTCGGCGAGTCGATACGTCCTCCTCTGTCGCCGAAGCTCGCGAGGAGGTGGCTGGCGCTGGTGGGGCGACCCGTCAAGAGCAGCGATCCGATTCCAGTCACTCCACCAGGATCCAAGTCAAGAATCAGACACAGCAACTGGAACCCAGCGGCGAGCCGAGAGCATGGGATAATCGGTGAGACTCACGTGCTCCAGGTATTGAGGCGGCGTTTCCCAAAGTCAGCGGGATTCAGTGTTACGCACGTCGCAAAGAGGTACCCATCCAGCGATCACGACATCTCCGTCGAGTGCGCCAGGTCCGTGGTGCGTATTGTGGAGGTAAAGACTACGGTCGGATCACCGGGCGACGCGGTGATCATCTCTGAGAACGAGTTGAGGTGTCGAAGGAAGTATGGACGAAGACACAGTATTTTCATCGTGTACCTGAACCACGCCAAGAAGGTGACTTCTTCCCTGGAGATCGGGGACAAGGACTCGTTCGAACTCTCTCCGCGCCATCACTTCCTGCGACCGCTCAGCTGATCAGGATTCCAGGACAAGAGTGTTCGAAAATTCCTACTCTTCTTGCCGATCGGAGCGGCCCCGTGAAGGACGATACAGGGAGTAGGAACGAGTCCGAACTGCTGTCCCGTGGGAGCTACAAAGGGAAGCCACTCTTCGTCGTAGCTAACGTCAGAGAGCCTGGGCGCCTCCCGTTCCAATTCGGGCCGTATATGGCATCGCTCCTGAAGGACGCGATGGACGCGATCGGGCCGGAGAAGTTCCGAGATAGGCTTGCGGAATTCGTCCGAGAAAATAAGGAATCCTCGACCGGATGATCCCTCCTGGCACTCGCCAGCAAGCTCTTCTTCGGGTGGCGTGCGTGCTGTCCGCGGTCATCTGCGCGACGGGCGCACTGTGGCGGGGAGGAAAACCTCGAGAGAGTATTCCCTGCGACGGCACCCCCACCCCTCCCTGGTCCGGCATCTCGATGGATCTCGCGAAGGAAGTCCCCGCGGTCGAGGGCGTGACCGCGAAGGCCGGCATCCGCGTGGTGGACCTGCCCGCAGGCTCGCCGGCCGGAAAATGCGGCGTGCGCGCCGGCGACATCATCGTGGGGATCGACGGGAAGGACTGGGAGGGCAATCCCGACGACATCGCGGGCGCGTACCGCGCGGCCGTCATGGCGCGCAAGCCGGGAGACGCGCTCGCGGTGCGGATCGTCCGAAGCGAAGTCGAGATCACGCGCGATGGGAAACCGGCGGAGCCCGAGACGTGGACGTTCGAGGAGTGGCTGCGGCGGCAGCCGCCGGGGACGGAGGCGGTGCTGAAGGGCGTTCATCGCGTGCGGCTCGTGGAACTGAAGATCGTCCTCCAAGCCCGCCCCGAGCCGCGCGGGAAGTCGATCCCGGCGAAGCTCGACCTCGCGCCCGGCGGCTCGCCCGAGGAGCAGCTCGCCGAAGCGCTCGTCGCGCACCGGAAACTCGGCGACCCCATCGCCGACCTCCGCCGCCGGCTCGCGGCCCTTCACCAGAACGCCGACGTCTTCCGCATGAACCGCATGGCGTTCATCCACCGCGAGCCGTTCCGGCTGCGCGCGCTGGGGACCGCTTCCTTCGATCGCCTCGCCCTCGACCCGCTCGCGGAGGCGGCGGCGTGGCTCGACGCGGAGGTCGCGGCCGCGGAGCCGCTCAAAACCGGGCTGACGTTCGAGAAGCACGTCGAGCAGCTCGTCGCGTCCGTCGCGGAGGCGCGCCGGCTTCGCGACGCGGCGTTCGCAGCGCTTTCCGCGGAGGACATGGCGTTTCTCGACGCGAATCTCGACTCGCTCACCGATAAGTTCGCCGAACACATCTACCTCGAATCCGACGACGACAAGCCCCGGTTCGCCCGCCACCAGCGCGTCCTCGACCTCGCCACGCGCGTCGACTTCCCGAAACTGTTCGCCGCGGCGCGCACGCTCTGGCGCGCGCGGGCGCCGGAGTATGTGAAGGATCTGGAAGCGGCGGTGCGCGCGGAGTGGGAGGCCAGGGGCCGCCCCGAAGGCGTGTTCCTGACGCGCGACACGGACGCGGGGAAACTGATCGTCTCGGGCAGCGGCCGCAGCTGGCACCGCGACGACGCCGCGATCCTCCTCGATCTCGCGGGCGACGACGTCTACACGCAGAATTCGGGCGCGGGGCGGGGAAGCGCCGCGCTCCTGATCGACTTCGCCGGCGACGACGCGTACGAGGCGACGCAGCCGTGGACGCAGGGCGCCGGCCGGCTCGGCGTCGGCTGCCTCGTCGACGCTGCCGGCAACGACCGCTACCTCGCCGTCCGCTGGGCCCAGGGCGCCGCCGCCCTCGGCGCCTCGCTCCTCGCCGACCTCGCCGGCGACGACGCCTACCGCGTCGAAGCTTTCGGCCAGGCCGCCGCGCTCTGGGGCGTCGCCCTCCTCGAGGACGCCTCCGGCGCCGACACCTACGAAGCCCGCCTCCTCTCCCAGGCCGTCGGCATGCCCGGCGGCGCCGCCGCCCTCGTCGACTCCGCCGGCAACGACCATTTCTACGCCAAAGGCCGCAACCCCACCTCCTACGGCGACGCCGGCATCTTCGACGCCTGGTCCCAGGGCTGCGGCGTCGGCTTCCGCGGCCTCCAGTCCGGCGGCGCCGGTCTCCTCCTCGACCGCGCCGGCGACGACGCCTTCGAAGGCGCCAACTTCTCCCAGGGCGGCGGCTACTACTTCGGCACCGGCCTCCTCTGCGACGCCGCCGGCAACGACCGCTTCACGGGCTCCCGCTACAACCAGGCCTTCTCCGCCCATGAAGCCGCCGGCTTCTTCGAAGACCGCGCCGGCAACGACACCTACGACACCCGCCACGGCGTCGCCCAGGGCCTCGCCTGGGACGAGTCCGTCACCTGCTTCGTCGACCGCGCCGGCGACGACACCTACCACGGCTGGGGCGGCTTCTCCCAGGGCGCCACCGCCCACAACGCCATCTGCGTCTTCCTCGACCTCGCCGGCCGCGACCGCTACCTCCTCGACCCCCAGGCCCGCGCCGGCCCCAACGACTACCACGGCGGCGCGTCGCTTTCGCTTTTCGTGGATGCAGGTGGGGAAGCGGATGAATACGCGGGCGCGGAGAGGAATTCCGCGATTGTGGTGAAGCCGGAGCATGGATTTGCGTGCGATCTGGAAGGAACGATGGAGGAAGCGGTGAAAGACGGAGCCTGCCTCAAGATGGTGAAGTAGCGCGGCGAAAGCGTTCGTCTTCGGCGGAGGTTCGTGCTTCGTGCCTCGTGCTTCGTTTCTCGTTGGCGTGGTCCGGACGGCCCGCCGTCCAGTACGATCGGGGACGTCATGAAACCTATGCGCGAGTCCGCAGGCTGGACCGTCATCCTCGATCGCGAGACGGACGGCCGCTTCATCGCGAGCGTTCCGGGCGTCCCGGACTGCCATGTCTACGGGCGGACGGCGTCTGAAGCGGTGCGCAAGGTCCGCGCGGCGCTGAGGTTTTATCTGACAGAGCTTGGCCGGGCGAAGTCATGAACAAATCGCCCTCGACGCTTCTTTGCAGGATCGCGGTTGATCCATCCATCTGTCACGGTCGTCCCTGCATCCGTCGCCACCGGATCTGGGTGAGTCTGATTCTCGACCTTCTGGCCGATGGGAATTCTGTGGAGGAAGTCCTTGCCGAGTATCCCCAGCTGGCCGCGGACGACGTCCGAGCCTGCCTTGCCTACGGCGCGGAAATGTCCCGCGCGTAGGGCGTCGACGCAGGGCGGGCGCCGAAGGTCAATCTCGATGACACCATCGGTTGTGGGGGACAAGACTCCTTCCCACACCGCCGGGCATCGGAGCTACCCCAGCTCGTCCAGCGTCCTCGTCCTCCGCGCCGTCTCCTTCCCCGCGATCGTTTCGGTGATCTCGACGAGCCCGGCTTTCAGGTCCACGTGGTACATCTTGATCAGCTCTATCGGCCCCTGCGGCGTTTCGGCTTTCACCAGCGCCCGCTGCCAGTAATGTCCCGGCTTCGTGGGGTTCTTGTGCGCCATTTCGGTCGCCTTGCGGATCATCTTGAGGTCGTCGTTCAGCGAGGTCTTGAGCGTGAACTCGCCGTAGTCAGGCTGGCCGGGATGAGTCATGTGAGCCTCCTATCGTCCAGAACCGGGTCGCCTCCGGCCGCCGCGTTTGCGCGCGGCCAGGGGCTCGATCGACTCGATGAATTCCGTCGCGATGACCTCGATCCATCAGCTACTCCGCGCCACCAGGCAAAAAAGCTGATCCGCCGCTTCCGCCGGCCGGAACGTGAATCCACTGTACACCGTGACCTCCGAGAATCCCGCCCGCTGCAGCAGGTCCACGGCTTGGGCCTGAGTGTACGAGCGCACCGCCGGCGAACGCCGATGCGTCTCCTCGGCGACGACGCGGTCCTCAATCCGCAGCTGGTAGAGATCCTCGGTGTGTTCGCAGCCGCTGCCAGGGTCGAAACGGGACCGCGTGACGCGCCGGAGCGTCGCCCCGTCGGAGGCGCGCAGGGCCGACGACTCCTGCACCGACTCCAGCGGTTCGCCCTCGCGCCAGAGCGTCATGAACGAAGCCGCGAGCATGCCGCCCGGCTCCAGCAGGGAGCGCAAGCCGCGGAGCGCCGCCGCCGCCGCTTCCGGGTCGGTTACGAGCTGGAGAGAGCTCGAGGGCACCAGCACCGTCCGGTACCGGCGCGGGATCGCCAGCGACTCCATCGGCTGCTCCCACGTCCGCGGCGCCACCCCGAGCGCCCGCGCTTTCTCGTGCAGGAGCGCCAGCATCTCCGGCGAATTGTCCACGCCGTCGACGTCGATTCCCTGCGCCAGGTAGTCCAGAAGCAGCCGCCCCGTCCCGCACCCGACGTCGAGCACCGGCTGCCCGCTCCGGCGGATGATCTCGAGGTAGAACGCGCGATCCGGCCAGCCCGAGGTGTCCCCGCGCAGCAGGTCCCACCCCTGCGCCATCAGGCCCCGGTATTCGTAGTCGGAAGCGGGCATTCGCGGGTCGGACGGTCGATCGGTCGATTGTACGGTGAGCCCGCAGTCCGGAACTGATCGCGTTTGTCCAGGCCCGGTGAAGGGAGCCCGAGCCCCGCCCATCACCATTGCGCCATCTGGTCCCGCGACCTGACCCACGAAGACCTCCAGAAAAGCGGCTAGGTCTTCAAGCGCAACCACTCCCTCGTCATCGACATCGCCGACCAATAGGTCGCCATGGTCCTCCGCCCCGGCATGCCCTTCATGTGGGAAGGTCGCCGCGGCCCCGAACGCGGCACCGTCGTCGAAGTCAACCGCACTCGCGCCGTCGTCTGCATCCACGGGAAACACCGCATCGTCGCGGCGGCGCTGCTGCGGCCGGATCCGGGGGGAAGTTGAGAATCGGCCGCGGAATTCTTCCAGGAGAAATCGCAATCTCCCGTACCAATATCATGCAATCGGAAACCCGATCACTTCTTCCCCGAGGAGACCCCATGCCGGTTTATCTCGAACTCTTCCATGGCACGGAGACGATCGACCAGTCGGACCTCCATGATTGGGGCGAACGTGGCCCAGTCCTTGGCCCCCTCGCCTACGTCCACACGACCTACGCCGGCGACCTCAAGTGCTGCCCACTGGACCACCATGACGAGCCGGACGAGTGCGCGACCGTCGATCTTCAGGTCACCATCGACTGCCTGCTCTACTACGACGGCGTGTACTACGGGGACTGGTCGGTGACCGACGGGACCTGGGCGAAGAAGTCGAAGGAGGATCGGCGCAGGATCGGTCAGGTCGACGCCAATAAGGCGGACCTTCCTCAGACCCATTCCCGATCCAGGCAACGGAGAATCGTGAACCGTGTCCGCGGATGTTCGTAGTGGCGGCAATGAGCGACGGCTCAATCTCCAAGATCACAGCACATCGAGGAATGGTGACGACGAAGCCTCGCCAGCCTAGGAGAGTGGATCGAGCCCTGCTGCGATCAACGCTGCCCAGGTCTTGTCTCCATCCGAATCCCGGGGCACGAAAATCGCCATTCCGTCGCGCCCGCGAGTCAAGAGGACACGGTACGCGTTGAGCCGCAGGCGCGCAGGGTCCTTCACATCGGGGTTGCGCCGCTTGATCACCGCACGCCACCGACTGCCTTCCCATACAAGATCCGGCCCCCAGCAGACGATCGGGAAGTCTAACTCCAAGCCTTGGCATCCGAACTCCGTCTCCGCGACCTCCAGACGACAGCAGGATTTCGGGTCATCGCGATGGCTTTCGTACCACGGGCCGTGCGGAAAGAACTTCGCGGGCGGTGTACGAACGCCGAAGTCGTCGATTTTCCGGAAGCGTGACGACGTCACCAGACCGAACCGCTTGAGGGGTTCCTCCCGGTAGCGATCTCGAGCGAATTCTCGAAGCGCGTCGAGCGACCTCGATCCTAGGATGTCGAACTTCCGCTCCCTCATCCCGGCCGCGATGCGACCGGCTTCATTGAGGCGTCCATCGAGAAGGAGCCCTGCCCAGAGCGCCATGTCGGAAGCGCGGTGGCTGCGCAACGTCACGGTGAGCTGGAGCAAATCGTCTGCTGCAAAAGGAAGACCCGCCTGCTCAAATTCCATGCGGTATGCCGGGGGACCAACAACAACCCAGCCACCTGCAGCTTTCAGGGCATCGACCCATTGCGCGATGCCTCCTTCCTCGCCCTCATGGATCTCTTGGCCAGTCCCGATGAGTGCCACAAGCAGGAATCCCTCGTTCACACTGGCAGCAATTCTCGCCAGGAGCGCAGGTTCCCCAGCCGCCAGGGCACCACGGTGCTTCTTGAGAACCCGATCCCGATCCCACGCCCGCTGCGCCTCGTCGAACACCACGATCCGCTCGCGGGGAGCCGAGGTCGTGCGCACGAGGTGATCGTGGATGAATCTCTTCATGTCGCGCACGAATTCCCTGTTCTCCAGAACGTACTGGAGGACGTTCACGAGCGGTCCATTTCCAGAGAGGAACACCGCCGGTGCGCCGAGGTCGCGCGAGTGCACGAGCTGTAGTCCCACGAGCGTTTTCCCGCTGCCTGGGACGCCCGAGACAAGAGCGAGAGTTCGTTTCCCGGTGGCCCGCATTTCGCGCGCAAGCCGTTCCAAGTGGGAGACTGTTTCAGGAATCTGGGCCGATTCGGCTGCGCGAACGCGAGGGAGAGGCTTGCGTTCGAAGAGGAGGCGCGCGGCTTCGACGAGGGCCGGGAGGGGTTCGAAGGGTGCGAGGACGAACGCCTCCCCGTCCCCGCGCATCCCCGCGCCGCCCTTCGAGATCTCGCGAATGACCGCGCCTAGCCGTCCTGAGGGGACGATTCGCACGCCGTCGCGGACCTCGGGCTCGCCGTTCATGCCGATCGGCACGAGGATGGGGACGAGCACCTTGCCGCGGCAGGCAGCGTGGTATTCCTCGAGGTCGCGCACGTAGCCCTTCACCTGGGCCAGGTCCGCTGCTTCAGCCGCCACGCGGTTCTTGAACTCGACGACGAGGACAAGGCCATTCTCCAGGACGATGAGGTCGGGACGGCGGCCGCCGCTGCGCGGGAGCTCGAACTCGAGGACGAGGGCGAAGTTGGAGGCGTCGGGCATGCAGGACTGGAGCTGGTCGCGCAGGACGCGCAGGGATCGGTCCCAGGAGAGGATCTGGGGCGCGCCGGTTTCACGGAGGAAGGCGGTGAGGTCGGAGAGGACGCGTTCCTCTGGCGTGGCCAAGAAGGAAGCGACGGATCCTTGCCAGGCGCAGGGGGCCGGGGACATGGTCACGAGGATACCACTTGATCTCGGGGCCGCGATCGGCCCAGGCGAGCCCATCCTCGGTCACGTCGCGGCGCTCGGGACCCGTTGCGTGCAAACGCGACTGGGAGGCAAGTGTGATGGGTCGCTTCGTTTTCCCGCTGTTCGCAACAGCGCGAAGATCAGGGCTTCCGGCGCCCGAGCCGCATCGCCTCCAGCGCCGACTTTAGCGGCGACCAGTATCGCTCATCCCGAGCCCGCTCCGCGGCTTCCTCGGCAGCGAGTGCGGAGCTGACCTTGGCCGCCTCTTCTCTGATCGCGGCGCGGAGTGCGCGGCGCATTCGGGCTTCGCGGCGCGCCAGGCCGGGACTCCGCCTCGCCAGCTCGATGAGCAGTTCGGGCGTCCGGCACTCGCGGAGCCAGAAACGAACGCGCGTGATTCCGGGCGACTGCGGAGCAGCGGCGACGTCCGCTTCAATGAGCCGGCGGATCATCGGCCAGTCCTTGTCGCGCTGAGTCTTCTTGGCGCTGACGAGGTCGGGAAGCGACAGAAGGGGGACCCGGGTTCCGCCGGGCAGCTCTACTACGGTCCGTCGTTTCCAGAGCGACGCAAATGAGCCCAGGCCGCGCATCACCGACATGATGTCGAGGCGGATCCCGTCGAGGCGGGGGCCGCGGCACCGGAAGTGGCATGCGTGTCCGCGCTTCAGGACAGCAGCCGAGAGCTCCGGAAAATAGACCGGCTCGGCGCGAAGCTCCTTCAGCGCCCTTTGCAGACGGGCCAGGTTGCGCCCGTCGGCGGCGATGGCGACGTCAACGTCGCGGCTGAACTCCGCCCCGCCGTACAAGACGCACGCCTGCCCGCCCATCAACAGGGCGCGGACGCCGTTCCTCGAAAGCGTCGAAAGGACTCTGGGTATCGGGCTCCGGATCACGCGAGCCGCCCATCAGGGTGAATGTGGCCCAGAGGCGCATGGACTGGGCGAATCGGCGCGCGGGGGAGAGGCGGTACCAATCGAGGACCTCGGGGTCGAGGGACTTTTCGAACTCCGTTTTCATCGCACGGGCATGGTATCGGAGGGACTCGGCCCGCGCAAACACGGCTTCGCCGCAGCCGCGGCTCTCATTGTTTCTGCCGAAGAGACGGGCTATGCTGTCTCCATCTCGGCCAGCCGTGCCGCATCCGAAACTCGACATCCCCGCCGCCCGCCACCGGCGCCATGAGGAGGTTTCATGCTTCCCCTCCGCCGGTTCGTGCCCCTCGGCATCGTTCCCGCCCTTCTCCTCCTCGCCGCCTGCAACGGCAGGAGCGCGCTTGTCAAAGAGCGCTACTCGGGGGACTGCAAGGAGGTCATCGCCGCGATCCGGGACGGGGCGGACGTGAACGCGAAGGGCGAGTGGGGGTTGACGCCGCTTCACCTGGCGGCGGACTGGGGGAGGGACGAGGTGGCGGGGATGCTGATCGAGCGGGGGGCGGACGTGCGGGCGAGGGACGCGCAGGGGAACACGCCGTTGCACCGGTGTGCGGCGCCGGTGGCGCAGGAGGTGCGCTCGTGGCCGAAGGCGAACCTGTTTGCGGACGGTGCGGGGCAGGTGAAGCTGATCGAGCGGCTGATCCGGGGCGGGGCGGAGGTGAACGCGCAGAACGGGGACGGGCACACGCCGCTGGACGTGGCGGCGATGAGCGGGGCGCTGGAGCATCTGCGGGTTCTGCTGGCGAACAAGGCGGACGTGCGGGTGGTGGACGCGCACGGGCAGACGCCGCTGCACAGGGCGCTGTACCACGGGTTGCGGCCGGAGGGGGTGAAGCTGCTGATCGAGGCCGGGGCGGACGTGAACGTGCGGGACGGCCTGGGGCGGCCGCCTCTTCACCAGTTGTTCTGGGGCGAACAGCACTGGTTCGCGGAGGACGTGGCGATGCTGGTGAAGGCGGGGGCGGACGCGGGGGCGCGTGACAACGACGGGTTGACTGTGTTGGAGTTTTTCGAGCAGAGCTCCTCGCCCGAGCGGCTGGCTTCGCTGCGGGAGGCGCTGGAGAAGGCGGGAGTGAAGTCCGCGCGGTAGACTTCCTGGATGGCGGAATTCCTCCTCTACGGGGCGACGGGTTTCACTGGGCGGCTGATCGCCGCGCGCGCGGTCGAACTCGGGCTGCGGCCGGTACTCGGCGGGCGGAGCGCGTGGCCGCTTTCGGGCCTCGCGCGGTCGCTGGGGCTGGCGCACCGGGTGTTCGGGCTCGAGGATCCGGCGGCGGTCGACGCGGGGATCGGGGACGCGCCGCTCGTGCTGAACTGCGCGGGGCCGTTTTCGAAGACGGCGCGGCCGGTGATGGAGGGGTGTCTGCGGGGGAAGAGGCACTACGTGGACATCACGGGGGAAGTCGACGTGCTGGAGGGGATGTTCGCGCGGGACGGGGAGGTGAAGGCGGCGGGGGTGATGGTGCTGCCGGGCGCGGGGTTCGACGTGGTGCCGACGGACTGTCTGGCGCTTCACCTGAAACAGAAGCTGCCGGAGGCGACGAAGCTGGTGCTGGCGGTGCGGGCGCCGACGCGGATGTCGCCGGGGACGGCGGCGACGCTGCTGGAGCGGATGGGGGCGCCGGGGATGGTGCGGCGCAGCGGGGTGCTGGAGAAAGTGGAAATCGGCGCGCTGCGGCGCGACAAGCCGTTCCCGGCGATGGCGATTCCGTGGGGGGACCTGGCGACGGCGTGGCGGAGCACGGGAATTCCGGACATCGAGGTGTATTTCGCGGCGGGGGCGGGGGAGCGGTTCGGGCTGGCGGTCTCGCGCATCGGGGTGCTCGCGCCGCTCGTGCGGGCGTTCGTGCGCGCGACGTCGACGGGGCCGGACGAGGGGCTCAGGCGGCGCGGGCGGGCGCTGGTGTGGGGGGAAGTTTCGGCGCCGGACGGGCGGCGGTGCGAGGCCCGGCTCGAGACGCCGGAGCCTTACGCGTTCACGGTCGAGTCGACGCTTGCGGTCGTGCGGCGCGCGCTCGGGGGCGAAGCGCCGCCCGGCGTGCAGACGCCGGCGACGGCGTACGGGAGCGAGTTCGTGATGGGAATTGAAGGGGTGACGAGAGCTGAGGGTGCGGGATAGGATTCAAGTGGCTGCTTCTGGAGGGAAATCAAATGAAGCTCGGGATAGCGACAGCGTTCCTCGTTGTTCTGGCGGCCGCCTGCCGGGCCGAGACGTTCCGGCACCAGGACCCGGACTTCGAAGTCACCGTTCCCGACAGTTACGGGCCGCCGGTGACGGCGATTCCGGAGGTCCTGTGGTCGCGGCTTCGGGTCGTGGACGCCGAGAAGGACATCAGGATCTTCTTTGCAGTGGAGGTTCTGCCTGGGCGGATCAGCAACAGGCCTTTTGAGAAGCTTTCCCCGTCGGAGAGGGAGAAGCTGTTTGTCGGACAGCAGAACCTGAAGTTCCGCCGCGTTCCGTGGAATGGCATTGAAATCAACGTGGTGGAGGGGAGAACGACGGTCTCGGGCGAGGAGATCCTCACGGTGTTTGCTCAGTTCCCGCTGCCAAAGCGCGGAGTTCAGATCACGCTGGGAACGACGGCCGCCTATGAAGACCTGATGATGGCCGATCTGCAGGGGATCATCGGGAGCTTCCAGGGGCGGGCCGATCCTGTGGACCCGCATGAAGGCGATGTCGCCTACAGCATCGGAAAATTGACGGCGTGGGCGATGATGCTCGCGATTCCCGGCTACTTCATCGTGAGGCTCATCAAGCGGGAGATCTCGGGAGGAAGTCGTCCCCCGGAGGCGCGGATGGAGCCCCCGAAGGACAACCCGACGTTCCACGTGTGACCGCGCCCCGCGTGCCGAACGACCCCCGCCGCGACACCGACCTCATGCTGCTCTGCGGCCGGGGGGACCGCGCGGCGTTTGCGGAACTGGTCGCGCGGTATGAGGTGCGGCTCATCGGGTTCATCGGCGCGATCGTGCGCGACCGGACCGAAGCCGAGGACCTCTTCCAGGAAGTCTTCCTGCGCGTGCACCAGGCGGCGCCGCGGTACGTGCCGAGGGCGCGGCTCACGACGTGGATCTACACGATCGCGCGGAACCTGTGCCTGAACTTTCTCCAGAAAAAGCGGCCGCGGCCGGTTGAAGAGCTGGAGGGGGAGAGTCCGGGCGGGTCGGAAGGGGAGCGGGCGGTGGAGGCGGAGGAGTTGAGGGCGGCGGTGGGGGCGGCGCTGGCGCGGCTGACGGCGGAGCAGCGGGAGGCGGTGACGCTGCGGTACGCGGGCGGGCTCGCGTACAAGCAGATCGCGGAGGTGATGGGCGCGCCGATGGGAACAGTGGCGTTCTGGGTGCAGGAAGGGCTGAAGAAGATGGGGCCGGAGCTGGGGCGGTTTGCGGAGGGCGGGGACCGATGACGTGCGCGGTGAAACCGGAGGACCTGCTGCTGCACGACGCGGGCGAGCTCGACGCGCCGGAGGCGGAGCGCGTCGCGGCGCACGTCGCGGGGTGCGCGGAGTGCGGCGCGCGTCTGCTGGATTTCCGGCGGGTGGGCGGGGTGGTGGCGCGAGGAGCGGTGCGCGAAGCGGACGCGGCGCGGCGGGCGCGGGTCGTGGAGCGCGCGTCGGGGCGCCGGTGGCGGCCGATAGCCTGGGCTGTCGCGGCAGCGGCGGCGGCTATCCTCGTGATCGCCGTCGGCCGGGCGCTTCTGGTTCCGCAGCCGAAATCCGAGGCCGAACGCTGGCTGGCCCTTCATGAGTCCGGCGTCGCCGCGCTCGGCGGCGAGCCGTTCGAATTCGCGCGCGGGCCGGACACGGGCGGGCGGGTCGGCGGCGCGGGCGAGCCGGGGGAGGAGACGGACGAGGAGCGGCTCGCGCGGGCGCGCGCGGCGATGGCGGTGTTCCAGAAGCGCGTGGAGTTCGGGCTCCTCTTCCCGAAAAAACTCCCGGCGGGGATGCGGTTCCGGCGCGCGCAGCCGGTGGACGGGGGGGTGCAGCTCGTGTTCAGCGGGGGCGGGGCGTCGCTGTCGGTGTTTCTGGCGCCGGGAAGCGGGCCGGAACCGGGTCGTGCGGAGGCGGTCGGCGGGGGCGCGGTGCTGATCGGGGGG
>JACPRD010000002.1 GCA_016190145.1 Planctomycetota bacterium | reverse complement strand
GTGGCGAGGACCTGGGGGTAGGGGAGGTTGAAGTCGCGGACGGTGGCTTTGACGGAATCGAGGTCGGCGGTTTCGACGGAGACGCCGGCGAACTGGGCGTCGGCGGCGTGTTTCGCGGCGAGGGCGGCGAGGGCGGGGAGTTCCTTTCTGCAGGGGGCGCAGGTGGGGGACCAGAAATTGAGGATGTCGGGGCGGCCGGGGGTGGCGAGGACGGACTGGCCGCCTTCGAGTTTCGGGACGGTCATGTCGAAGGAGAAGGCGGGGCGGGCTTTCGGGCGGGTGGCGTCGGGCCAGCGCGGGAGTTCGGAAGCGCGGGGGGTGCCGCCCTCGGTGATTTCGAGCAGACGGTCGGCGGGGAGTTTTTCGAGGACTTGCGGGGGGCCGCCGGAGGGCCAGGAGATTTCGATCCGGTCGACGGCGGTCGCGTCGCCCAGGCCGAAATGGAGGTCGAGCGGGACCTGGGACATGAAGCCTTCGGTCATGCGCACGAAGCTCTGCTGGGTGACGCCGCCCGCGGTGAGTTTCACGAGCGCGCCGAGGGCGCTCGGGTGGGACTTCGCGGCGGTGAGGCGGAGGCGCGCGAAATGTCTCCGCGGCATGCGGTTCTCGACGAGGCGGAGGCCCTGGAGCGACTGGAGGACGAGGTCGAGGTCGCCGTCGCCGTCGATGTCCACGGGCGCCGCGGCGCGGCCGTCGTCGTCGAAGTCGAGCCCGAACAGGTAGGCGGCGTTGACGAATTTCGGATAGGGGCCGTCCGGATTATAGAAGAGGCAGTCCTTCTCGTAGCCGCTGAGCGAGCCGCGGAAATTCACGGCCTCGGGGTCCGGGTCCGGGTGGGACTTCCGGCCTTCCTGAATCATCCGGGCGTCGACGGCGACCCGCCGCCAGAAATGCGTTCAGTAGTCGAGCGCGTCCTTGTTCGCGTGGGACGTGAAGCCGTTGGCGACGAAGAGGTCGCGGTCGCCGTCGTTGTCGGGGTCCCAGAAGAGCGAGGACCAGGCCCAGTCGCCCCAGTTGACGCCGCGGGCGACGGAGGTCTCGCGCCAGGCGTTCGTCTTCGGGTCGCGCTCGTAGAACTGGTTCCCCTGGGCGAGCACCAGCGCGACCTTGCGGATCTCCGGGTTCAGCCCCTTCACCAGAGGCACGATCCGGTTGCCCGCGTGCGAGTACATGTTCGAGATGTACATCGACCACGCGCCTGTGTTGTCCCAGTCCGCGACGGTGACGCCCATGGTGTAGTTCGAGTCGGCGGAAAGAATGCTGTCTTTCGCCTGGGCGAAATGCCCTGCGCCGTCGTTGAGCCAGAGCGGGTTGGGGCCGTAGTCGTTCCCTTCCCAGAGATCGACGTCCCCGTCGCCGTCGAAGTCGAACCACTGGGCGACGTAGGTGTACTGGGTGCTCGTGAGGCCGCGCGCGGCGGCTTCTTCGGAGAACTTGAGGGCGCCCTTGTTCATGAAGAGGAAGTTCCGGGAGCCGTCGTAGGCGGCGATGAAGTTATGGCGGGGGCCTTTGGAGTTGCGGTCGCCGTAGACGCAGAAGAAGAGGTCGAGGCGGCCGTCGCGGTCGACGTCTTCGGGGACGATCCACTGGACGGAGTGGTCGCGCTCGGTGGGGGGGACGTCCCAGACGAGGGCGTCGGGGACGAGCTGCCAGCCGCCGGCGGAGCGGCGGTAGACGGCGCCGTGGGCCTTGCCGCCCTCGTAGGAGAGGACCTGGGAGGAGACGAGTTCCTCGACGCCGTCGCCGTCGAGGTCGGCGTAGAGCCAGAAGTAGCCGCTTTCGTTCGGGCTGGTGACGGGGGGCGGGGCCTGGACGAAGCCGCCCTTGCCGTCGTTCATGAAGAAGATGGACTCGTTGTGGGCGACGCTGGCGAGGACGTCGGGGAAGCCGTCGCGGTCGAAGTCGGCGACGGTGAGGCAGCCGCGGGTGGAGTCCATGCGGTCGTTGAGCATGCCCTGCATGACCTTGCGGCGTTCTTCGGACTCGTTGAGGTGGAAGCCGGCGAGGTCGGTGATGTCGGCGAAGGCTTCGAAGGAGGATTCGGCGCGCCAGCCTTCGACCCAGCCGAGGTCGCGGATCTTCCACGTCTTGAGGTCGTCGGAGACGAGCACGGCCTCGACGGTGCCCGCGAGGTCCGCGCGGCCGCCGTCGGGCTTGCGGCCGGCGACCTGGAAGTGGACGCTCGCGAAGACGGACTTGCGGTCGGTGGCGAGGAGGAACTCGAACATGCGCCAGGTGGTGCGTTCGACGACGGAGAGGCCTTCGAGGTGGGACTTCAGGACGGAGAGGAAGCCGGGCTTGTCGAGCGTCGCGGGGCCGGAGCCCTTGTATTCGCGGAGCGTGAGCCCGTCGTCGGGCACGGCGGTCCCGTCGGCGGGCGCGGGAAACCGGCCCTGGAAATCGTCGGCGAGGCCGGAGGCGGCGAGGTCCCAGTTGCGTTCCTTGAGGCCCTTCATGAAGGTCTTTTTCACGGACGGTCCCGCGACCTCGACGAGGTCCTCGACTTCCTTGATCTCGATCACGTACTCGGCGGGGCGCTGGAGGAACGCGCGCGGAGCCGGCTTTGTGCCGCACCGGCAGACGAACCAGGTCGTCCCGCCGGCGGCCACCACGATGACGGCGGCGATGCCCAGTCCCATCTTCAGGCCCGGTTTCATTTTCCGCCTCCTTCAATCTTCTCGAGGTCCTTCATGTACGCCTTCGCCGTGGGCTCCGCGGGATCGAGCGCGAGGGCCTGTTCGAAGCACCGGCGCGCCGCGGGGTACTGCTCGAGGATCATGTGGAACTGTCCCTTGGCCGCCCACGCGACGGGCTCCTTCGGGGCGGCCTTGACGGCGCGCTCGAAGGCGTCCATGGCGACCGGGAGTTTTCCGCCGGCTGCCGCGGAGCTGGCGAGGCTGAGGAGGATGTTCCAGTCCTCCCCTCTCAAACGCAGGGCGTCGTTGTAATGATCCACGGCGCCGCTGAAATCGCCGCTCTCGTGGAGGATGGCGGCGAGGTTGAAGTGGGCGCTCCAGTAGCCGGGGTCGAGGTCGATCGAGCGCCGGAGGTAGCGGATCGCGGCTTCCCGTTTTCCGGCGAACGAGAGCGAGATGCCGAGGTGGTAGTGCGCGAGGGCGTGGCCGGGGTCGGCGGCGACGGCCTTCTGGAGAATCTCGATGGATTCCTCGTAGCGGCCGATCTGGCCGAGGCGGCGGCCGTGCTGGGCGAGCGACGTCGCGTCCTGGGCCTCGTCGCCGAACGAGTCGAGGAGCGCGTCGAGCTCGGCGGCGGTGACGGCGCGGCGGAAGACGCGCCGGAGGTTGCCCGCCGCGTCGAACACGAACGTCGAGGGCAGGATCGCCTCGCCGCCGGCCCCGAAGAAGCTCTTCATCACGGCGTCGTTCGCGAGGAATTGCGCGTAAGGAAGCGCGTACGTCCTGACGGCGTCGCGGACGGAAGCGGCGTTCTTCGTTTCGGCGCTGACGCCGGCGAACTGGACGTCGGCGGCGCGGGCGCGGGCGAGCGCCGCGAGGTCGGGGAGTTCCCGCTTGCAGGGCTCGCACCAGGGGGCCCAGAAGTTGATGACGGCGGGTTTTCCCGGGGAAGCGAGGGGTGCGCGTCCGCCGTCGAGTCTTTCGGCTTCGAGGGCGATGGAGTACTCGGGCTTCGCGCGGCGGCGGGCGTCGTCGGGCCAGCGGGAGAGCAGGGTCGAGAGGACGCCCGGGTCGCCCTCGCGGATCTGGTGGAGGCGGTCCGCGGGGAGGCTCTCGAGGACCTGCACGTCCTTCGAGGGCCAGGTGATTTCGATCCGGTCGATGCGGTCGGCCTCGGCGAGGCCGAAATGCAGGTCGAGCGGGACCTGCGACTGGAAGCCGTCGGTGATCCGGACGTAGTCCTGCTGCGTCACACCGCCCGCCGTGACGCGCACGAGCGCGCCGAGGGCCGCCGGCTGCGTCTTCGTCGCGGTCAGGCGGAGGCGCACGAAATGTCTCGGCGGGCTCGTGTTCTCGAGGAGGCTCAGCCTCTGAAGCGAGAGCAGGACGAGATCGAGGTCGCCGTCGCCGTCCACGTCCACGGGCACGGCGGCGCGGCCGTCGTCGTCGAAGTCGAGGCCGGCGAGGTACGCCGCGTTGTAGAAGACCGGGCACGGCCCGTCGGGATTCAGGAACAGGAAGTCGCGCTCGTAGCCGCTCCACGAGCCGCGGAACGAGCGGTCGGTCTGCCCGATCGTCCCGCCCGGCGCCGTCTTCTTTTCGATCGCCTCCGCGTCCGCGGCCACCTGCCGCCAGAAATGCGTTCACCAGTCCGGCGCCTTCGGGTCGCGGTTCGTCGTGTACCCGTCCGACACGAACAGGTCGCGGTCGCCGTCGTTCTCCAGATCGAAAAAGAGCGAGGCCCACGACCAGTCCGCCCAGCTCACCCGCCGCTCCACCGCCGTTTCGCGCCACGCCTTCGACGCCCGGTCGTACTCGTACATCTGATTCCCGCGCGCCAGCACGAGCGAGAGCCGCCGCATCTCCTCGTTGATCCCCGTCGCGAGAGGCATGATCCGGTTCCCCGCGTGCGAGTACATGTTCGAGATGTACATCGACCACGTCCCCGTGTTGTCCCAGTCCGCCACCGTCACGCCCATCGTGTAGTTCGAGTCGGCGTTGAAGACGTGGTCCGCGCGGTCGCGAAACCGCCCCTTCCCGTCGTTCTCGTACAGATGGTTCGGCCCGTAGTCGTTCCCCTCGAACAGGTCGGGGTCGCCGTCGAAGTCGAAGTCCCAGAACTTCGCGACGTACGTGTACTGCGTTCCGGTGATCCCCCGCGCGTCCGACTCCTCGGTGAACCTCATCCCGCCATGGTTCATCCACAGGTAGTTGTGCGCGCCGTCGCGCGCGTCCAGCCGGTTGAACCGGTCCGCCTTGGAGTCCCGATGGCCGTAACAGCAGAAGAACAGGTCGAGGAACCCGTTCCCGTCCACGTCGCACGGCACGATCCCCTCCACCTTCACGTCCCGGAGCCCCGGCGGACACGGCGCCTCGATCGCGCCCGGCACCGCTTCCCACGCGCCGTCCCGCATCCGCCAGACCGGCGCGCGCACCCGGCCGTCCACGTACCCCGTGAGATCCCCGCCGACCCACTCTTCCACCCCGTCGTTGTCGAGGTCCACGAACACGTGCGTCACGCCGAGCCCCGCCGCGTGCCCCATCGGCGCCTCGCCGCGCACGAACCCGCCCTGCCCGTCGTTCAGGAACAGCACCGTTTCGCTGCGCTCCCCGCTCGCCAGCACGTCCCAGAACCCGTCGCGGTTCACGTCCGCCACCACGAGGCTCCCCGAGTCCGACACCGCGCGCCCGTCGATCGCCTCCGCCCGGATCCGCGCGCTCTCCGCGCTCTCGTTGAAATGCAGCCCCGTCTCGTCCGTGATGTCCGCCCAGGGCGCCGCCGTCGCGTCGAGCCGCGCCCCCTCGACCCACTCCAGCCGCCGCAGCTTCCATTCCTTTCCGTCCGCCGTCACGAACCCCGCGCGCACCGTCCCCGACAGGTCGGCGCGCGTCCCGTCAACCTTCCGCCCCGCCACCTGGAAGTGCACCGACGCGTACGCGGCCTTCATCCCCGGATCGAGCAGGAACTCGAACGGCCGCCACGTCGTCCGCTCCACCGCCGCCCAGCTCTCGACGTGCGACCGCAGCACGCCCACGAACCCTTCGCGGTCGAATTCTGGAAGCGCCTCCCCGCCGTACTGCCGGATCGCCACCGTCCGGTCGGGCACCGCCACCCCCGAATCGGGCGCCGGAAATTTCGCCCGGAAATCCGGCGTCAGCCCCTTCATGAGAAGCGCCCAGTCCCGGTCGCGCAGCCCTTTCACGAATCCCGCCTTGATCGACGGGTGCGCGACGTCGAACGTATCCTCCGACACGGTGAAGTCGCGCACGAACGTCTTCGGCCGGGGCAGGAATTCCTCCGCCCGGGCCGCGCGCGCGTCCCACGATTTCTCGAGGACGACGAGGCCGACGAGGAGCGCGAACGCGCCCGCGCCCGCAAGGGCAAATCCGCCACCGCCGCCGCCGTTGGCGCTCATCTTGGGAGGGAATCCAGCATTTTGCGGGCGCGCGCGTCGCCGGGCTTGAGCTCGAGCGCGCGGTTCAGCGCCTTGCGCGCCTCCTCCGGCTGCTTCAGGATCATGTGCACCTGCGCCTTCGCGCACAGGAGAGGGACGTTCGCGGGCTCGCGTTTGAGCGACCGCTCGAACGCGTCGAGCGCGCGCGGGTACTGCCCCGCGGAAGCCGCGGCGTCGCCGAGGCTGAACAGCGTGTTGGCGTCCTCGCCGCGCAGGCGGATCACCGCTTCGAACTGCTCGACCGACTCCGCGAACCGCCCGACCTTGCGCAGCGTCTCTCCGTAGTTGAACCGGGCGCGCGCGTAGTCGGGCTCCAGCTCGACCGCGCTCCGGAAATGCATGAGCGCGTCCGTGTCGCGCCCGAGGTGGAAGCACGCGATTCCCATGTGGTAGCGGATGATGGCGTTTTTCGGCTGTTCGGGAAGGGCCTTCTGGAGGAAGTCCAGTCCCTCCTCGTAGCGCCCCTGCTCGACGAGATGGCTCCCGCGGCGTTCGTAGTCGGCGGAGGCGGGCGCGCCCTCGCGGAACGACGCGAGGAGCCCCTCCAGCTCGGCCTCGCCGACCGGCCGCTGGAACACGCGGCGCAGTTTCCCGCCGCGGTCGAACACGAACGTCGATGGCAGGACGACCCTGCCCTCCGCGCCGAAGAAGCTCCGGACGAGCGCGTCGTTCGCGACGAACTGCGGGTACGCGAGGCCGAACGCCTCGGCGCCCTCCTTCTCCGTCGTCACCCCCACGAACCGCGCCTCGTCCCCCACCCGCGCCGCGAGCCGCGCGAGCGCCGGCAGCTCCTCCTTGCACGGCGCGCACGTCGGCGCCCAGAAGTTCACCACGACCGGCCGGCCCTTTTCGGCGACCGGGCCGTCCCCGCCTTCGAGTCGCGGGGCGATAATCTCGTAATTGAATGCGGGTTTCAGGCGTGGCCTCGTGTTCTCCGGCCACCGGGGAAGCGGCGTCCCCCGCGGCTGCCCGCCCTCCTCGATTTCCACGAGCTGGTCCGCCGCGATTCCCTCGTACGTCTTCGAATCCCCCGACGGCCAGACGACCTCCATCCGCTCGACCGCCCTCGCGCCCCCCAGCCCGAAATGCAGCTCCGCCGGCACCTGCGACATGAACCCGTCCGTGAGCCGCACGTAGTCCTGCTGCGTCACCCCGCCCGCCGTCACGCGCACCACCGCGTTGAGCGCCGACGGGTGCGTCTTCGTCGCGCGCAGCCGCACACGCAGGAAATGCTTCGCCGGCAGCGTGTTCTCCATGAGCCGGAGCCCCTGGAGCGACAGGCACACGAGGTCAAGGTCGCCATCGCCGTCCACGTCCACGGGCACCGCGCAGCGCCCGTCGTCGTCGAAGTCGAGGCCGCTCACGTACCCGGCGTTGTAGAAACGCGGGTGCGGGCCGTCCGGGTTATAGAAGAGGAAGTCGCGCTCGTACCCGCTCCACGACCCGCGGAAGTCGCGCACGGTCTTCGGGTCGGTCAGGACGGGCTTTTCCTTCTTTTCCAGGGCCTTCGCGTCGGCGACCACCTGCCGCCAGAAATGCGTTCAGAAGTCGGGCGCCTTCGGGTCGTCGTTCGTGGTGTAGCCGTTGGCGACGAAGATGTCGCGGTCATTGTCGTTGTCGAAATCCGCGAACACGCACCCCCAGGCCCAGTCCGCCCAGTTCACGCCGCGCGCCGTTCCGGTCTCCGTCCACGCGCCGTTCTTCCGCTCGTAGAACTGGTTTCCCTGCGCGAGCACCATCCCCAGCCGCCGCATCTCCGGCGAGATCTCCGCCGCGAGCGGGATGATGCGGTTCCCCGCGTGCGAGTACATGTTCGAGATGTACATCGACCAGTCGCCCGTGTTGTCCCAGTCGGCGATCGTGATCCCCATCGTGTAGTTCGAGTCGGCGCCGAAGACGTGCCCCTGGTCTTCCTTGTAGACGCCCTTCCCCTGGTTCACCCAGAGATGGTTCGGGCCGAAGTCGTTCGTCTCGAACAGGTCGTCGTCCCCGTCCGCGTCGAAGTCCCAGAACTTCGCGACGTAGCTGAATTGGGTCCCCGTCAGGCCGCGCGCGTCCGATTCTTCCGTGAATCGCAGCCCGCCCTGGTTCACGAACAGCCAGTTGTCCGCGCCGTCGTACGACGCGACCCGGTTGTAGCTTCCGGAGTTCGAGTCGTTGTTCGAGTAATTGCAGAAGAGCAGGTCGAGATCCCCGTCGCCGTCCACGTCGTGCGGCACGATCCCCTGCACCACCACCCCGCGCACCCCGGCCGGCACCGCGAACTCCAGCGTCTTCGGCAGCAGCTCCCATTTCCCGCCGCGCCGCGTGTAGATCGCCGCCCACCCCTTGGTCCCCTCGTACCCCAGCACGTGGCTCGACACCAGCTCCTCGAGCCCGTCCCCGTCCAGGTCCACGAACGCGTAGCAGTGCCCGACCTCCGGCCCCGCCGGCACCGGACTCTCACCCCGCACGAACCCGCCCTTCCCGTCGTTCAGAAACAGCACGGCCTCGTTGTACGCCCGGGTCGCGAAGATGTCGGGAAACCCGTCGCCGTTGAAGTCCGCCACCACGATCCCGCCGAGCGTCACGATGCCGCGATCGTTGATCATCTGCTGCCGCAGCTTGTGTTCTTCTTCGCCCTCGTTGAACGTCAGCCCCGCGAGATCCGTGATGTCCGCCCACGGCCCGACCGGCGCGTCGCACCGCCACCCGTCGACCCACTCGAACCGGCGGATCTTCCACGCTTTCCCGTCCGGCGCCACGAGCCCCACGCGCACCGTCGCCGTCAGATCCCCGCGCGTACCGTCGGGCCGCGCGCCCGCGACCTGGAAATGCACGCTCGCATACGCCGACTTCCCCGACGGATCCAGCAGGAACTCGAACGGCCGCCACGTCGTGCGCTCGACGCTCGCCCACCCCTCGACGTGCGCGCGGATCGCCGCAAGGAACGCGTCGCGTCCCAGATCCGGCAGCCCCGCCGCAGGATAGCTCCGGATCGCCATCCCCTGGTCCGGCACCGCCAGCCCCGCGGAAGGCTCGGGGAATCGCCCGAGGAAGTCGTCCGTGAGCCCGGAACCGGCCAGCGCCCAGTCGCGCCCCTTCATTCCCTTCACAAATGTGCTCTTCACCGCCGGATTCGCGACGTCGTACGCGTCCTCGGACTTCACGAAGTCCGTGACGAACCCGGCCGGCCGGGGCAGAAATTCCCCCCGGGGCGCACCGCCCCCGCGGATCACGATCAGCGCGATCACCCCGCCGGCGGCCAGCAGGGCGGCCCCCGCGACGACCCCGGCCGCAGCACGGCCGGACCGACCGAACAGACTCACGAGCGTCTCCAGCTACGGCGTATTGCCCCGATGAGGAGAGATTCTAACCGGGGTGAGCGCGGGGGCGGAGTGTGAATTCGCGGGGGAGCGGCGGGGTCGGATGGCTCGATCAACCCACTTGGGGATTGTCCGTTTGGAATTGACCGTTTTCTTGGTCCTTGGCCTTTGGAAGTTTTCCGCCCCCCCGGCGTACCCGGATCGGGGATTGTCGGTGTGACGGGTGCCGCATACAACTCGCCAGACGGACCGCTCCCTCCGTCGGCCGGCATGAAGGCCGCTTCAGTCGACGAGTACAGGGCTGGGCTGTCTGGTAGAATGCAAGCGACCCCTCACCAGGAGGACCGAATGTCGGAGCTCGCCGTCCCCTTTCCGGAAGACATCCTCAAGACCGTCCACCGCACCGCAGACGAGTTCGCAGCCGATGTCCGGCTCGCTTCCGCCGTCGAGTGGTACCGGCGCGGCCTGGTTTCGCAGGGGCGCGGGGCGGCCATCGCGGGTCTCAGCCGCGCGGATTTCATCGAAGCCCTCTCGGCGCGCAAAGTGGATGTGATTCAGTTCGATCCGGCGGACCTGGACGAAGAGCTGAAGAGTGCCCGTTAGCGTCCTGGTCGTGAATGCGTCCCCGCTTATTCTGCTCTCGAAGATCGACTCGCTCTATCTCCTCCAGGCCGTGGGCGCGCAATGGTGCGTTACCGAAGCGGTAGTGCGCGAGATCCAGGTCAAGGGGAAGCAGGATCCGGTCGCCGCAAAGGTGGCCGCGGCCACCTGGCTCGAACGCGTCTCCGTCGCCGCAATTCCTCCCGAAGTGAGCGCATGGGACCTCGACGACGGCGAGGCCAGCGTGGTCGCCTTCGCACTGTCCGTTCCGGCCTCGATCGCGCTGCTCGACGACCGCGCAGGCCGGAGCTGCGCTCGCGCCGTCAAGCTCCCGGTCATGGGGACCGCGGGCCTGCTCCTGGCGGCGCGCGAGAAAAAAGTGATCCCCGCAGTCGCGCCCCTTCTTCGCCAGCTCATCGCCGCGGGGATGTACCTGTCCCCCCAGGCCGCGGAGGAAATCCTGAAGCGGGCGGGTGAGAAGTTCTGACGCGTCGGGTGTCCAAACCACGCAGCGGATGCCAATTTCGGGTGCGACCGCGAGGACGCGCGCCAGCGCCTCGCCGACGATCGTCAGCTGCCGCTCAACTGCCGACCGGAACATCGGATCGCCATCGAGATCGGTCTTGGAGCGCCCCTGCCGGAAGTCATGCAGAAGAGCGATCGCCTTGAGAACGTCCTGCAACCACGCCGGGACTCCATCCCGCATAGACGACCTGACGATCCGGCTCGATCGCGCGGAGAAAGCAGGCGTTGTCCACGGTCGCCGTGTCGATCAGGTCGATGCGGCGCCCGAGCAGGTCCTCGAGGCCGTGCAGCAGACCGAAGTACGAGTCCTTGTACACGACAGCCGGAATCGGTTCGAACTCCACAAGAAAGTCGATGTCGCTCTTTGGTGAGGAGTCGGTCCCGCGCGCGGCAGACCCGAACACCTCGAGCCGGCACACATGGTATTTCGCGCAAAGATCGCGGATCTGGCCCTGAAATTGTCGCAGGAGATGGTTCATGACGCGGGGCATCGTACCCGAATCGGGGATTGTCGGTGTGACGGGCGGGCTAGTCGATCCCGCCGCTCCGTACCCTGACCTGGAGACGCTCCGAGAAGCCGCCCCCCGAGCCGGAACCGAACTGCCTGGTCCAGAAGATCGTCGCCCCTTCCAGCGCGTCGCAGGTGTCCGAGCGGCGGCGGAAACGGACGAACGCGAAGACCTCTTCGTCGTTGTCGTCGTCGATGAGGAAGGGGGCGGAGGCGCCGTTCTCGTGGTTCCAGCCGATGCCGTCGTCGTTCTCGTTGGAGACGTCGAACTGCTGGTAGTAGAGGTGGAATTCCTCCATGAACCACACGCCGACGGTCAGGTCGTGGGTGTCGATGGCGATGACGTCGGCGTCCCTGACGGATCCACAAGTGCTACGAGCTTTCGCCCGCGCCTGACGACGAATCATTGACGGCAGGGTGCCCTTACCGCTTTCCTGCCCTGTAGAGCAGATTTGTGAAGTTGGGCTTGGGCTTCATTTTGTCGTATTCCCCCTCTTGTTCCGGAGTCAGCGTCGCCTTGAGACGTCGGTTCAGATCCTCGTTGACCTGCCCGATCCACGCGTCCAGGTTGTCGGGTTTGAAGCGATTCGCGAGGTATGGCTCCAGGGTTTTCAACTGCGAGCGGATCACCTCTTTCCACGCTTCGCTCTGCTCCGCGCTGAGCTTCAGCGCATCTCCCCAGGCAGAGTCGACGTTTCCTGTGAACAGCCGATCTTGCCTCTCGATCTGCCGAAGGGCTTCGGCTGCCGCCTTCTTTTCGTAGAACAGCAGGTAGAAACGTTCCGCGACATCGGTCAAACTTTCCCCCGGCAGGGGCGCGAGCGCACCCGCGGTCGATATCGGGACGAGACGATCCTCGTGCTCGCGGACCGCCGCAAACTCCACACCCAAGTTCTTGAGTTCCGCCTGAATTCGCGCGGCATTCGCGGTGCTGATACCGTCGGATTGGCCGGCTGGAACGCCGCTCTCCTGGCCGGCCTGGGGCGCCAGCGCCGCGGCTCTCGACTCAAGGCGATCCAGAGAAGCGGACAGGGCTTCCAGTCGGTACGCCGCCCAAATTGCGGCCAGACAGATGACGACTGCCGCGGTTACGCTGAGAACTTCACACTTCTGCATCTTCGGGTTTCCTCCGTACTCGTGACAGGCAGACTACGGCGCGAACCACTTGAGCGACGCGCCCTCAAACGCCTGCTTCTGGGCCTCGGTCAGCGTCTCACGAATCTTCCCCATCGTCTCATCGTTTATGGATTTGAATCTGTCCGTCTGCGCGCCGCGTTCCGTGTTTATCCAGCAATCCCGGTAGGCCTCTACCTGAGCGTCCAGGATTGCCTCGATCGCTGCCTTCTGCTGGTCCGTGAGCGCAAGCCCACGGACGAGTTGCTCTGAGATCCTGCTGTTGTGTTCCTGGCACCTGCGTCCGTCCGCAACTGCTCCCTCGACGCGCTGCCGCTTCTCGATGCGCTCGATCGCCTCGTCTAGCGCCCGGGTCAAGTCTGCGAGCGTGGGTCCGTCGCCTCCGGCTGCCGACTGGATCTTGGCGAGATCCGCCTTGAGGTCGGCCAGTTGGGACTTCAGGAGCAGGACGTCCTCCGACAGTTTCCTTGCAGTCGACGTTGAGGCGACACGTCCGCCTGCAGACGACTTCCCCGTCTCGATCGCTGCCACCCGGGCTTCAAGGTTTCCCAGTCCACTCGACAGCGACTGAGCCCGCACCAGGCAGAAAACGAAGATCGTCGATCCGATCACGGACAACCCCAGCGACCCAAGACTCATCTTGGACATGCCTCCTGCCTTTCTGCCTGCGGCTTCTGTGGGCCTGCGTTTCTTGAACGACCGGATCGGGCGGGGGATTGCAGCCTGCCGTCGTGCGGCACCTGCGCCACGAGTGTCGCTATCGTCCGCCCGCATTCACCTTCAGCAAATAGGATTTCGACTCTGCATCCGAAGGATCCAACTCAATCGCCCTGAGGAGGCATCGGCGTGAATCCTCAAGTTGCCCGAGCGCGAAGTGCACTTTTCCCTTGGTCCTCCAGACGATGCCCGAACGGGGTTCCACCGCGAGAGCCCGCTCCAGGGCGTCGAGGGCGACCGGAGCGTTCTCCACGTCGCAGGCGGCCAAGGCCAGATTCAGGAGCACATCGGCGCGATCGCCCAGTAGGCGCAGGGCGGCCTGGTTTGCTTCGACAGCCTCCGCGCTCAGGCCCGCCTCTCTCAGTGCAATCGCAAGGTTTTGCCGTGCGTAGCCGTTCTCGGAGTCCAGTTCCACCGCCCTGCGCAGCGCGGAAATGGCATCCTGGAGCCTGCCAAGGCCGAAGAGCGCGACCCCACGGTAGAGATGGGCGCCTGCAAGATTCGGATCCGAGGCGACCGCCCTGTCCAGCCAGGCGAGAGCCTCTTTGTATCTACGCACTTCGATGAGTCGTTCGCCGCGCATCTGGAGACCCGCGACGAAGGGCTTCTGGTCCTTGAACGACTCGAGTACGGAACTCAATTCGTCACCCTGAACCTCGCCTCTGAAAATACGACGCAGGTTTCCGGTCCCGTCGAACACGAAAGTAGCGGGAATTGGAATCGCGGCCGAATCCCCGAAAAAACTGGAGAGCATCTCGGACGTGGCCACGTACTGAGGGTACGGGATGCCGCAGGTTTTCACGATGGCCCGCGCCGCCTCGAGATCCCGGGCATCGACGCAGACTCCGCGAAAAGCCACTTTTTCGCCGTAGCGTCTTGAGAGCTCCGCCAGCCGTGGCAGTTCGCGCTTGCAGGGCGCACAGGTGGGCGACCAGAAGTTGAGGACAAGAGTACGTCCGGGTTCCGCGATGTGATTTGTGCCGCCCTCCAGGCGTTCAAGGGAAAGATCCGTCGAAAACCGCGGGAGGCGATCGGGTCCCGAATGCGCGGGCCACCTTGGCAGATCTTTCGCCTCGGGTTTTTCGCCCTCTCTTACCAGAATGAGGTGATCTACCGGCAAGTCGCGCCATTCGTCGACCGCTCCGGATGGCCAGAGGATATGAAGAATGTCGATCACGTTCGCGCCGCCAAGGCCGAAATGCAGATCGCTAGGCACCTGACTCTGAAATCCGTCGGTCATTCGAACGTAATCCTGCTGCTTGACGCCGCCCGCCTGCAGCGTGACTCGGGCCCCGAGCGCCTGATATGGCGGCTGCGCGGACTTGAGCCGCAGCCTGGCGAAGGCCTTCCGCGGGAGTCTGTTCTCCATCAGCCTGAGGCCCTGCAGACTGTACAGAATCAGGTCAAGATCTCCGTCGCCGTCGATGTCCGCGGCGACGGCGGCGCGGCCATCGTCGTCGAAGTCGAGTCCGAAGAGGTATGACGACTTGAAGAATCTGGGCGCCGGGCCGTCGGGATTCAGGAACAGATCGTCACGCTCGTATCCGCTCCATGAGCCTCGGAATGAAGTATCGGCGGCAGCGTAGGTGCCCCGATCGGGCTTGCCGGTCCTGAGAGCGCTTGCGTCGGCGACAACCTGTCGCCAGTAGTGTGTTCAGAAGTCGGGCGCTTTCTTGTCTCGATGGCTCGTATACCCGTTCGCCACGAAGATGTCCTTGTCGGTGTCGTTGTCGAAGTCCCAGAAAAGGCAGGCCCACGCCCAGTCAGCCCAGTTGACGGCGCGCTCCCGGGAGGTTTCTTTCCAGGCGCCCTGCGAATCCAGTTCGAACATCTGATTCCCCTGAGCCATCCCCAGGGCGGCGTCCCTCAGCTCGGGATCCAGTGACGTGGCCAGTCGGAGGATCCGGTTCCCGGCGTGGGAGTACATCCGCGAGATATAGACGCTCCATCGGCCCGTGTTGTCGTAATCCGAAATCGCAATTCCCATCGTGTTGTTTGTTCCCTTCGAAAACTCGGAGTTGGTCCCGGCCATGAATCGCCCGGCTCCATCATTCAGCCAGAGGACGTTTGCGCCGTAGTCGTTGCCCTCCAGGAGGTCCTGATCACCATCGCCGTCAAAGTCGAAGAACGCCGCGGCGTAGGTAAACTGAGTGCCCTTGATCCCTCGGGCGTCCGACTCCTCGACGAACCGGAGTCCCCCCTTGTTCATGAACAGGAGATTGTCCTGCCCGTCGAATCCGGCCACGATGTTGAATTTCTCCCGTCTCGACGCGTGATTCATGTATCCGCAGAAAAACAGGTCGAGAAGGCCGTCTCCATCGACGTCGCAGGGCACGATCGACTCAAAACGGATACCACGAATTCCGGGGGAGTTCTCAAATCTCAGCCCGTCCGAGGCCGCCTGCCATCGATCACCCTCGCGCCCGTAGAGTCCCGCCCAGGCCGAAGATCTTGCGTAACGATGGACCGCGCTACTGACCAGCTCCTCCTGACCATCGTTGTCGAGATCAACCGCGAGCAGGAAGAGTGGCGCCTGGTTCTGATCGGGGAGAGGATCCGGGGCGCGAACGAACCCGCCGCGTCCGTCGTTGAGGAACAGGGCGGTCATCCGGTCCTTGCGCGAAACGAGAATGTCCGGAAACCCGTCCTTGTTCATGTCGACAACCGACAAACCTCCCGCCGTCACGAGCTGGCGGTCGTCGATCAAGCCGGCCTCGAGTTCGAGATTGTCGCCCGAATCACTGAGGTGCAGTCCCGCGGCATCCGTGATGTCGACGAACGCGGGGAGCTGCGTTTCGAGTCGGGTGCCTTCCGTAATTCTGAGGCTCCGGATTTTCCATTCCCCGGGAGCGGGACGGACGAGATCTGTTTCGACGTTCGCCTGCAGGTCGACCCGCGTTCCGTCGCCTTTCACGCCGGCCAGTTGGAAATGGACTGATGCGAACGCAGCGTTTCCGGACGGCAGAGCAAGGAACTCAAAGGTCCTCCAGGTAGTGCGTTCGACGGCCACCCAGTCCTCGATGTGATCCCTGAGGACCGACAGCAGCCCTTCCCGATCCAGGTCCGGCGAAGCGGAACCGCCGAAACAACGAATCGAGACACTTTCCTGCTCGAAAGGCCTCCCATCCCCGCTCCGGGGAAACGCCCCGGCGAAGTCATCCGTCAGCGCGGAGCGGACGAGGGACCAGTTCCGATCCGCCAGCCCCTTCGTGAAGGCGGATTTGACCCGACCCGCGGCCTCGTCGCAGAGCCTCTCGGCCTCGACAAAGTCTGTCACGAACTCCCGGGGGCGTTCAAATCGCGCCCTCACCACCGGCGCCTGCCTTCCCATGTTCAGAAGAAACCAAGCGGCCACGGAGGAGACTGCCAGCGCGCAGATTCCGAGAACGGAAAGCAGGATTCTCCTGCCCGGGAATTGCCGCGCCGATTGGATCGCAGGGTGAGTCATGGAGGTCGGGAGAGTCTACCCGAACTTCGGAGGGGCACAATATCGATGTGCGTCGGGCCTCACCCGACGCCACATGCGACTTTCTGGAGAGTCGTGAGGCGCTCGCCCTACAAAGAACCAGGCCCCGGCGTGAGCCGGGGCCTGGTCGTCAGAAACTGAACTTTGCCGGGCTAGTCGTTCCCGCCCCGGACTCTCGCGCGGAGACGGGTCTCGGATCCGTCGTCGTGCTCGATAGTCCAGAAGATGATGGCTCCCTCCAAGGTCTCGCAAGTGCAGCTCTTCGTCGTGAACAGCGCGACCGAATCGATGCTGACCTCAGACTCGTCATCGATCAGGAACGGGTTCGAGACTTCGAAGCCGTCTTCGCCCTCATGGAGCCAGCCAACTTCATCGTCGTTGTTACCGTTGCCGAACTCCTGGTAGTACAGGCGAAGCATGTAGAAGAACCACACCCCGACGCTGTTTCCCTCTCTGGCCACGCCATTGACGGTCGGCGTCTCCGTAGGATCGATGCCGGGCAGATCGAAGGTGAACGGGTCTTCGAATCCCGTACCTGCATTCGGCACGAAATTGTCACCGAACGCCACACCGTCATCCTCCGTCCGGAACTGACGCGTTCTCAGAGCGAGACCGGCGCCGACGTTCTCGGCAGACCGGGTTTCGAAGAAGAACACGTGGATGTTCTCGGAACCGTGATACCGATTATCGTCGTCTTCCAGGTCGACGACGTTGAACGTGCCGATATCACTCCCAGCCGGAGTAGATACCAGACGCAGGGTCTGGAAGGCGCCGGCATTCCTGAAGGTCACCGCACTGTCAATCTCCGCGACGCCAGCGCCGATTCCGTCCTTCTCAGCGAAGATCCGGAAGTCGTCGATGGCCGTGCCGTCGACATCGTCGAGGTAGGTCGTGAAGTGATTGCCGCCCTCGCCACTGTCCGCGGCGACGAAATTCGTGCTGAGATCCATGTTCATGCGAACGGTCGAGGCGTAGGACTGGTCGCCGCTCTCGAACACTTCCCAGAGGAACGTCGTCACGACCGGCGTCACGCCGACCGGGACCACGTCGGCATCGAGCACGACCTGGTCCACCTCGTCGAACGTGCCGTCAGACTGCTCGAAGAACAGCGCCATCACGTCCGCATCCGACTGAGCGCCGCAGACGTAACCCAGGGCTCCCTGAAAACCGAACCAGAGAACCACGGGCTCGGTCACGGTCGGAACACCCGGATTGAAGGTACCGCTCAGGGTATCCGCAAGCGCCGGAACGACGAACAGTCCGTCGTCGTCGGGACGGGTCGTGATGTACTGGTTGCACCAGAGGCCCAGGGTGCCGCCATCCGTGTCGACCCCCACCGTGATATCCACCCGAGCGAGCCACGCCGCCCAGATGTAGTCACCGTTGCGGCTGATCTGTGTGTCGACGACCGTGGGAAGGACGTTGTCGTCCTCGTCCACATCGTCGACGCTGATGAAGGCGTCCTCGAGGAACACGCCGGCGCCGTCGATCTCTGCGATCGTCAGGCGCGCGTTGTTCAACTCGTTCGTCCAGAAGACGGCCGTCGCGTCCTCGACGTACTGCGTGAAGTAAAGGACCTTGATGGCCAGACCTTCGTCCTCACCGTAGCAGCTGCGCCGCGTGAGGTAGCTGCCGTTCTGACGCAGGAAGTCGGCGTTGTTTTCGTCGACTTCGCCGGCCAACGAATCGACGGCGACGGCATGAAGACTGGTCGCGGCGCCGACTGCGCCCGTGCCGAGCGTGAAGTCGATGTACTGCAGCGTGGTGTCGCTGCCGGCAAAGGCGGTCGCCCCATCGAAGGGAGTGAAAGAGGTCGAGGGACCCGCAGCGAAATCAGCATCCGAGAAGACGCGGAAAACGAGCAGGTCGTTGTACGTCAGAAGGACCTGATCCACCTGGGTTTCTTCGGCATCGGTGCCACCGTCGGAAGCGCCGAATCCCACCACGCCCAGACGGACGAGTCCCGTCGGGACGAGCGGAATATCCTCGGCGATCGCGGCGTCAAGCTGCATCCGCGCAGCAAAGAGCACCTGATCGTCGTTGGCGCCGGCGGCCGCGGAATCCTCGATCTGACGGAAAATCAGCTCGATGTCCGTGGTCTGATCGCCGTAGGAGTACGAATTGCTGCCACTAAGCCACCGCGCCTCACCACAGAGGCCATCGGTGACGACCGCGATCGTGCTCACGTTTTCGCCCGCGCCATCCTGGGCGTCGAAGCGGCTGGCGAACTCCTGGAAACCGAAGTTACGACTGACGTCTTCGGCGAAGGAAACGTCGAAGTACGTGCAGAATGCACCGATGTTCGCTCCGTCGGTCCCACCGCTGGCGAAGTCGGTATTGCGCCAGATGATCACGCAGTCCCCATCACGCGCCTGAGCATCGTCGCTGACATGCTCCTCCGTGTTGATGAAGGCGTGGATGATGTCGGCCGTGGTCGTCGGGAAGACGCCGACGGAGTCGATTGCCCTCAGGTTCACCGGCGGGGTGAAGGTCGCGCCGTCGAAGTAATGGGCATACAAGCCGCCGTCCGAGGAGCCGCCGAAGCCGTTCGTCGTGGTGTACGTCGCCATCCCGGTGCCACGATCCCCGTTCATGGTGACCTTCAACGAGCCGCCTACAAAATCCTGCCCGGACATGCTCATGGCGCGCTTGTCGTCTGCGACGTTGTTGTCCTGCACATCCCCGCCCGGGAAGCTGTCCGTGGTAAAGATGTCGGACCCCGTGATGGTCGTCGAACCGCTGCGCTTGCGACGGCAACCGGCCGTCACGATCACGCAGAGGGCGATCACCATCGCAAAGGTCCAGAACCTGCGTCCCTTCAACATCTTCGTTTCTCCTGTAAAAAGTTTCGTTCACGCTTGGGAAGTCTCGGCTTCCCGATCACGACACATGTCGTCAACGTCAACAGGTTGTCCTGCGGCCGGGGGCGCTTTGGCCTCCGGGTCGGGCGAACGGCTCAATCTGTTCGGCTTCGATCGATCGTCTCCCCTCCTTTCGTGGCGCGTTCGATGGGAGCCTATATATCCGTTTTTTTTGTGGTGGATGCCCTGGGTCGTCCCCCTGACGTTACGGCCCCGGGTGCATTCCCTGCGTCTCACGGGTACAGCGCGAGATTTCCGACGACAGCGCAGGATCGCGCGTCTACGTCGGCTAGGGAATTGATGCCTCGTTCCGGCGTCGCGCGGAGGGCCTCTGCGGCCACGGCGACAGCGGGAACCCCACTGACCCCTCTATAGTTTTCTTTGCCCGCACCCCCCAACAGGGAACACGGGCGGCCCCACCCAAGGGTGGGCGTACAGATAAGTTCGGGAATTTGTACCCTCCGACTTGAGGGGGGTCAAGAAGAATTTGGGGGGAATCCGCCGCAGGGGCTGGGGGAGGATTCGCGGCGCGGGAAGGGAACCGGTGGGAGGCAGCCACGGAGGGGACGGGATCGCCTGGATCTCCGAAGTATGATGGAACACGCTCTGAGGCTTCGCGAAGACGCGGAACCGGGGCGCTGGGTGGTTGAAACTTCACATGAATCCAGGCCTTGGGAGGTGATCGTCGAGCCAGACGAGGCGGACAAGGTCCTGGTTGTCATAACGGCCTATCCCGTGGGGTTGCCATGACGAACACGTTTCTTGAAGTCACCTACCGCAAGGGTCGCGCCCTCGCGGCGTACTTCTACCTGCCCCGCCAGACGGGCGACAAGAGCGTCAGAACCGAGCGGCTCGACGGAGGGCTGCTCGTGGACTTCTCATCCGACGGAAGACCCATCGGAATCGAGATCACGTCCCCTTCGCGTCTCGACCTGCCCGGATTGAACGGTGTGCTGGCACGCCTCGGACAGGACCCCGTCCGGAGCGAAGATATGGCACCGCTTCTCGCCGCTTCATAGTCCGGAGGGCGGGCGCCGGCAGGCCCGGCTTGGGCGTCGTCGGGGGTGAGCATCCGGATTTCGTGACGGAACAACCCTGCTTGCTGCGGCCCTGCCGTCGCGCTATTCTGACGCCATGACCTTGATTCCTCCGACGGAACAACGGCTCCCTCCCGAGACGGTCTACGGGCGTCTCGATCCCGGCGGCCCCGGGCTCACCCGCGCCGCGGAGTTCGAGGAGTGGGACCAGGAGGATGACAATCCGCTCGAGTTGATCGATGGATGGGTGCTGCCGATGTCACCAGGAAACCTGAAGGCCGGCCGGGCTTTGCTGGAACTATCCGGTGTCCTGCAGCCGATCGTGAAGTCCAGAAATTGGTTCATGACACTGGACGCCCGCCACCGGCTTCCCCAGCCGCCCAACACCGTGGTCTTCCCCGACATCGCGATCCACGCCGTCGCCGAGCCCGACTACATTCCAGGGACGGAGAGCACCGGAAGAGTCCCCGAGATCGCGATCGAGATCCTCGGCAAGAAATCGTACGAGCGGGACATGGCCCCGCGCGGTGCGAAGTTTCTCGCCTACCAGTTGAGCGGCGTGCGCGAGTACTACTACACCTGGCCCGACGGCCGCGACGCCTCCGGCTTCGCCCTCCAGCAGGGCGTCTTCGTCCCCCTCCCGCGCGACCCGGACGGCTTCTTCCGGAGCCCCTTCCTCGGCTGCTCGCTCCGGCTCGTCGAGGCGGGCGTCAGATAGGGCTTCCCGGATCCGGTCGTCGCCGAGCCGTCGAGGCGGCACGCGTCCGCCTCAATCCGGAACGGCGTAGATCCGCTCGGAACTCAGCACATCCGCGGCGTACGCGAGGCAGGCTTGGACGTCCTCAGCGGTGATGTGATCGTACTGTTCGAGGATTTATGGAACCGAGTAGCCGCGGCCCAGAAACCCCACCACCGACTCTACGCTGATCCGCGTACCCTCGATCCGATTCTGGAAACGACCGTGGCCTCCCCGCGCGCTTCCCCAACTCTCCCTGCTCCTCGTACAGTTTGCCCGCGGGGTGCATGACCGCAGTTGCCTCCTCCTTCTCCTGGGACCTTTCAGGACAACCTGGCGTGGCGGGATCGGGGGAAGCGCGAAGCCCAAGGACCAAGAAAACGCACAAAGGGTCAATCCCAAGTCCCAACGAGAGCCGACGCCGATCCACGACTTGGGCTTGATCCTTTGTGACTTGACGGTTTTCTTGGTCCTTGGGCATTAGCGCTTCCCCCGGCCGCCCCTGCCGCAGACCCGGTCATGCACCCAACCCCGCGACGACGGTTTGCACTACCAGGAGAAAGCAGTAAGATTGGCGATCGAGGAGTCGAAGAAATGAGCAAGGGCGACAGATACGTCAGGCTCGTCGAGTGGTCGGAGACCGACGCCTGTTTCATCGGCAGCTGCCCGGAATTGATCTTCGGCGGCTGTCACGGCTCGGACGCCAGGGCCGTCTTCTCGGAGCTCTGCGAGATCATCGACGACGCGATCGAGCTCTACGAGCGGGAGGGCAGGCAGCTCCCGGAGCCGATGTCAGGGCGGGAATTTGTGAACGCCTTGCAGGGCATCGCCTGATCCGCCGACTTCGCGGCCGCGGCTTGCCATGAGGAGGGAGTGCGGCACGAGTTCGACCGTGCGGTGAACCTCCGCGTCACGGATCTGGACGTAGACGGCCCCAAGCCGCTCGAACTCGATCCTGATCATCCCCGGCCCTCCCTCAACACCGGTCACTGGCCACTGGTCACTGGCCACTCACTTACCGGACGACACCGGCGCATCCCCCACGCCGTCGTCCGGCGGCTCGACCGGCGGCGTCTTCGGCGGCTTCACAGGGCCGGCCGGCGCGGGCGGTTTGCTGGGCGTCGGAGCCTCTACCAGAAGCTCCTCGTCGCAGCCGTCTCAGGACCCGCCGTGGCCCACCGGGACGTACATCCTGAGGCGCGCCAGATACCCGTCCTTCCAGTGCAGGACCAGGCACTCCTTCCACCATGGATACGTCGCGTCGTACCCCTGGTACACCCACAACCCCGGACCGTTCGTCGTCCGGAATACCATCACGTCCCGCTTCGCCTTCCCGTCCTCCAGCCGCCGCACGATCCCCGAGAAATCCCCGTTCGCGAACCCGCCCTCCAGCCGCGCCACGTCCCCCTCGGTCAGCGACACCTTCGCCTGCCGCTTCTTCTTCCCCTTCCGCTCCTCCGGCGGCGGCGTCCGCTTCGCCAGAAGCTCGCTGAATAAGGTAAAGAACTTGTCGCTCTTCACCAGCTGCGTCACCGCTTCCTCGTCCTTGAGCAGCTCGTGGCGGAAAAACCCTCCCTGAAGCGGCGACACCGAGAGCACGTTCCCCTTCGACGCCCCCGCCTTGAGCCCCGCAAACGCCTGCACCAGCATCCAGTCCGTCGGCCGCACGAGCTGCAACGACTGCCGCACGAACGCCGGCCCCTGCGCGAACGCGTCCACCGCGACGCCGAACTCGCCGCTCCGCAGCGCGTTGTCGAGGTGGAACCCGTACGCCGCCCGCAGGGACATGTCGTCGCGCCGGAGCGCGAGAATCCAGTTCGTCGCCTGCCGCGCGTTCGCCGCCGTCGTGTTGAACGTGAACCCGCCGTACCGCCGGTTGCGGATGTACGAGACCCGGTCCCACCGCGTCTTCTTCGGGTCCTGCGTGTCGATCCAGTATTCGGGATTTGAGAAGTGGCTGGGCACGCTTCCCGACATCATGTCCGCGATCGTTTTCGCCTGCTGGCCGATGCCGCCGTACGACGTGTCGTAGGAGAAGTCGCGGGTGTCCTCGCCGTAGGCCCAGAGGAAGACGAGGTCCTCCTCGCCCACGCGCCGCAGGTCGACGCACTCGATGGTGAACACGCCCGAGAGCGGAATCTCCACCGTCTTCTCGCTCTGCGGCTTCGCCGGGCCGGAGAGCGCCTTCGGAATCGCGCGGAGCTGCCAGTACACCTTGAGGATGTCCCCGCGGTGCCAGTACGCCTCGCCGCGGATGTCGAGCGGCGGACTTGCCTTCCCGGGCGCGAGCTTCGCACACGCCGCCGCCACCGCGTCTTCGCCCACGAGGTTGCGCGACGGCACCCGGTACGCCGGCAGATCGTCCGTGTTCGTCTCGATCCCGAGGATCCGGTACCCGTGCGCCGTCGCCGGGAACACCTGGCTCGCCTTCTTCCCCGACCGGCAGAGCGCCAGAAACCCCCGCGAGCCCGACACCGAATTCGAATACGTCACGCGCCGCGGAAACGGCAGCCCCTTCTCCCACGTCTGCTTCACCCGCAGCGTCCGCCCCTCCAGCATCGTCTTGTACTTCGCCACCAGCCGCCCGTTCGCGTCGACGAACGTCTCGCACGCGAGCGGCGAGGTTTCGGACGTCGTCGGGGAAGCGCTCTGTTCGGTGAACGCCGAGAGGACGCCCTCGGCGCCCGCGGGGAACGTGTGGAAGACCGCGTCGAGCAGCGGGTACTGGCGGAACATCACCATGGAAGGGGCCCCTTCCACCGCGCACGTCCGTTCCCTCTCCGGCGCGAGCGTGAAGGACTCCTTTTCGCTGTTCCAGTCGACCCACGTCGGCACGATCCGCACGACGCTCCACGTCGCGCGGTCCACGTGCAGCGCGAACGACCAGCCGAAGGTCGAGCTGACGACGATTCCGACGCGCGACTCGTTGGCCTCCATCACCATATAAAGGAGGAAGTCGCCGTCGTCCTGCTCGGCCTTGCGCTGGTGGTAGACGAGCCACCAGTCGCCCCGCTCGACCTTCGGCAGGAACGCCGCCACGTCCTCCGGCTTCGCCGCGACGAGCGGCTCCGCGTCCGCGTCGCCCAGCAGCTCGCCCACGGCCTTCTCGAGCGAGGCCGGCGCCGCGTGGTTTTCGCGGATGATCCCGTCCGCGTCGATCAGGTACCCGCGCGGGTACGTGTACGTCCGGTAGAGCTTCGCGATCGGCCCTGCCAGGATCTTCCCGTCGTACACGATCGGCCACGTCATGTCGTGGTCCTTCGCGAACTCCGCCGCCTTGTCCTTCTCGCTGTCGAGGCAGACGCCGAGGATCGTGTAGCCGCGGTCCTTGTACGCCTTCCAGGCTTTCTGGTGCGCGTCGAGCGCGAGCGACACGTCCGCGGACTGGTACGACCAGAAATGAAGCAGCACGACTTTCCCGGCGAGCGACGCCAGCGAAACCTCGTTCCCCTCCGCGTCCGTCCCCGTGAAATCGGGCGCGGGCGCGCCGGGCCCGAGCGGCGGCTTCGCCGGTGGCGCCTCCGCCAGCTCCTCGAACACCACCTCGTCCCCCGCGGGCGACACCGACTTCACCCGCCAGCCCTTCCCGCCCCACGCGAACGGCTCTTCCCCGCCGTAGAACTCGTTCGAATCCTGCGCGCCCTCGAGGGTGCCGTCCCTGTTGAAGTCGAAGACGATCGCGAGCTTTTCGAGGTCGTCGTGAAGCGCGTCGTTGTCCTGGTCCACGATCCCGAACCGGACTTCCGCGCCGCCGAGCGCCGCGGTCCCCTCCCACCACGTCTGCGAGCGGTACGCCGTGAACGTCTTCTCGCTCGTGCGGAACCAGTAGACGTACATCGAGTACGTGTACTTCGCCTTCCCGTAGTCCACGAGGACCTTGAACGTCCCGCCGACGGACTTCGACTCCTTCGAGTACTCCTTCGCGGGCTCGCCGTCGTTGGTGAGGTCCTCGTCGTTGTTCGCGTCGACCCAGAGCAGCGCCTCGCCCGCCCCCGCGTCGTCCACCGCCACCGCGATGGATTTATCCGTCCCCGCCTCGAGCACGATCGCGCCCCAGCGCGGCTTGGTCTTGAATTTCGGCGCCTTCAGGATCTTCTCGGCCGGCTCCTCGAGCCAGTCGAAGGACTTCGAGTACAGGGAAACGGACGGACCGCCTGCATCCTTATGTTGAAGCGCGACCTTCACGTCCCCCGCGCCCGCCGTCCCCGCCAGCGCGAGCGCCGCCGCAATCCGGAAAATCCTGATCAACTTTTTCCCTCCCCCAGAAACAACCGAAGGGGGCCGGTTGGCCCCCCTCGGAGTTCATGTCAGCCGTTGTCCAACGCCCTTCCGCCCTCTCGCCCTCTCGCCCTCCCGCCCTCCCCGCCCTACTTGTCGCGCTCCGGCGAATACGACCGCCTGATCTGCTGGGCGGCCACCTGCAGCTTGATCTCCGTCGCGAAATGGTTCGTCGGGTCGATCGCCAGCGCCCGGTTCAGCCACTTCGTCGATTCCTTGTAGTACCGCTCGACCGCCCACAGATGCCCGATGTTGCCGTACACCACCACCAGCATCGCGTCGCAGTCCATGTCCAGCTTCTTCGCCGCCGCCAGCACCTCCACGTCCTTCGACCCGGCCGCGATCTCCATCACCAGGTCCTTCGCCGTAAAGAGCGCCGCCTCGGCCGCGCGCCACGACTTGTCCGCCTTCGACACCGACGTGTTCCCCTCGTACTCCAGCCCGTCCCCGTTCAGCTTCCGCGCGTCCCCGTACGCCCGCTGCGCGGCGTCCATCTTCCCCTTGATCCCCTCCTCCACCTTCGCCACCTTCGCGTCCACCTTCTTCTTCGTCAGCGCCTCCAGCAGCTCCTTCTTCCGCGTGTTCTCCTTCTCGATCTCGGTCGCCGCCATCGAGAGCGCCTTCTTCGCCTCTTCCACGAACTTCGACGCCGGGAAACTGTCCACGAGCGCCTGGAACTTGAGAAGCGCGCCCGGGAAGTCCGAGGCCTTCATCGCCGCCATCCCGTCCTCGTACAGCTTCGCCGAGTCGCGATCCTCCACCGCCACGACGACGCCGTCCGCCTCGTCCTTCAGCGATCCGTCCAGCTTGATCGCCGCGTCGAGGTCCGCGCGCCCGATCTCGTAGAGGCCGTTTTCCATGGCGTACTTGCCCAGCGTGAACCGCGCCGCCGCGTCCGCGTCGCCCGCGTCGCGGAGCTTGCGGTCGCGCACGCGCCAGACGGTGTACGGGTCCAGGTCCTCGAACGACAGCGTGGCCTCGCCGCCTTCGGCGAGCTGGATCCGGATTCCCTTTTCGGTGACCTCGAGGATCTTCCCCTCGACGAACGTGCCGCTCTTTTTCTGGATCATCTCCGCCGCCGCAGGCAGCGCGAGGGAGAGGGCGAGGAGGACGGCTGTGAAGCGGGTCATGTCAGGCTCCGATGATGCCCCCCCGGGCAGGTGCCATGATAAGGCGAAGTGGGGGGGGCCGGTCAAGGGCAGCCATAAGCCATAGGCCATAAGCCATAAGCGGCGCGCTTCGCGCGCCACCTTTGGCGCGGTGGACTTCACCCTCCCAGTGACCAGGCGATTCGGAGTCCCGCTGGTCTGCTCACGTCCGTTAGAGGCTCGCGGGGTGCGCGACATGGACCCGGCGAGGAAAGCTGAAGTCCACCCCGCCCGAGGTGGCGCGCGAAGCGCGCCGCTTATGGCTTATGGCTTCTGACTTATGGCTGCGTTTCGGTTCATGGCTGCCTTCCGACTTCTGCCTGCCTTTCGGCCCACGACAGCCTTGCGCTGCCTACCTCGCCCACCCCTCCGTCTTCGCCACCCACTCCTTCCACTCCCGGTTGGCCGTCTCGGCATTCGCCTTGGTCTCCGCCCAGTGGTGCTCCTTGAGCACTCCGGGATTCACCTGGAGCAACATGTAAGACGTCGGGACCCGTGCGCTCGCCTCGATGCTCTTCACCAGGTGCGGCAGCGCCTCCTTCTCAGGGTCCGTCTCGCCCTTCGCAGCGGCCGCCGTTCTCCCCACCTCCTGGAATCCGTCGTTCAACTTCGCCAGCAAGGGGAACTCTTTCTTCTCGCGGAATGCGGCCTCGTGGGCGCGCCACTGGTCCTGCAGGTCCTTGTACTTCGTTTCGATCTCGACGACCCGTTTCGAAAGTTTTCCCGTGACCTTAGGCTCCGACGAGCCGCGGTCGCCGGCGAGGAACAGGCCGACGGTGACGGCGAGCGCGAGGAGGCCGACGCCGCCGATGGCGAGGAGGGGCTTCTTGTTCATGGGGGCGAGAGTTTAGTCGAGAGGGCCCGATCGCGCAACGGGGTGAGGAACGCGGGGGTGCATGACCGGAGTTGTCCGGCGATGTGTCCGCCGAAGCGCGGAGCGCGAAGGCGGACCCCTTGCCCTTGACCTTGCCCTCGTCGTGAAACCGGAACATCGGAATTGGGTCCTGGGATCGCACCTGAAGGCGGGGTGCAGGTCAAGGGCAAGGTCAAGGGCAAGGGAAAGGGGCGCGGCTTCGCCGCGCAACTGCGGTCATGCACCCGGGAGGTCTCGCCGTGTTGACACGCCCCCCGCACCCTCGTAGACTTCCCGCCCCTTCTACTACTTATCAGGGAGTCACCGTCATGCGCCACCTCGCCCTCGCCGCGTTCGTCTTCGCCGCTCCCGCAGTCTTCGCCCAGGCGCCCGCCATGGACTGGGACAAGGAGACCGCCGCACTTCTCGACAAGGCCGTGAGCGACAACCCGTTCGTGTCGCTGCCGGCGTACGACGAGATTCTCGAGGTCGGGCGTCCGTGCGTGCCGGGGCTCAGGGCGGCGCTCAAGGACGAGAAGCCGCAGAAGCGATTTTTCGCGGCGGAGCTTCTGGGCAAGATCCACGATCCGGCGACGGTGGCGGACCTGGTGCCGCTTCTGGACGATTTGAAGGAGGAGCGGACGGGCGAGCCGGTGGCGGCGGCGGCGGCGCGGGCGCTGGGGCGGCTGGCGGACGCGACGGTGGGCGACGCGCTGATCGCGCATCTCGACTCGACGGACATCAACGTGCGGTACGAGTGCGCGCGGGCGCTGGGGCTTCTGCGGGTGGCGAAGGCGGAGGCGAAGCTGCTGGAGCTCCTGAAGAAGAACGAGGTGGCGGAGTCGTTCACGGGCGGGCTGATGCCGGCGGCGGCGTGCGAGTCTCTGGGTCGGATCCGGAGCGAGGTGGCGCTGACGGAGATCATGACGATGCTGGACAAGATGGCGCTCGAGCCGCGGAGCGGGTGGACGCTGGACCAGTTTGCGATCGGGGCGTTGGAGCGGATTTCGGGGGAGGCCAAGGGTCCGGCGCAGGGAGTCGAGAAGGAAGCAACGGTGAAGGCGTGGAAGGAATGGTGGACGAAGAAGGCGCCGCCGAAGACTCCGGAAGAGGCGCCGAAGGTGCCCGAGAAGGCGCCGGAGCCGCCGAAGTAGAAGGGCGAGAGGGCGGAAGGGCGAAAGGCAGGGCGAGAGGGCGGAAGGGCGGAAGGGCGATAGGGAGTGCTGAGCAGGGGATTCTTTTTTCCTCCCCTCTCGCCCTCCCGCCCTTCCGCCCTCTCGC
>JACPRD010000029.1 GCA_016190145.1 Planctomycetota bacterium | reverse complement strand
CCTGCAGCCCCTCTCCATCCCCCGCTCCCCCGCCCTCCCTCGTCCACAACGGCCCCTGCACCTTGTCCGCATGGCGCTCCGGGTGCGGCATCAGCCCGAAGACCCTCCCCGTCGGATCGCAGATCCCCGCAATGTCGTCCGCGCTCCCGTTCGGATTGTCCGGATATCCCTTCGCCGGCGAACCGTCCGCCTTCACGTACTTGAGCACCACCTGCCGATTCGCGCGCAGCTTCTCCATCACCGCGTCGTCCTTCGGGAGGAACTGCCCCTCGCCGTGCGCGATCGGCACGCGGAATACGGTTCCTTCCTTCACGAACGGCGAAAGCGACGACACCGCCCGAAGCGTGATCCACCGGTCCTGGAACCGTCCGTTCCCGTTGTCGGTAAGCGTCGCGTCGAGCGGCGGCGGCGGCCCCGGCTTCAGGAAGTCGAATCCCGGCAGCAACCCCGTCTTCACCAGCACCTGGAACCCGTTGCACACCCCGTAGATCAGCTTCCCCGCCCCCACGAATTCCCGCAGCGGGTCGATCAGCTTCTCACGGATCTCGATCGCGTGAATTCGACCCGCGCCGAGGTCGTCCCCGTACGAGAACCCGCCCGGGAACGACAGGAGCTGGAAGTCGCGCAGGATCGCCGGCTTCTCGATCACGCGCTTGATGTGGAGGATCTCGGTGGAAGCGCCCGCGCGCTGCCAGGCGTATTCGAGCTCGGCCTCGCAGTTCGTGCCCGCCGTGCGGATCAGGAGAGAGCGCGGTTGGGTCATTCGCGGAGTTTACCGTGCTCTCGCGGTTTCGTTCATCGTTACTCGTGACTCGTTTCTCGTTCCGTGGAGCCTCACTTCCCTGCCAGCGCCCGCTCAAACGCTGCCTGATCCAGCAGGTCCACCCGGCCGGTGAAGAAAAGAACGGCGCGCTTTCCGTCGGAGTGAGGATCCCGGTCCCAGGCCACGACGACGCTGTCGTAGTTCGGATCGGTTTCGATCGACGGCGGCGGACAGCGGTACTCGTACCCGACATCGCTCGGAAATTTCTCGACACGTGCCGCCGAAGACGCGCGCTTGCCGGTCTTCTGGGGGCAGCGGAACAGATTGGCGTCGGTGGCCATGTCCGGCCGCCAGAGATGGGAAAGCGTCGGCGGGTACGCTTTGTACCTGCTCTCGTACAGTGCGCAGTAGACGCCGATCTGCTTCAGATGGTTCCTGCAGTCCGTGGCGCGCGAGGCCGCGCGGGCGCTCGCGAGCGCGGGCACGAGAAGCGCCGCGAGGATGCCGGTTCCGACCACGACGCCGCCGAAGGCGAGGACGGCGATGAGGATCCAGGGGAACGGGCTGGACGAACGCGCCGGGGGAACCGGCGGCCCGGGATAGAACCGGACCGGGGCGGGGGCGGCGGCGGCCCGCGCCGCGCCGCATTTCGGACAGGAGGCCGACGACTCGGGCAATGCGCTTCCACAGGAAGCACAGAACATGGCCTGCCCTCCAATCTACCGATCGACCTCCCCCAGCACGATGTCCAGCGACCCCACGAACGCCACGGCGTCCGCAATCAGCACGCCGGGACCGCACTCCTCGACGCAGGAGATCGCGGTGAACGCCGGGCTGCGCGCCTTGCAGCGGTACGCCTTTTCCGTCCCGTCGCTCACGAGGTAGTAGCCCAGCTCGCCGCGCGGCGTCTCGCTTCGCGAGTATGCCTCCGCGCCCGCCACCGGCTTGATGCGCCGCGGCAGGTTCACGTTCGGGTCCTGCGTCTTCCAGTCCGACTTCTTCCAGCGCTCGCAGACCTGCCGGATGATCCTCACGGACTCGCGCATCTCGCCGACGCGCACCATGTACCGGTCCCAGCAGGAGCCGATCGGGCCGTGCTCGCCGGTCCCGAGGATCACCTTGAATTCGAGCTCCGGGTAGATCGAGTAGGGCTCGTCGCGCCGCAGGTCCCAGTTCACGCCGCTTCCCCGCAGATTCGGCCCTCCGAGCCCGTACTGGATCGCGGTCTCGGGTTTGACGATGCCGATGTCCTTCGTGCGGTTGATGAAGATGCGGTTGTACGAGAGCATGCGGTCGATGTCGTCGCAGGTGGGCTCGAACGAATCGCAGAACTCGAGCGTCTTCTCGATGAACCCCTCGGGCAGGTCGAACGCGACGCCCCCCACCCAGAGGTAGTTGTAGAGAAGCCGCGCGCCGCTGCTCCACTCGAACAGGTCGAGGATCCGCTCGCGGTCGCGGAAGGCGTAGAGGAACGGCGTGAACGTGCCCACGTCGAGCCCGTAAGTGCCGATCGCCACCAGGTGGCTCGCGATGCGGTTCAGCTCACAGATCAGCACCCGGATGTGCTCGAGCTTCGGCCCGATCTTCACCTCCGGCAGCAGCCGCTCCACCGCCAGCGCGTACCCCCACTCGTTGTTCATCGCCGCGAGGTAGTCCATCCGGTCGACGTACGGGATCACCTGCTGGTACTTCAGATTCTCCGCGTGCTTCTCGAAACAGCGGTGCAGATACCCGATATGCGGCGTCACCTTCGTCACGAGCTCGCCGTCCGTCACGAGCTCCAGGCGCAGCACCCCGTGCGTCGAGGGGTGCTGCGGCCCCATGTTGACCACCATTTCCTCGCCGACGTCCGTCATCCTGCGCGATTCGATGTACACGGGGGTCTCGGTTATTTCGGGGGTTCGGGTGTCGTGGAAGGGCCCGCCTGCGGGGGCGCGGCGGGCGCCGGGGCGGGCTTCGGGGCCGCCGCGGCCGCGGCCGCTTTCGCCGCCTTCGCCGCCTCCGCCGCCTTCTTCTCCTCCTCCGCCGCCTTGCTCACCTTCGCAATCTCCTCGGGCGGCATCTTGCCGAAGTGATACACGAGGTCGTTGCGGTTGAACGTCGAGTTCTCGAACCGCGGCGTCATCGTCAGGCACACCGTCGGGCACGGAAACGTGCAGAGGTTGCAGTAGCAGCACTTCGCCATGTCGATGTCGAACACCGGCAGGTAGAGCCGCTTGTCGCGCCCGTCCGTCGTCTTGCCGAGGTGGTGCTCGGGCATGCCTTCCGTCTTCGGGGCCTTGATGGTCTCGATCATGATGCAATCGACGGGGCAGGCGGTGGCGCACTGCATGCAGCCGATGCAGTCTTCGATCTTATTGAAGAGCTGCATGCGGGCGCGTTCGGGGAGGCGGTCGCGCTCGTCGGGGTACTCGAGGGTGACGGGCTTGTCGACGTAGCCCTGCAGGCCGACGACCATGGCGTCCCAGACGCTGGAGAATCCCTCCACGATATCGCTGATGTAGGATCCGAGACTCATGGCGGCCTCCTAAGCGGGCTTCTGGTCCGTCCCCGGGTCGGGTTTGGGAGCCTCGCCGGGATTGGACTCGGTTTTGTTTTCGGGCTTCGCGGGCTCGGCGGGCTTCGGGGGCTCGGCAGGTTTCGCCGCCGCGGGCGCGGAGGCCGCGGGCTTCGGCGCCGGAGGGGCCGCGGCGGCCGCCGCCACCGCCGCCGCAGGAACCGCCGCCGGCTCGGCCGGCTTCAATCCCGCCTGGTACCACTGCTCCAGCGTCTCCGCCGAAACATCGTCCAGCTTCTTCACGAACGTGCCGTCCCCCACCCAGTGCTCCCCGTGGTACGGCACGGGCATTCCCCGGTAGAACTCCTGCACCTTGTAGTCCTTGAGCAGCGGCCAGCCTTCCCAGTCGTCCGGGCACAGGATCCGCCGCAGATCGGGATTGCCGCTGAACTTCACCCCGAACATGTCGAACGTCTCGCGCTCGAGCCAGATCGCCGTCTTCCACAGGTGCGCCACCGTCGGCACCGAACCGTTCGCGCGCGGCGCCGACGCCTTCACGACCGCCCAGTGCTTCTTCGGCATCGAGTAGAGGTGATAGACGATCTCGACGCACTCTTTCTGGTCGAGGCCGCTGATGCTCTGAAGCGAATTGAATTCAAGGCGCGGGTCGTCGCGGAGGAAGGCGAGGACTTCGTCGAGTTTCTCGGCCGAGGCCACTTTGAAGAAGGGGTCTCCAATGGAGACCATCGGGCCCGCCGGCGGTTTCGGCGCGGCGGGTACGGCGGGCGGCTTCGGAGCCGGCGGCGCGACGGCGGGCTTCGCGACGGCGTCGCCGGACGAGGGCTCCGGTTTCGGTGCGGCCGCGACGGGTTTTTCGGAAGCGGGCTTCGGCGGTGCGGGGGCGGGAGGCGGTGCGGCCGGCGCCGCAGGAGCCGCCGCTCCGGCCGGCTTCGGGGCTACGGCGGGAACCGCAGCCTTCGGCGCGGCGCCCGGAGTTCCCGGCACGGCCGGCTTCGCCCCGGCAGCGGGCGCGGGCGGCGCGGCCGGCTTCGGAGCCGGAGCCTGCTTCGCCTCCACCAGCGCCACCCCGTCGCCGAATTTCTCCTTCACCAGCTTGAAAATCTCCTCGGTCTTCACGGCTTCCCCTCCACCGCCTGGGCGGGCGCCGCGGCCGCCGCCGCCTTCAGACTCGCCGGCGTGATCTGGCGCACCTCCACCGGCAGGCCCAGACTCGCTTCCCCTTCCTTCCGCTCCCGGTACTTCAGCACCGAATCCTGCTTGATCTTCTCCTGCAGCTTGATGATCCCCTGGATCAGCGCCTCCGGGCGCGGCGGGCATCCCGGTACGTACACGTCCACCGGCACCACGTTGTCCACACCCTTCAGGACGTGGTACCCGTGCGCCCAATAAGGCCCCCCGCACGTCGCGCACGAGCCCATCGAGATCACGTACTTCGGCTCCGCCATCTGGTCGTACAGCTTGCGCAGCCGTGTCGCCATTTTGAGCGTCACCGTTCCCGCCACGATCATCACGTCGCTCTGCCGCGGCGTGGCGCGGAACGCGCCGGCGCCGAACCGGTCCAGGTCGTAGCGCGCGGCGCCGACCGCCATCATCTCGATCGCGCAGCACGCCAGCCCGAACGTCATGGGCCACAGAGACGACTCGCGCGCCCAGTTCACCAGGGCGTCCGCGTTCGTGATGATGATGTTGTCGCCAACCTTGCCTTCGAGCATGCAGCCTCCGGGAGACGTCGCCGTCGTACCGCGCCTGCGGATTTTCCACGCCATTCTCATCTTCGCAGGGGCACGGAAAAGCGTCAAACGTTGTAAGCGAGCGAACTTCCGTCGACCCTAATAGACGTGCGTCGGAATCCCCAGACGCCGCCCCGCCCGCTCCGCCAGCGCCTCCAGATCCTCCCGCGGCACCTTCCGAAGACCCTTCGCCGGCGGCACGCGGTCCAGCGAGTAGACCTGCACCTCGATCGGCCGGATCTCCGCCAGACGGTCCAGCCACGCGACGACGGCCGGTTCGCCCGTGTTGTCGACGACCCCCCGCGTGAAAAACGACTGGATCGTCACGTCGCGCAGCCGCCGACAGTTCGCGACGAGATCGTCGAGCACGAACGGCACGAGCGGAAGGTCGATCCGCTTAAGCGTCCTCGCATCCCCCGCGTCCAGCTTCACGCAGCGCTCGTCCAGCCGGTCGCATCCGCGACGCACGTCCTCGCGCCCCAGCTCGGTGCCGGCCGTCAGCACCATCGTCCGCACGCCCGGGAACCACCGGTCCCGAGCGGCACGCACCCGCTCGACCGCCGCCTCGAATTCCGGATACAGCGTCGGCTCGCCGTTGCCCGAAACCACGATCGCGTCGGGACCGTTGCCGTCCGCGAGCAGACCCGCGAAGCCCTCCTCCAGCCCGCGCCCCACCGCGTCGAGCGAAGGACAGAGCGCCTTCCAGCCGTCCGATTTGAGCGGCGAAGAGCGCGTCCAGCCGCACTGGCAGTAGACGCAGTTGAACGTGCACACCTTCTCCCCCGCCGGAAGCAGATTGACGCCCAGCGCCCGCCCCTTCCGCCGCGTCGGGAATGGTCCGTAGAGCAGCCCGCCCGGCAGCGCCCAGGGCTTCAGATCCCGGTACTCCGTTTCCACCAGCTCCGTCATGGCCCCCGAAAACAAAAATGGCCCCGTCATCACGGGGCCGGGCTTCAGGACGTTTCCTGTCCGCTCTACTGGGGGAGCGGCTTCCGGCCCGCATACCCTTCCGACAGGCCGTGCCAGAAGGCGATCTTATCCTCGTTGAACTTCCAGCACAAGTAGCCGATGTCGTCGCCGATCTTCGACGGATAGTCCACCAGCCCCAGCTGACAATCCTTGAGCTCGATCCCCAGCTCCTCCAGCTCCAGCGCCGCCTCCGCAATCCGCTTCTTCAGCGCCCCCACCTCGTCCTCCAGCTCCTGCTGCACCTTCAGGTCCTCCTTCGTCGGCCGCGCCGCCATCCGCGCCGTGATCGCGCTCAATTCCTGCGACTTGCGGTTGAACACGTCGTAGTCGCCCACGATGTCCCGGACGATGACGCGGACGAGAGGAAGCGTCTTTTCCGCTTCATCGCGTGTGAAGAGTTTGACGTCGGCGCCTGGAGGGTTGGGCATGGGGGGTGTGGGGGGAGGTTGCGAATGAGAATCTTAAGTCATCGAGGAGGAGTTATCAAGCGGGGGTGGGAGCAAGCCTCCGGCCATATACACCCCGACCGCCAGCGCCAGCCTCGCCGCCGCACTTCCCTGCCCGAAACACGCATCCGTGAACGACGCGAGACAGCGCCGCGCGATCTCCCGCTTCCCCACCCCGAGACGGGCGAGCGCGCCGGCGGCGAGAGCGTTAGCTTCGAACGGAAACTGGGGAAGATCGAGGAGGCCGGGTTCCGGGGGCGCGCCGGCGCGGTCGCGGAAGGCGGAAGCTCCGTCGTCCCAGAACGCGGCGAGCACGGCGTCGGCCAGGCGGGCGGCGGACTCCGGGTCGCGCGCCGACAGGACGTCGAGCGCGGCGGCCTGGTCGGAGAGGTGGAAGGGCGGCCCGGCGCCGGCTGTGCGTCGGAAGAGGCCGGCGGCGGGATCCAGGAGGGAATCGGGGAACAGGTCCGGCGCGGCGGCCGCGGCGCGCGCGCTCGATTCCGCGGTCGCGGCGTGGGGCGCGCCGTCCTCCGTGGCGGCGACCGGAACGAGTCCGTCGGCGCGGCGCATCGCCCGCAGGCGCACGGCGATCCCGGCGGATTCTTCCGAGCCTGCGCCGAACGCCGCGTGGAGATCGGCGAGGTCGGAGGCGAGTTCGAGTCCGTCGGGGGCCGTCCAGTCCGGCGTGTCGCTGGAATGATAGAAACCGCCGCCGGGCGAGCGCATGGCGCCGCGGCGCAGCCCGGCCAGCGTCCGCTCGAGCGCTTCCGCCGCCCCCGGCAGGTCGCGACGCGCGGCGAGCAGGCGCAGCGAGGCCGCGTGAACTTCGCGCGAGCCGCTTCCCCACCCCCCCGAGACCGGATCGCAGGAGTCGACGAGTTCTCCGACGACCGACGCAACGAAGGCGGCGTCGGCGCGTCCGGGTGCGGGGCGCATGGCGGCCATGGCGCGTGCGGACTCACGGGCGCGTCGCGCCTGCTCGAGGAGGACGGGGCGGCGGATCTCCCACTGGAGGGCGGCGCCGCGGAGGGCTTCGCGGATCGTGCGCGGGGGGGCGTAGCCGGTCGAGAGAAGCGGGTCGCCGCCGGGCGCGAGGAGGGCGAGGACGGGGACGCCGGCGGGCGCGAATCGCGCGGCGAGGTCGGGGCGCAGGTCGGCGTCGACGCGAAGGGTGAGCCAGGGGGCGGCGGCTTCGGCGATTTCGGCCGTGGCGAGGACGCCGGCGAGCGCGCGGGACCAGCGGTGCCACGAGGCGTCGACGAACACGGCGACCAGGCGGTCGCCCGCGGTGCGGACGGCGTCGGCGGTCCAGGGGGTCCAGAGCATGGGGGGATGATAAGCGCGGGGCAAAAGCGAAGGACAATGGTGAATGATGAATTCTGAATTGTGAATTCGAGCCGCGCTCGGATGGCTCACGATCGACTTGACCCGGGCCTCCTCAGGACGTACTCTTTACGGATGCTCCGTGTCGCATTCCTCGCCGCCGCCCTGCTCGCCGCCGTTCCGGCGACGCCGGCCCTCGCGCAGTGTTCGATGTGCAAGGAAAACCTGAAGGAGAATGAGGCCCAGCCCCTGGCGAACGGTTTCCGCTGGAGCATCTACGGGATGATCGCGATGCCTTTCCTTCTCACAGGCGGCATCCTCGTGATGATCGTCCGCTCGGACCGCAGGGCCGCGCGCCGCGGGAATCCGGGCCAGCCCACCGTCTCCTAGTGGCCTTTCCCGAGGCCCCGCGGAGTCCTTTCGACCGCTCCGAATTCCAACCCGCGCGGGACGACGAGGGCCGCCGGATGCGCCGCCTGATCGAGGAACTCCGCCGGACCGGCGCCTCGCTGGGAGGCATCTGCTCCGAGGCTGCGGTCCGGGCGCTGGAGCAGGAGCTGCGCGTGCCGTTTCCGCCGGACTACCGGGCGTTCCTTCTGGAAGCGGGGGGCCCGGGGGCGAGGAATCCGTGGCGCGGACTCTGGCGCGTGGACGAGGTCGCGAGCCTGAACCGGCACCTGCCGGTCTTCCAGTGGTTCGGCGGGCTCTTCGGAATCGGAAACGAGGGGATTTCCGTCTACGCGCTCGACTACAGGCGCGGGATGCCGCCGCCCGTCGTACTCCTCGCCATGTCGAGTTCGGACTGGGGGGACGTCATGGAAGAGGCGGCGAGTTTCGAAACGTGGGTGAGGGGCTCCATGTAAGGCTCCGGCGGCACCGCTCTCAATGACCTGCCCCGCCCTCCGGCGCATGATGGCCCACATTGTCGTACGGGCCCGGGTCGAACCGCTTCGCCTGGTCTCCGCCCCTGTAGACGACATCCGGGAAGAGTGCGAAGACGATCAGGACGAAGAGGCAGAGCGGGAAGACGATGGAGACGATGAGGTAGCGGTCCTTCGCGCCGTCCTCGCGCATGTGCATGAAGATGAGGACGACGAGGGAGGCCTTCACGACGGCGACGAGGAACCCGAGGATCTTGTTTCCCGCGTAGCCAAGGTCGAGGTAGGAGAGGCCGACGGTGACGATGGTGAGGGCGATGAGCGCCACGAAGACCACGACGTAGGGCTTCGTGGAGTGTTCGTGGGCGTGCTGGGTTTCGGCCATGGTCGGGGGTCCCCGCGCTAGATGAGGTAGACGATCGGGAAGAGGAAGATCCAGACGAGGTCGACGAGGTGCCAGTAGAGACCGGTGACCTCGACGGGGGTATTGTAGACGGGCGTAAACTTGTGGGAGACGGCGCAGACGATGCCGAGGGCGATCATGCCGGCGAGGACGTGGAGGCCGTGGAACCCGGTCATGGTGAAGTAGGTGGCGTAGAAAAGGTTGAAGCCGGGGCCGTGGCCGACGGCGAACTTAGCCTTGTACTCGACGAACTTGATGACCATGAACCCGAGGCCGCAGAGCAGGGTGAGCACGAGGTACATGCGGATTTTCGGGGTGTCGCCCTTCTTCGAGGCGTGCACGGCCATCGCCATCGTGAACGACGAGAAGATGAGCACCGCGGTGTTCACCGCGGCGAGCATCTTGTTCAGGTGGTGCTGCCCTTCCGCGAAGATTCCGGTCGTGTCGCTCGTGCGGAGGACGATGTAGGCGCCGATGAAACCGGCGAAGAACATGATCTCGCTCGCGAGGAACAGCCACATTCCGAACTTGGAGACGTCGAGGTCGGAGGGGTGTTCGGCGACGGCGATGGCGTGATCCATGGGTGTCTCGGCTCCCGTCAGAGTTTGTGAAAAAATCGGGCTGGGATGCTCCGTCGGCCTGCAGGAAGGCCCACGGCAGGCAAAGACCGGACGAGCCGGCCGACTCCGCCCCCCAGCCCGATTTTTTCACAAACTCTGGGAGGCAAAGCACTTCCTGAGAGCATGAAAAAATTCGATCGCAGGCGCGGTCGGGGCGAGCTCGCGAAGCGAGCGAGGTCCGACCACGCCGTAGATCGAATTT
>JACPRD010000035.1 GCA_016190145.1 Planctomycetota bacterium | reverse complement strand
GCCGCTCGCGGACCTGGGCCAGGAGGGCAACATCGGCCTCATGAAGGTGGTCGCCCGATTCCAGTACCGACGAGGGTTCAAGTTCGCCACGTACGCGACGTGGTGGATCCGGCAGGCGATCACGCGCGCGATCGCGGACCAGGCGCGGACGATCCGCATTCCGGTGCACATGATCGAGACGATGTCGAAGCTCCGGAACGTGACGAAGAAGCTGATCCAGAAGAACGGCCGCGAGCCCACGATCGAGGAGATCGCGAAGGAGACGAACATCTCGGTGGACGAGACGAAGCGGGTGCTGAAGATTTCGAAGCACCCGATCTCGCTCGACCGGCCGATCGGGAACGGCGAGGACTCGTACTTTGGCGACTTCATCGAGGACGAGACGGCCGAGAGCCCGGTGAACGCGGCGACGTACGAGATGCTGAAGGAGAAAATCGAGGCGGTGCTGCAGACGCTCTCGTTCCGGGAACGCGAGATCATCAAGCTTCGCTACGGGATCGGAACGGGTTATACTTACACGCTTGAGGAGGTCGGACGCATCTTCAAGGTGACCCGGGAGCGCGTCCGCCAGATCGAGGCCAAGGCCGTGAGGAAGTTGCAGCACCCGATCCGCAGTCGGAAACTCGAGGGATTCCTCGACGGAATCGCTGCAAAGGAATGACACCAAAAGGGCGGGGCCAAAAGCCCCGCCCTTCTGCTTTAGATACGGAGACACCCGAGCGATGGACCATCCGCAGAAACCGCTGATGAAGGCGCAGATCCCGCAACTCAAGCTTCTCCAGGACATCGACAAGCAGGTCTTCCGGTGGACCAAGGAACGGCGGGATAAGCCCAGGGCGCTGGACGCGGCGGAAAAGGAAGTGGCGGCGAAGAAGGCCGAGTTCGACGCCAGGTCGAAGGACGTGGAGGCGGTGAAGAAGGAGGTCGCGAAGCGCGAGGAGGACCTGAAGGAGCGGGAGGAGCGGCGGAAGCGGCTCGAGGCGCAGCGGGACCAGTCGAAGTCGAACAAGGAGTACCAGGGCTACAACTTCGAGATCGCGGCCGCGAAAGCGGAGGGCGGGAAGATCGAGGAGGAGATCCTCAAGATGATGAACGCCGTCGAGGAGGCGGCCGCGAAAGAGGGCGAGGCGAAGGCGGTCCTCGATCAGGCGGCGGCGAAGCACGGCGAGGCGAAGAAGGTGGTCGACGCGGAACTCGCGAAGATCGACGAGGAAATGAGGACGCTTCGCGACCGGCGCGCGGCCGCGGCCGCGGAGGTGCACGCGGACTACCTGAAGATGTACGACCGGATCCACAAGGCGAAGGTGGACGCTGTGGCGCTGGCGGCGGCGATCAAGGAAGCGGACGGCTGGCACTGCGGCGGGTGCCGGATGGACGTCAACTTCCAGGAAGTGAACGTGATCATGAAGGGGAAGGACCCGGTGATCTGCCGGTCGTGCAGCCGGATTCTGTACCTCGATTCGCAGCCGCAGGCGGTCCCCGCCAAGTAGGCGGGGCGCAGGGTCTCCGCGATGGCAGCGCGCGCCGACGTCATCTACGACGGGGACTGAGGGATCTGCGACGCGTGCCGCCGGTTCGGCGAGCGCCTGGACTGGTTCGGGGCGTTCCGGTGGCGGGAGAACGCGGACCCGGAGGTGCTGCGGGACCATCCGCACCTGACGGCGGAGGGGCTCGACCGGGAAATCTACCTGGTGAGCGGCGGGAGGACGCTCGCCGGATTTGACGCGGTGCGTCATCTCGCGGCGCGACTTCCGCTTCTGTCTCCGCTGGGACTCCTGATGTATCTCCCCGGCGCGGTCCTGCTCGGGCGTCCCGCCTACCGCTGGGTCGCGGACCACCGCAGGACCGTGCTCGCCTGCCGGATCGGCGAGCCCACGATCGTGCACAAGGCGCTCGCGAGCCTGCTGATCGTCGCGGTGCTCGCCGCCGCCGCCGCTGGGTCCGTTTTCCGGACCGAGGATTGGCCGCTCACCTGCGTCCCGATGTTCGCGACGCCGGTGGAGCCCGACGGCGCGCGCTATTCGTTCCGTATCCGCGCGGTCGACGCGAAAGGGAAGTCGAAGGAACTCCCTTCGAGTGCCTGCGGCGTGCCGGAACTGCGCCTGAAACGCCTGCTGTTCCGCGCCTACGGCTCGGTCTCGGAGGACGACCCGTACGGCGGCCGTCCGGGCGATACGCCCGCCGCGTTCGAAGCCCGCATGACCGCGTTTTTCCGTGCCTGGGCCGACGCCGCACGCGGGCGCGGAAACCTCGCCGGCGCGCGGCGCCTCAGGCTCGAGGTCGTCCGGGAGGCCGGCGGCCGGAGCGAGCGGCACCGCGTCGGAACGTACGACCTCGGTACCCGCGAGTTCCGCAGGGAGCCGCGATGACCGCCTTGAGCCGCTTCTGGTTCGCCACCAGCCGCCGCTACTCCATGGGCATCTTCCGCATCATCCTCGGCGCCTGGTTCCTGCTGGATTTCGCCGGGTTCCTCCCGGCCCTCGATGAAATCGCCCGCCGCCCTGCGGCCCTCATGTCGCCCTGCGCCGGCCTCCGCTGGAGCGGCCTGTCGCAGGCCGACCCCGCCGCCCTCGTCGCCCTCCTCCGGCCCGCCGCATGGGTCCTCGCCGCCGCCGCCACGCTCGGCGCCGGAACCCGCTTCGCCCTCCTCGCTCTCGCCCTCGTCAACGCGATCCTGCGCTCGCTCCACAACTCCTGGGGTTACGTCGGCCACGCCTCCATCCTCCCCGCCTTCACCCTCTTCATCCTCGCCTTCTCCCCCGGCGCGGCCGACTGGTCCCTCGACGCCCTGCTCGGCTGGCTCGCCGCCCGCCTGCGCGGCGCCGCCCGGCCGCTCCTCGATCGTCTCGCAGGCCGCCCGGCCGCCGTCTGGCCCGTCCACCTCGTCCTCATGCTGGTGGCCGTCGTCTACTTTGCCGCCGGCTGCGAGAAAATCCGGGAAGGCGGCCGCTCGTGGCTCGACGGCCGCACGCTCCAGTGGTACCTCGAAGGCCGCGCCCACTCGAAACGCCTCGGCGACTCCACCCAGTTCTTCTCCGCCCGCCGCGACACCCCAACCGACCGGCTCTTCCGCGACCCCTGGGGCCTCGACAAAGTCTGCAACTCCGCGCCGGCGACGGCGACGGGGAAGCGCGTCGCAGGTTCGCGCGCGCTCTGCGCCGTGCTCTCGTGGGCTACCCTCTTCCTCGAGTGCGGCTTCTTCCTGGTGTTCTTCCTGCCGCGACGCCTGCAGTACGTTCTCTTCCTTCTCCTCGCCGCGTTCCACGGCGGCATAGGGCACATGATGCGGATCGACTTCGGCGGGTACGTCGTGCTGTACCTCTGCGCGGTGGACTGGAACGCGGTCGTGCGCGCGCTGGACTCGTTCCTGCCGGGAGTCGGAAGGGCTCGGGAGTCCAGCTGACGTGCCGCGCGTTCGGCATCTGGCGTTCGGAGTTCGGCGTTGCGCCGCAGATTTCAACGCCGAACGCCGAATGCGAGACCGCCTACCCGCCCGCGCCGTGGCTCTCAACTCCCGGTTGCCCCGGAACCGCTCCCTCCCCGCGGGCCACGATCGCCGCCGCCGCCAGATCCCCGTAAACGTTCACCGTCGTGCGGCACATGTCGAGGAAACGGTCCACCGCGAGGATCATCGCGATTCCCTCGATCGGCAGACCCACCGCGTTCAGGACGATCAGCATCGTCACCGTCCCCGCACCCGGAATCCCCGCCGCGCCCACCGCGGCCAGCGTCGCCGTGATGAAAATCACGACCTGCGCCCCCAGCCCCATCGTCAACCCGTACGCCTGCGCGATGAACATCGCCGCCACCGCCTCATAGAGCGCCGTCCCGTCCATGTTCACCGTCGCCCCCACCGGCAGCACGAACGCCGCCACCCGGTGCGGTATCTTCGCCTTCTCCTCGACGCACTCCATCGAGACGGGGATGGTGGCGTTGGAAGAGGCGGTCGAGAACGCCGTGAGTAGCGCGAGCGACATGTGCCGCAGGTACTCGAACGGGTCGCGCCCGCCCAGCCGCCACACGAACGCGGTCAGAACGCAGAAATGAATCCCCAGCCCCGCGAGCACCGTGACCATGTACCACGCCAGCCGCGCCATCTCCGTGAAACCCGTCTCCCACACCAGCGTCGCCACGAGCGCGAACGTCCCCACGGGCGCGTACCAGAGGACGAGGGAGGTGAGCTTCGTCATGGCGAGGAAGAGGGCGTCGAAGAACTTCCGGAGCGGGTCGCCCGCGGCGCCCATCAATCCGATGATCCCGCCCAGCGTGAGCGAGAAGGTGATGACGGGAAGCACCTCGCCGTCCGCCATGGACCGGAAGATGTTCTCGGGGACCGCCATGAGGACGAGCTCGTACACCGTCGCCGGCGCCTTGCGAAACCTCTCGGGCAGCTCCCAGACCGGGATCCCCTCGACGCTTCCGGGCCGGATCAGGTTGACGAGGATCAGCCCGGTCGCCACGGCGATGCACACGGTCATGAGATAGAAGAAGAAGGTCCGCCCGCCGATCCGCCCGAGCGTCCGCAGGTCCCCCATGCCGCACGTCCCGCTGACCATCGACGCGAAAATCAGCGGGACCATCAGCATCATCAGCAGCTTCATGAACAGCCGCCCCAGCATCCCCAGCAGCGACGCCAGCGTCCGGTTCGCCTCCGGGTGCGCCGCCCACTCCCGCTTCCGCGACACCACCCGGTACTTCCCTCGAACCACCTCCGACGGGTCTCTCCCCGCGATCACCGCCTCGAGCGTCTTCGCGTCCACGCGCTTCACGCCCGCGCCCGCGTACTGCGCCGGATCGTCGAAGCGCACCGTAGTGACCGGAGACGTCGCCGCGTTCAGCCCCCAGCCCGCGGCCGCACCGAGCAGGATCGAGCCGAAGATCCACAGGTGCGGGCGCTTCATGGCGCCTGCGCCGCCTTCGCCGCCGCGCCTACCGGCATCGCCGGCAGCACGATCCGGAACATGGCGCCCTGCCCGGCGTTCGGATGCGCGGTGATCGTCCCGCCGTGCGCGCTCACGATCTGGTGGGCGATCGCGAGCCCGAGGCCGGTGCCCTCCTTCTTGGTCGAGTAGAAGGGTTCGAAGACGCGCGTAAGGTCCGCCATGGGGATCCCCGCGCCGGTGTCCGCGACGTCGAGCTGCACCGCCGGACCCGCGGGCAGCTCTGCCGTCCTCGCGCGCACGTCGATCTCCCCGCCGTTCGGCATGGCCTGCGCCGCGTTCATGAACAGATTGAGGAGCACCTGTTTCAGCTGGTCCCCGTCCGCCTGGATCGACGGCAGGTCCGGCGAGTACCCGCGGTTCACCCGCACCCGCTGGCTGAATTCGCCCTCCATCAGCGTCAGCGTCGAATCCACGAGCGCCGGCACCGACACGCGCCGGAGCGCCGGACTCCGGGGCCGCGCGAACTGCAGGAAGTCCGTGATGATCCGGTTCAGCCGCTTCGATTCCCGGTCGATGATCCGGAGAAGCTGGATGCTGCTGCTGCTTTCGCTCGAGGCGGAGCGCAGCAGCGCCTGCGCCGCGGCGGAAATCCCGGACAGCGGGTTCCGGATCTCGTGTGCGATCGCCGCCGAGAGCCGTCCGATCGCGGCCAGCGACTCCGACCGCACGACCTGCGCCTGCGCGTCCCGGATCTCCTCGTTCGAGATCGACAGGTCCTGCAGGAGCCGCGCATTCTCGAGACAGATCGCCGTGTACGTCGCCAGGCTCGACAGCGTGTTCGCCTCTTCACGCGCGTAAATCCGCGGCTGCTCGTTGGCGACGTGAAGCGCTCCCAGGACGCGCCCTCCGAGGCGCATGGGGACGCAGAGGCAGCTGCGGGCGCCCTGGAGCGAGGCGGACTGCCGGTCGGCTTCGGGCACCCCCGGCGCGTGCGCGTCGGTGAGGGAGATCGGATCGGGGTCCGCGAGGATCCGCCCGCCGAACGCCGCCCGGGGATCGAGCGTTTTTCCCGCAATCGGGGTCAACCGCGTGTCTTCCGCCTCCACCCGGAATCCCTCGGGCGTGGCGACGCAGACGCACGCCGCGTCCGCGTTCAGGATCGCGCGGGCGCGTTCCGCCGCCGTCCGCAGCACGCGCTCCGGGTCGAGCGCCGTCGCGAGATCCTGCCCGACCGCCAGCAGCGTGCTCGAGAGCAGCGCGTTGCGCTCCGCGACTCCCCAGAGCTTCAGGTTCGACAGCGCCGCCGCGCACAGCCCCGCCAGGCCCTCCAGGATCGAGACGATGCGGGGCGCCGCGGGAACGACGGACTCGAAGTTCACGGTGATCGCGCCGAGGAAATGCTCCTGGAGAAAGAGTGGAAACAGGCCCACGAGCGGCGGCGAGGACGTGCCCCAGGCCTCGGGGTCGATCCGCTTCATCTCCTCGGCCGTCAGGAACAGCGCTTCGCGCCTCTCGCGCAACCGGGCGAAGACCGGGTTTCCCGGTCCCCACTCCCGGGTGAGCAGCATCGGGAGGTGCTCCTCAGGCACCCCCGAGATCGCGACGAGCCGGCCGATGTCGCGGTCCGCGTCGTAGACCAGCAGCGCGACGTTCGCCTTCCCCGACGCCCAGGCCGCCGCCTCCAGCAGCGCCTCCCCCAGCTCCCCGATGTTCCGCGCCCGCCCGAACGCCGTCGCCGCCGCGAGCAGGATCTCCGACACCTCCTTCTGCTGCCGGATGTCCTCGATGAGCTTCGCGTTCTCGATCACCGCCCCCAGTTGCGCCCCCAGCGTGCCCAGCAGGGCGGCGTCCTCGGCGCCGAAGCGATGCGGCCGGTACGCGCACACCGAGAGCGTGCCGATCACGCGCCCGCGCGACACGATCGGCGCCACCACCGTCGCGTGCACCACCACGCCCTTCTCCATCAGGTCCCTCCTCGCCTCCGACCGCGCGGGCAGGTCGTTCTCGAGAAGCGCCTGCCCGCCCTGGAACACCTTCCAGAGCAGCCCGAAACGGATCTCTCCCGCCTGCCTCCGGATTTCCTCGGAGATTCCCGTCGCGGCCACCAGGCCCAGGCTCCCGCGGTCCTCCGACGCGAGACAGATCGCGCAGGAGTCCGTCCGCGTCAGCGCCTGCACCCGCGAGACCGCTTCATTCAGCACCTCCTGCACTGGCACGTTCCGGATCCCCAGTTCCGCGACCGAGTTCAGGGCCTCGAGCTCCCGGTTTTTGCTCCGGATGACCTCGGCGGCGCGCTCGCGCTCCGAGACGTCGCGGAGCGTGACCATGCGCGCGGGCTCGCCTTCGACTTCGATGTCGACGGAAGCGGCTTCCAGGTGGGCCTCGCGTCCGTCGGCGAGGCGGAGGGCGATCTTCTGGAATTCGGGCCCGGTTTCGGGAAGGCCGAGGACCGAGGCGCTGGAGGTGAGCAGGTCCTGGCGTGTACGGCCGAACAGCTTCTCGGCGCGGGGATTGAGATCGAAGATGCGTCCGGCGCGGAAGACGACGACGGCGTCCAGGATATTTTCGAAGAGATTCCGGTAGCGCTGCTGGGTGGTGGCGAGTTCGCGGCGGGTTTCGAGGATGGTCTCCTGGTAGCGGAGGATTTCGAGCGTGCCGCGCGGCGCGGGTTCCGAGGCGGCCACGGGTTCGATCCAGCGGACGTAGGCGGCGATGAGGAGGCCGTACGCGACGGCCGCAGCGGTCTTCCCCGCGAGGTGGCCCTTGAGGAGCACGGGGACGAACTCGGCGGGCCAGAACGCGCCGTACACGAAGATGAACGCGTCGGCCGCGAGGGTGACGGCGAGGGCGAGGATGGCGCGGGCGGCGAAAGGGAGTCTGGAGTGATTTTCGAGCCACTGCCAGGTGATGAGGATGAGGAAGAAGTCGACGAGGGTGGCGATTCCGCTGGCGATCATGGAGCGGGGAGTGACGCGGAAGACTTCCGCGAGGTCGCCGGCGGGGAGGTCGACCCAGAGGGAGATTCCGCCTCCGGTGAGGGCGAGCCAGACGAGGGCCGAGACGGCGGACCAGACCAGGGTGACGCCGACGATGGTCAGGATATAGCTGCGCGTCTGGGCGAGGCCGGAACGGACGTAGAGAAGGAGGGCGAGCGCGAGGAGGGAGGGGAAGATGGAGATGGAGGTGAACCCGACCTGGTAGGGTCCGATGGGGATGACGAGGCTGAGGAACTGGAGGAGGACGACGGCGCCGCCCGAGTAGATCCAGAGGGGAGTTAGTCCCAGGCGATGCCTCGCCCGGTAGAGGGCGAGGGGGGCGCCGGTGAAGACGACGAAGAGGGCGGCGAGGGGCAGGAGCGAGCCTGGCATCCGTCGGAGTCTAACAGAGAATCCGGAATCCTCGAGACCGGGCGCTTCACCGGATTTCGAACCGCGCGCGCCGCCGGCGGTTAACAGTCTTGACACTGGTTTCCGGGGCTGATAGGTTTTCGCCCGCTCCGGTCAGGCCCTGCGGCCCCGCTGCAGTGCCCGTAACTCTTTGAAAACGCAGGATTTGCGCCCTTAGCTCAACTGGATAGAGTAACTGGCTACGAACCAGTAGGTTGCAGGTTCGAGTCCTGCAGGGCGCATTGGGTCTCCTCGAGCGGAACGACGAATCCTGGATGCGCGAGGCCCTCCGCGAGGCGAAGAAAGCCGAGGCGGAGGGGGAGGTCCCCGTGGGCGCGGTCATCGTCCTCGGGGAGGAGGTGGTTGCGCGGGCGCACAACCAGCGCGAGCTTCTCCACGACCCGACGGCGCACGCGGAGATGATCGCGCTCACGCAGGCGGCGGAGCATCTGGAAAACTGGCGCCTCGCGGGCGCGCGGATGTACGTCACGCTCGAGCCCTGTGCGATGTGCGCGGGCGCCCTGGTCCTGGCCCGTGTCGAGGAAGTCGTCTGGGCGGCGGCCGACCCGCGCGCCGGCGCGATCGAAAGCGTGTTTCGGATTCTGGAAGAGCCTCGGCTGAACCACCGGGTGCGGAGTCGCGGCGGAATCCTCGAGATCGAATGCCGCGACCTGCTCCAATCGTTCTTCAGGAGGAGACGCACCGAACCGGACTAGCCCGTCCTTTTTCGGTTCGTCAATTTCGCTTGAGGGTCGGGTCGGAGCCCGGGGAGTCGGGGGCGCGCCAGGTGCGCCCCCGACTTCCCGGGCGTAGATCCCGACCCTCCCGCGAAATTGAGGAGAGGTACCGAAGTGGCCATAACGGGCTCGACTCGAAATCGAGTTGGGAGCGATGAGCTCCCGCGTGGGTTCGAATCCCACCCTCTCCGTTTTCGGGCGTCGGGGCTCCGGGGATCGGCGCGGGGGGCGCGCACCTTGCGCGCGCCCCCCGCGCCGATCTCCTCGCCACGCCGCGCGAAACCGGGAACTGCCGGTACGGAGGCAGCCCCCGTTTTACGGTCGTTCGGCTCGAATCGAGGCGGGGCCTGAGCCGGAGCCAGGCGGAGCGCTCAGGCCCCGTCTCGATTCGAGGAGAGGTGGCAGAGTGGCCGATTGTGCGCGATTGGAAATCGCGTGACGCGGCACAAACCGCGTCCGAGGGTTCGACTCCCTCCCTCTCCGTTTTCGGGTGCCGGGGCTCCGGGGACCGCCGCAGTGGGCGCGCACCTTGCGCGCGCCCACTGCGGCGATCTCCTCGCCCCGGCACCCGAAAACGGGAACTACCCGGCCACCTTTGGCTCGCATTCGTCCGGAATCTCCAGTACCTTGCGATGGCGTCCTTCAATTCGAGCGCGATCACGGCCCGGAGGCTTTTCGCGGGGCGCACGCAAGGTGCGCGCGCCGCGAAAAGTCGGAGGGACGGGATCGCGCTCGAATTGAAGCCCCCTGCAGGCACCGGCGTTGATGGCCGGCCTCATGCAAGGAAGGCTCGTGAACCGGGCCAGGCCCTGACCGGAGCAACCCTAAACGATGCCCTTCCGGTGCCGTGAGTCGCCGGCCGGAGCACGGGCCTGCGGGGGGTGTTTTTCGGGGCAACATCGTGGCTGAAGAACGGAACGCAGGCGGCTACACCGTCATCGCACGGCGCTACCGGCCGACCACCTTCGAGGAGGTCGTCGGGCAGGAACACGTCGCCCAGACCCTCCAGAACGCCATCCGCGACAAGCGCGTCGGCCACGCCTACATCTTCACGGGCTCCCGCGGCGTCGGCAAAACTTCCATGGCCCGCATCTTCGCCCGCGCCCTCAACTGCGAAAAAGGCCCGACCCCCGAACCGTGCGGCACCTGCGAAATCTGCCGCGCCACGATCGACGGCACCGACCCCGATATCGTCGAAATCGACGCCGCTTCCCATAACCTCGTCGACGACATCCGCACCCTCCGCGAAGGCATCCGCTACGCACCCCTGCGGGCGCGCTTCAAGGTGTACATCATGGACGAAGCCCACCGCGTGACGCCGCAGGCGTTCGATGCGTTTCTGAAGACGCTCGAGGAGCCGCCGCCGCACGTGAAGTTCATTTTTGCGACGACGGAGGTGGGGAAGCTTCCCGAGACGATCCAGTCGCGCTGCCAGCGGTTCGACTTCCGGCGGGTGACGGTGGCGGACGTGCAGAAGCGGCTGCGGCAGGTGTGCGACCGGGAGAAGGTGAAGGCGGAGGACGGGGCGCTGGCGCTTCTCGCGCGTGCGGGGCGCGGATCGATGCGGGACGCGCAGTCGCTGCTGGACCAGGCGATTTCCTTCGGCGGGGGATCGATCACGGAGAAGGGGGTGCTGGACCTCGTCGGCGTGCTGCCGCGGGAGACGCTTCTCGCGATCTTCGATCACGTCCGCGCGCGCGAGCTCGCGCCTGTGCTGAAGGCGCTGGACGGGTCGGTTTCGAGCGGCCGCGACCCGGGCGACTTCATGGACGACCTGGTGGAGCACGCGCGCGCGCTGATGCTGATCCGCGCGGCGGGGAAGGACGCGGGGCTGGTGGACGAGGCGCCCGACGCGCTGGAGCGGCTGACGAAGCAGGCGGCGGGATTCAGCGTGGACGAGCTGGCGGGGGCGGTGTCGCTGCTGGCGGACGTGAAGCGGCGGTTACGGGACGCGAGCGATCCGCGGATCGTGGCGGAGGTGGCGCTGGTGAAGCTGACGCGGCTGGCGGACCTGGCGACGATCGAGGAACTGGTGAAGCGGCTGGAGGGGGCGCCGGGGGCGCGCCCGACCGCGGCGGCGCCGGTCGTGGCGAGGTCCGCGGCGGCCGCGGCACCGGCGGCGCCGATCGCGGCGGCGGAGGCGGGGTTGGCGGCGATTTCGCGGGCGCTCCGGGAGACGGGGGACACGGATCTGGCGGTGACGCTCGACAAGGCTCAGGGGGAGGCGGCGGGGAACGCGGTGGTGATCCGTGTGAACGAGGTGCTGCGGGGGTATCTCGAGCTGAACCGGCCGCGGCTGGAGGCGGCGGTGGAGCGCGCGATGGGGCGGAAGACGACGCTGCGGATCGAGCTGCCAGGCGGCGCCGCGGCGCCCCCGGCGGCGGCGCCCGCTTCCGAAAAAAAAAACATTGAACTCGACCCCGCGGTGAAGAAGGTCCTCGACCGGTTCGACGGCCGGGTGACGCACGTCGAAGAGCCCGGCGCCCCCCGCGCCTGAGTGCGCGTACAATGCGGACGGCCCCACCCCATTCGGAGAACGCGACATGTCTAAAGGCGGATTCGACGTCCAGGGCATCATGAAGAAGGCCCAGGACATGCAGAAACAGATGGCGAAGCTCCAGGAGGACCTGAAAGAGCGCGTCGTGGAGGGGAATTCCGGCGGCGGCATGGTCGTCGCCCACGCCAACGGCGCGGGCCTCGTGGTGGGCGTCAAGCTCGACCCCAAGGCCGTCGACCCCGCTGACCTCACCATGCTCGAGGACCTCGTCATCGCCGCGGTCAACCAGGCGCTCGAGAAGGCCAAGAAGATGGCGGAGGCCGAGATGCAGAAGGTCACCGGTCCCGTCAACATTCCGGGCCTTTTCGGTTAGAATCGGGATCCGTGAACGGCAACCTCAAGACGCAAAGCCTGTCGCGGCTGATCGAGGAACTGGCGCGGATGCCCGGCGTCGGCGACAAGACCGCCGAAAGACTGGCACTTCATCTCCTCCGCGTCCCGAAAGAGGAGGCGCTCGGGCTCGCGCGCGCGATCGAAGACGTCCGGGCGAACGTCCGCGCCTGCTCGCAGTGCTGCAACGTCTCGGAAACGGACCCGTGCGCGATCTGCTCCGACCCGGGACGCGACCGCTCCCTCCTCTGCGTCGTGGAACAGCCCAGCGACCTCTGGGCGATTGAGAAGTCGGGATCGTTTAACGGCCTGTATCATGTGCTCATGGGCCGGATCGCCCCGGTGGAGGGCGTGGGGCCCGAGCACCTGACCGTGGGAAAGCTCATGGATCGCGTGAACGACGGGGTCCGCGAGGTGATCCTCGCGACCAACCCCACGATGGAAGGCGACGGAACCGCTCTTCACCTCGAAAAGCGCCTCGAGGCGCGCGGCGTCACCGTGACGCGCATCGCGCGCGGGCTGCCGAGCGGGGGATCGCTTCCGTATGCGAGCCGTGCCGTGGTCGCCGACGCGATCGCGGGCCGGCGTGAACTGCACGGGGGGAGGGCGAGACCATGAGGATGGAAGCGCACCTTTCGCAGCGCCAGGAGCTGCGGATGAAGCTGGCGCCGCAGATCATCCAGTCGATCGAGATTCTGCAGCTGCCGCTTCTCGAGCTGCAGGACACGATCAAGGCGGAACTCGAGGAGAACCCGACGCTCGAGATCGACGAGGAGCAGGAGGAGCACGAGGAGGCGAAGGGTATCGAGCAGCCGACCTCGATGGCGGCGAACACGGATCCGGAGGTGCCGCAGGACGAGACGAGGGCGGTCCTGGACATGCTGGACCGGCAGCGCGAGGACGACTACTGGACGCGCACGCGGAGTTCGAGCTTCGACGCGTCGAAGGACAAGAAGCTCGAGGCGCTGATGAACACGCCGGCGCGCTCGAGCACGCTTCAGGATTACCTCCATGAGCAGTGGGACACGACCGACCTGCCGGAGAAGGTGCGGCGGATCGGCGAGTACCTGATCTACAACATCGACGACACGGGGTACCTTTCGCACGCGGTGGAGTCGCTGACGGACGGGGCGGGGAAGGTGGTGGAGGAGGGGGTTCTGGACGGGGTGAACCGGATGATCCGGGGGACGGCGGAGGAGTTCATCGACTCGCTGCGGAAGCTGGACCCGGGGACGTTCGGGGGGAAGACGGTGCGGAAGCAGGTGCTGCTCGGTCTCTCGGAGGACGACCACGACCGCGAGCTGAAGGCGGCGATCCTGAACGCGATGGACGACAAGCTGGCGCTGAAGGTGGCGCTGGACGAGGCGCTGGCGGGGGCGCTGGCGACGCCGAGGGACCTTTACGAAGCGCTGGGGCGGATTCAGCAGCTCGACCCGCCGGGGGTGGGGGCGCGGAACACGAAGGAATGCCTGCTGCTGCAGCTGGACCGCGAGGACGACGAGTACGACTTCAAGAAGGTGCTGATCGAGAAGTATCTGGAGGACATCCGGCTCAACAAGCTTCCGAAGATCGCGCGCGAGACGCAGAAGGATCTGGAGGACGTGAAGCAGATCGTGGGGCAGATCCTCCAGATGAACCCGAAGCCGGGCGCGAACTACACGGCGGAGAGCGTCCCTTACGTGCTGCCCGACGTGATCGTGGAGCAGATCGAAGGCGACTACGAGGTCAAGCTGGAGGACGGCTACATTCCGCGGCTCTGCGTGTCGGGCTACTACCGCGACCTGCTCGCCGACAAGAACACGACCGCGGTGGAGAAGGATTTCATCCGGAAGAAGATCGATTCGGCGAAACGGCTGATCAGTTCGATCGAGCAGCGGCAGGCGACGCTGTACAGGATCGCGTGCGAGCTGGTGAAGGTGCAGCGCGGGTTTCTGGATCACGGCGTGAACCACCTGCATCCCCTCCGGATGCAGGAGATCGCCGACGCGCTCAGCCTGCACGTCTCAACCGTCTCCCGGGCGATTTCCGACAAGTACATCCAGACGCCGCGGGGAATCTTCCCCATGAAGTTCTTCTTCTCCGGCGCGACGGAGTCGACCGAGGGGGATTCGCAGAGCCGGGTCTCGGTGCAGAGCCGCATCCGGGAGCTGGTGGAGAACGAGGACCGCGCGAATCCGCTGTCGGACGGGGACATCGTCGCGAAGCTGAAGGCGGAGGGCCTGGCGATCGCGCGGCGGACGGTCACCAAGTACCGGAAGGCCCTGAAAATCGCGAGCAGCCGGCAGAGAAAGGTGTTCTAGGCCCAGGGTGATCGAGGGAATGCGGGCGCGGGGCATGCCCCGCGCCCGCTTCCGCTTCCTCCTTCGATCAACCACTGTTTTCGGAGAAAGGTGAACCCGTGTCCGACATCGAAAAACGAGCCCAGGAATTCCGGACAAAAATCCAGACCCTTACGGCCGAGATCGGCAAGGCCGTCGTCGGGCACAAGCAGGTCGTCGAGCAGGTCGTCACCTGCCTGCTCGCGGGGGGCCATGCCCTCCTCGAGGGCGTGCCCGGCCTCGGCAAGACGCTGCTCGTGCGGACGCTGTCGAAATGCCTCAACCTCAAGTTCTCGCGCATCCAGTTCACCCCCGACCTCATGCCCGCCGACATCCTGGGGACCAACATCGTCATGGAAGAAGGCGGGAAGCGGACGTTCCAGTTCCAGGCCGGTCCGATCTTCGGCAACCTCGTGCTCGCCGACGAGGTCAACCGCGCCACTCCCAAGACCCAAAGCGCCCTGCTCGAGGCCATGCAGGAGGCTGCCGTCACCGTCGCGGGAAAACGGTACGACCTCGGGCAGCCGTTCTTCGTGCTCGCCACCCAGAACCCGATCGAAATGGAAGGGACGTACCCGCTTCCCGAGGCCCAGCTCGACCGCTTCATGTTCAAAGTCGAGGTGCGCCCAAGCGAACTGGCGGATCTCGTGACTGTGATCGACCGCACGACCGGGGCGGGTTCTCCGGAACCCGGGCCCGTGCTCGCCGGCCCCGACATCCTCGCGATGCGGGCGCTCGCGCGCGAGGTGCCGATCGCATCGCACGTGAAGGAATACGCCGCGCGCCTCGTGCTGGCTTCACATCCCGACACGCCGGAGTCGGCGCCGGTCGCAAAGAAATTCCTGCGGTTCGGCGCGAGCCCGCGCGGCGCGCAGGCGCTGGTGCTGGCGGGCAAGATCATGGCGCTCGTCAAGGGACGCTTCAACGTCAGCGTTGAGGACATCCGCGAGGCCGCGTACCCGGCGCTGCGGCACCGCCTGATCCGCAATTTCGAGGGCGAGGCGGAGGGGGTGGCGCCGGACGCGATCGTGAAGGGTCTGATCGAGGCGGTTCCCGATCTGCCGAAGCGGGTCGAGAAGCTGCTGGCGGCCGAGTAATGCGCGTCTACGTGGCGGGAGCGGAGGGTTTTCTCGGCGCGCGCGCCGTGGAGGCGCTGCGGGCGGCGGGACACGAGCTGTGCGCGCTGCCCGCGGCAGCGGAGGCCGTGGCGGTCCTGGCGGACGCGCGCGCCGGGTCGCTGGAGGAGGCTTCCCGGCTCCTGGTGGCGGGGACGGCGCGGCTGCTGGACGGACTGGCGTCCGGCGTGAAGCGGATCGTGGTGGCGGCGGCGGCGGACGCCTACGGCGAGGGGCCGGCGGAATGCGTGGCGTGCGGGCACGTGAGGCCGGAGAACCGGCACGTGGATGCGGGCGCGCCGTGGGACCCGCGGTGCCCGAGGTGCGAAGGCGCGCTCCAGCCGGTCGCGGTGAGGGAGGAGGAACGCTTCCAGGTCGCGACCCCGCTCGCGGCGCTTCGAATCTCCCGTGAGGAGCTGGTGCGTTCGTTCGGGCGGCTTCGGGGGATCGAAACGGTGTCGCTCCGGTTCCCGTGCCTCTACGGGGCGGGCGCGACCGACGGGGTCTTCGCTTCCATCGTGTCCGAGCTTCGCGCCGGCCGGGCGCCGATTCTGACGGAGGACGGATTGCAGACGCGGGATTTCCTTGACGTGCGGGACGCGGCGCGCGCGGTGTGCGTGGCGCTCGGGCATCCGCGCGCAGCGGGGCAGGTCTTCAACGCGGGGACGGGGAAGTTCACGCGCGTTCTGGATCTGGCGCGGCTGGTCGCGGCGTCGCTGGGTGTTCCGGGGGATTTCCGTCCTTCGGGGCGTCTGCGTCCCGGCGATGCGCGGCACATCGCGCTCGAGCCGCGGATGTTCCAGTATGCGACGGGGTGGCGTCCGGCGATCGGGCTGGCGGCGGGGGTGGAGGAAGCGCTCGGGCGCGAGAAGGCGCCGGCGGCGCCCTGAGTCATGCCGCGAAGTGACGGAGCCGAAAAAAGAGGCCGGCCTTCCGGCCGGCCCCTGCCGATCCGTTACGGGGACTACCTCGCGCCCACTGTCACGCGACGTTTCCGCGCGGTCGCCTTCGAGGCGTCCAGGTAGATGCTGTCCCGCTGGCGCGGGCGGCGCTGGGCCTTGAGGATCGCCTTTTCGAGCTGTTCCGGGGAAGCGTAGCGGGGCGCGTTTCCGAGGGCGGAGTAGATGGCGCCCTGCTGGAAGTGGGTGCCGCCGAGGTCGTTGGCGCCGATGGCGAGGGACTGGACGGCTTCGGGGAGGCCGAAGAGGATCCAGGGTGTCTGGATGTTCTGGAGGGCGTTGCCGAAGAAGATGCGGCAGATGGCGACGAGTTTGAGCAGGTGGGCGAGGGGGACAGGGGCGGGGCCGGTGCGGTCGGCGCCGAGCGTGGTGCCGGCGGGGGTGAAGGGGATGATCTGGAACTCGGTGAATCCGCCGGTTTCCTTCTGGATGTTGCGGATGATTTCGATGTGCTCGCAGACGTGGATTTCGTTTTCGACGTGGCCGACGACGATGGAGGCGGTCGAGCGGATGCCGAGGTGGTGGGCGGTCTTGACGATGTCGACCCAGTCGGCGGTGCGGACGCGGTCGGGGCTGATTTTCTTACGGACTTTGTCGTTGAGGATGTCGGCGCCGGTCCCGGTCATCGAATCGAGGCCGGCCTCGCGCAGCTGGAGCAGGATATCGCGCGCGGGGATGCGCGCGCGCCGCGCGGCGAAATGGACTTCCGTCGGGCTGAAGGCGTGGATGTGCGCGTTGGGGAATTCCTCGCGGAGCGCGGCCACGAGCGACACGAGGTAGTCCACGGTCAGTTCCGGGTTCAGGGCGCCCTGCAGGCAGATTTCGTTCTTCGCCGGGCTCGACGCCACCCGGGCCACGACCTCTTCGGGCGAGAGCGTAAACGCCTCGCGGTCCGCCTTCTTGCGGAAGAACGAACAGTGCCTGCAGGAGGCGCGGCAGATGTTCGTGTAATAGAGGTGCGTTCGGTGCACGAAGCTCGCGACGCCCTGGTTGGTGCGGCGATTGATTTCGTTGGCGACCTGGAAGATGTCGGCGAAGACGGAGTCGTCCTGCTGCATCAGCATCAGCGCTTCGATCGCCGAGACTTCCTGCCGCTCGATGGCGGACTTCAGGATGACGTTTGGATCCATCTCACGATCCCCCTCTGCAATTTGCCGCCGGCCCCCGTCGCCGGCGGACCCCACTCGTTGCGTTGCCTACGCCGCCAGGTGCTCGAGCCCGAATTCCCTGAGAAACGGGCGGAGCCGCCAGGGAGGAAAGGCGAGTTCGTCGGTCAGCGGTTCCCGTCGGTGACCGTGCCAGTCGCTCCCTGCCGTCGTGAACAGTCCGTACGAATCCCCGAGCTCCACGAGACGCGCCGTCTTGACCCCGTGGGTGCGCCGACGGAACGCCTCGACGCCGTGCAGTCCCCACTTCACCATCAGAGAAAGCCGCTCCTCCAGCTCCATCGCCGGCGGGTGAGCCCAGACCGCCAGGCCGCCGGACTCGGCGATGATGCGGATGGCGTCCGCGACGGGCGTAAGGGAGAGCGGGATGTTGCCGACGTGGTATCCGAGGTGTTCCTCGAACGCCTGGTCGATGGTCGCCGCGTGCCCCCGTGCGACCATGACCTGTGCCAGGTGCGCGCGCGACAGGCTCTCGCCGGCCGCCAGTTTCCGCACGTCGTCGAACTCCACCGGGACTCCGCGTCTGCGGACGTTCTCGACCATCGTGCGCATCCGTTCCTCGCGGCGCGCGAGCGCGCGCCCGAGAAACTCCCGGAACGGCTGCGGGACGCCGGCCGGGAAATAGCCCAGGATGTGCAGTTCCTCGTTCTCCCACGCCGCCGAAACTTCCACGCCCGGCAGGATCGCGATGTCCTTCCCGCGCGCGGCTTCGCTCGCGCGGTCCCACGAACGGATGGAATCGTGGTCGGTGATCGCCAGCACGCTGAAACCCGCGGCCACGCCCATGTCGACGATCTCCTCGGGCGTGAAGGCGCCGTCGGACAGGTTGGAGTGCGTGTGGAGGTCGAGTTTCATCGCGCGACGCCGAACGGAGAAGTGGATCGCCGTGCTTCCATCTGCGGGCGGAGCATAGCAGGAGGCAGGAGGCCTTTCAATGGGGGTTCCGGCGTGTTTTTCCCTCGAAAACAAAACTTGTTTCGCGCGGCCGATACGCTCTTGAATTCCGGGCCGCCGTATGAACGGGCGCATGTAAAGAGCATGGACGCAGGCCCGGAGCGCCGCGTAATCTCCGCACCATGCCCGACCGCCTCGTCCTCGTCGACGCCCCCAATTTCATCTTCCGCGCGTTCCACGCGCTTCCCCCGCTCACCAGTCCCGCCGGCGAGCCGACGGGCGCCGTGTACGGATTCGTGCAGATGCTCCAGAAACTCCTCCGCGACACGAAGCCCACCCACCTCGCCGTCGTGTTCGATCCCCCGGGGAAGACCTTCCGCGACGAGGCGTACGCCGAGTACAAGGCGACCCGCTCCGAAACGCCGCCGGAACTCGTGGCACAGTTCGGCCCCATCCGCGAACTCGTCCAGGCCTGGCGGGCCCCGCTTCTCGAGGTCGCGGGCTTCGAAGCCGACGACGTGATCGGGACCCTCGCGCGGCGCGGGCGCGAGGCGGGACTGGAAGTGCTGATCGCGACGGGCGACAAGGACCTCTGCCAGGTGGTGACGGAGGGCGTGAAGCTGATTGACACGATGAAGGACCGGATTTCGGGGCCCGCGGAGGTCGTGGAGAAGTTCGGCGTGCCGCCCGGTCGCGTCGTCGACGTGCTGGCTCTCATGGGCGACTCCGTCGACAACGTGCCGGGCGTGCCGGGGGTCGGCGGGAAGACGGCGACGGCCCTGGTGCAGCACGGCGGGTCGGTGGAGGCGCTCCTCGAGAATCCCGACCTGGCGGGCAAGCCGCGCTGGGCGCAGCTCCTGCGCGAACACGCCGCGTCGGCGCGGCTCTCGAAAATGCTCGTGACCATCCGGACGGACGTTCCCGTGCCCGGCGGCCTCGACGACCTGCGCGTCCGGCCGGCGGACGCCGCGGCGCTGCGGGCGATGTTCGCGCGGTTCGGGTTCAACCGGCTGCTCAAGGACCTGCCGGCGGGAGAATCCGCGCTGCCGCGCGCCGGGTATCGCACGGTGGACACGATCGAGGGCGTCCGCGAGCTCGCCCTCCGACTCGCTTCGCCCGCCGGCTCCGCCCTGAGCGAGCGAAGCGAGTCGAAGGGATTCGCGTTCAGTACGCTCGCCACCTCGCGCGACGGCATGCGCGCGGCGATCGTCGGCCTCGCGTTTTCCACCGGCGACGGCGACGGCGCGTACGTGCCCCTCGGCCACTCTCCCATGCTCGCCCCGCGCCAGCCCGCGCGCGACGCCGCCCTCGCGGTGCTTGCCCCCGTCTTCGCCGACCCCGCCGTCCCAAAGTCCGCGTGGGACGCGAAATTCGACCTCCTCCTCCTCGCGCGCCATGGCGTCCCCGTCGCCGGCCTCGCGTGCGACCCCATGCTCGCCGCCTACGTCCTCGACCCCGGCCGCCCCAACGACCTCGAGTCCCTCGCCGCCGAACACCTCGCCTCCCGCCTCACCCCCGCCGCCGACATCGCCGGCCGCGGCCGCGCCCAGGTCTCCTTCGACAACGTCGACGTCCCCTCCGCCACGGCCGCCGCCTGCGAAGCCGCCGACGCCGCCGGCCGCCTCGCACGCACCCTTCCCCCGAAACTCGAGACCAACGGCCTCACCCCCCTGTTCCGCGACGTCGAAATGCCCCTCCTCGAAGTCCTCTTCCGCATGGAACGCACCGGCATCCGCGTCGACGCCGCCTGCCTGGGAGGTCTGGCGGAGGAATTCGGGAAGCGGCTGAAGACGCTTCAGGACGCGGTCTTCGAAGCGGCGGGAGAGTCGTTCAACATCGACTCCACGAAGCAGCTGCAGCGGGTGCTGTTCGAAAAGCTGAAGCTGTCCCCGGGGCGGAAGACGAAGACGGGGTACTCGACGGATGCCGCGGTCCTCGAGAAGCTGGCCGCCGAGCATCCGGTGCCCGCGCGCATCGTGGAGTTCCGGACGCTCGCGAAGCTGAAGTCGACGTACGTCGACGCGCTTCCCCAGGCCATCAATCCCGAGACCGGCAGGATTCACACGACGTTCAGCCAGGCGGTGGCCGCGACGGGGCGGCTCTCGTCGAACGATCCGAATCTTCAGAACATCCCGATCCGGACGGAGGAGGGGCGCCGCATCCGGCGCGCGTTCGTGACGGAGCCGGGGTGGATCCTGCTCTCCGCCGACTACTCGCAGATCGAGTTGCGGCTGCTCGCGCACGCCTCGGGCGACGCGGCGCTCGTCGACGCCTACCGCGGCGGCAAGGACGTGCACGCGCGCACCGCCGCCGAGGTTTTCGGGGTCGCCGAGGAACTCGTGACCGACGACATGCGCCGCGCGGCCAAGGTCGTCAACTTCGGCGTCATCTACGGCATGGGCGCCGGCGGCCTCGCCCAGTCGCTTGGCATCGACCGCGCGGCCGCGGCAAGATACATCGACGCGTACTTCCGCCGCTACGCCGGCGTCCGCGCCTTCCTCGACCGCACCCTCGAGGAAACCCGCCGCACCGGCTACGTCCGCACCCTCCTCGGCCGCCGCCGCCCGCTTCCAGATATCAACTCCGCCAGTGGCCCCGCACGCGCGGCCGCCGAGCGCATGGCGGTGAACGCGCCGGTGCAGGGAAGCGCCGCCGATCTGATCAAGGTGGCGATGATCCGGGCGGACCGGGGGCTGCGCGAGAAGAGGCTGCGATCGCGGATGCTGTTGCAGGTGCACGACGAGCTGGTGTTCGAGGGGCCGGAGGGGGAGCGGGAGGAGTTGCGGGCGCTGGCGGTGGAGGCGATGGAGGGGGCCATGGTGCTGGAAGTGCCGCTCAAGGTGGAGGTTGCGTCGGGCCGGAACTGGGGCGAACTCGAATGAGGGTTTTAGAAGGCAGCGGTCCTTCATCGGCCGGCAGGTTCTGTCGGCCGCGGACCCGCGCCCCTTCCATCTTATGGCTTATGGCGCCCGGCAGGAGGCTCAGCCCTCCGATGAACGTACTTGCTTGACCCCGCCGACTCCGTCCCCCTATAATCCGCCACTTGTCCGCGGGGGAAATCGCTTCGCCAACTTGGAGGGGCGTATGCTCAGGTGCGTCCGGTTCACGCTCGTCGCCGTCGCCGCTCTGTCGGCCGTCATGCTGTGCACGCCGGCTTCCGCCGGGATGGTTGCCACTCCGTCGGGTCCGTCCGGCGATCAGGCCGAGCGGAAGATGGCGATCGAGAGCCTGAAGGCCAGGCTGGCCGAGTCCGGCGTCGATCCCGCGGCGAGCGAGTCGAGGCTCGAGAAGCTGGAGACGCGGGACCTCGTCCAGTTGAGTCTCCACGCGGAGTCCTCGCGGCATGCGGGGAGCGCGGCGATCGCCATCGCGATCTCAGTGGCCGTCGTCGGGGCGCTATTCCTGGTCATCATGGAGACCTACTACCCCTAGACCGTGAGCGCGAAACACCTCGGGGGCGCGGCCGTCCTGGCCGTGCCCCTTTTTTTGTCGGCCTGCGCGAGACCCTACGAGATTCTCCGGGATCCGCCTCCGGGGAAAGCGCAGGTGGCCGCGGTTCTGCCCGAAGGCGGGTTCGCCGACTGCGGGCCTGAAGTCCTCGCCGCGATCCTCGCGTTGAACGGCGACCCGGTTCCGGTGAAGGAAATCTCGGCCGAAATCTGCGAGCCGGGACGCGGCGGCACGATCGCGATCCGGATGGCGGCGTACGCGGCGGGAAGGGGCCTGCGCACGCTCTGCGCGCCGTGCTCGAACATCGGTCACCTGCGGGCGGCGCTCGCCCTGGGCATTCCGCCCGTCGTGATGGTCCGGCTCGCCCCCCTCGTCTTCCATTACTTCCTCGTCGTCGGCGCGCGGGACGGGGAGGTGGTCTTCGCGCACTATGGACGCCAGCTCACCGTGATGCGCGAAGAGGACTTCCTGCGCGCGTGGGAGAGGACGGGCCGGTTCACGCTGTACATCGGCAAGGATCTCTCCGGGATTCCCTGGACCCGCGACGACTTCTTCAAGTCGCTCGACGAGCCGCCGATTCCGTTCGAGCCCATCGACGCGGACTGGCACGCGGAATTCGGCCTCTGGTACGAGAAGCAGGGATACGTGCGCCTGGCGCGGATCCAGTACGAGCGCGCGCTTCGCAAGAATCCCGGCCAGACGCGCGCGGCGCTGGCGCTGGGGAACCTGCTTTACGGGGAGAAAAAGTATCGGGAAGCGGCGGAGGCGTTCCGGCGCGGGGCGCACGCGGGGGGCGCGTGCGCGAACAACCTCGCCTGGGTGCTCTCCGAACATTTCGGACGCCACGACCTCGCCGGGCTGTGGGCGCTTCGCGCGAAACTCCAGAGTGTCCGGCTGAGCGAGCCCTGGTTCCAGGCGTGCGACACGCGGGCGACGGTGGCGATGCGGGAGCGCGACTGGCGGCTGGCGGAGTCGGAGTGGTGCGAGGCGGCTGAGGGGGCGCTGGAGGCCGGCCGGGCGCGCCGCGCGCTGGCGGCAGCGAGCTGGGCCGGCGCGGCGCGGGCGGCGGTCGCGCGCGAGGATCGCTTCGCGGCGCTGGAGTGGCTGAACCGCGCCGTCGGGTGCGGGCTCGACCCGGCGACTGCCGCGGAGTTGCGGGCGGCGGTCGCCGCGCTCGATTAGGCCGTCGAAAAAAAAGCGGCCCGCGTCGCGGGCCGCTCGTCGATGAATTCCCGGCAGGTCTACGGGTTGTACTTCGTCAGGTTGCTGTCGTCCCAGAACATCTCGGACAGCACGATCACGCCGACGATGATGACCCCTGCCACGAGCGCCACGGCGCCGAGCAGGTTGCCCGCGTGCTCCATCGACACCGCGTGCGCCGCGAGCGCGCCGCGCTGCTCCGCAGGGATCTGACTGAGGACCTTCTCGACCGCATCGCCGCTCAGACCCGCCCGGGCCGCGAGATCCTTCAGGATCGCGCCGTCCTGGACCGTCTGAAGCTCCTCGGGCGCCGCCTTGGGCTCGGGCGTCGCCACCATGCCCGCGAAGGCGGGGCTTGCCAGCAGCATCGTGGACAGCATCCCCAGGGCGACGAGCGCAACGCGAAGCACCTTCAGCATGCGTCCCTCCTCAATCCGAACCCGGTTGACAAACCCCCTCTTGAGTCAGAGGAGTTTAGGGCGGTCCCTCGGGGGAGTCAAAGGCTATTTGGAGCCGGATCCGCGTTCCGCGGGCGCCCCCTCGAAGGTCTCGATCGCCTCGTCGAACTGCTCCTGCGTCATGTCGAAGACGTTGCCCGCAGCCGTCAGCACGACCCTGCGTCCGGGGTGCGCGGGAGTCTTTTCCCAGACGATCGGCTTGCGCGCGTTGGCGCCCGCGCCGAGCGCGTCGCGCGTGACCCGGTAAGACACCGCCGACCAATCTCCTCTCTCGAAGTCGGCCGGCGTGACGCGCGCCGGATCCCCCGGACAGTTCACCAGCCGGATCTCCAGCAGCCCCGCCTCCCGGAGATCCGTCCACAGATCCTCGCCGCACCGCGGGTAACTCCTCTTCGCCTGCACGTACCTCCGGATGCGGTCGCCGACCTGCTGCAAGTGCGCCCGGCACTCGCCCAGCCGCTGCTGCTCCACGATCGCCCTCACGTCCACTCTCCACACGCCGTCCTGTTTCACCGCCGGCAGCTCGACCACGCCCTCCCCCAGCTGCATCACCAGCACCGCGCTGTCCCCCTTCTCCTCCACCTTCATCAGCTGCGCATTGAAGACGCGCGCCGCGCCCGCCGCGTCGCTCCGCTCGGGGTCGTAGCCGAGCAGGTACTCCCGGAGAAGCGCCCGATCGCCGGTCGCGACGCCGATCTTGACTTTCATCCAGGCGCCCGCCGGAGTGTTCGGGACCTCGACGTCCTGGTGGCAGAAGGGGCACTCGTGGGTTTCCGTTTCGGGTGCCGGGGGGTCCTCGGCGCCTGAGGATAGGGCGAGGGCGGCGAGGGGAAGAGCGATCCAGGCGGTGGCGGGGAAGCGCAAGTTCAGGCTCCTGATAGCTGTAAGTCATTTGGAAGCTGAGGGATAGGGCGAGCGCCGCTTCCTGTAAGCGCCCTTGAACAGTTCCCGTACAATATACCGCCGCTCCGCCCGTTGGTTTCAAGGAAGCCGAATGGACCCCGCCGACATCCGGGCATGCCAGCATGGCGATCCCCAGGCTCTGGCGCGGTTCGCCGCCCAGGTTCAGGGGCCGTTGATGGGCTACCTGTGCCGGATGATCGGGGACCGCGGCCGCGCGGAGGACGCCCTCCAAGAGACCCTGCTCCGCGCGCTTCGGGCTCTTCCCGCGTGGAAGCCCGAGGGATCCTTCGAGGGCTGGCTGTTCACGATCGCCCGCAATTGTGCGTTCGACATTCTGCGGCAGCGGCCGATGGCCAGCCTGGACGGGGAGGACCGGCCGGGCGATTCGATCGCGGGGGAGGAGGAGGCCCCTGAGGACCGGGTCGACCGGGCGATCCTCACGGGACGCCTGCAGGAGGCGCTGGCCGGCCTCCCGCAGGAACAGCGCGAGGTTGTGTCGCTCAGGATCTACGGAGGGCTGGCTTTCAGGGAGATCGCGAGACTGACCGGGTGTCCGATCAACACGGCGCTCGGGAGGATGAGGTACGCGCTTTTGAACCTGAAGAAGGCCCTGACCGGCGCGACGGTGGAGGAATGAACGTGAGCTGCGAAGACATCCGGAACCTGGCGCTCCTGTGCGCGTTCGGCGAAGCCGCGCGCGAGGACGAGGCGCGCGTGCGCGAGCATGAGGCGGTCTGCGCCGGGTGCGCGGCGGAGATCCGGGCGCTGAAGGAGGGGATCGGCGTTCTCGAACATGCGCCGCGCGAGATGCCGTCGCGGGAGACGCGAGAGGCGATCGGCGGGATGCTGCTGCGCGAGGCGCCGCGTCGCGCGGCGAGGCGGACGGGGTTCCGCTTCGCGGCGGCCGCCGCCGTGCTGATTGCGGGAGTCGCGGGCGTTTTCGCGTGGAAGTCCTGGAAGGGCGAACCGGCCGATCCGGGGGTGAAGGCGACCCTGCCCGTCGCGAGAGGAGAGGAAAAGGCGCCCGAGCCCGAACTCGATCCCTCGCTCGCCTGGAACGACGGGAATCTCGACAACATCACCGCTTCCATCAAGTCACTCGCCCCCGCACCTGCCGAGCCTGAGGACCCCGATCTCGACTGGTTCGAGGAGGACGCCGCGCGCGAGGGCCTGGCGGACATGAACGACCGCCTTTACACGATCTACACGGAAATCGACAAGCTGTAGGAGCCGACCATGAGATTCGTCCCGACGCTGCTGGCCGTGCTGATCGCTCTTCCGGTGTCCGCCCAGACCGACGAGCCGCCGCCCGGCAGGCCGCCGCGCGAGGACGAGATGCGCCGGCGCGACGAGGAAATGGTGAAGATCCGCGCCGAGGCGGACCGGCTGCACGCGGAGCTGGCGGATGTCGAGGCGCAGCTCGCGAAGCTGGAGTCTGAGGGCCGGAAGGACGAGGCGGGCAAGCTGGCCAAGCGCGCGGAAGAGCTGCGGCGGGTGGTCAAGGACATGGAAGCGCGGATGAAGATGATGGAGGGCGGGCCGAAGAAGCGCGGCGAGCCCGGGATGCCTCCGGACGGGCGCGGACCCGGGCGGCCGGGCGAGCCCGGGATGCCGCCGGGACCGCCGGACGGAAGGGGACCGGGGAAGCCGGGCGACGGGATGCGGCCGGGGATGAAGGGTCCGCAGCCGATGTCGCAGGAGGATTTCGACCGGGCGCTGATCTTCATGAAGGAGAACGAACCCGGGCGGTACGAGAAGCTCCAGTCGATTCAGAAGGAGCATCCGGAGGAATACAAGCGGATCGTTTCGCAGCTCGCGTGGGAAGTCCGGGAGCTGTCGAGCCTGAAGGAGAGCGACCCGGAGAGGTACGAGCGGCGGATTTCTCAGCGGAAGCTGGAGAACCGGTCGCTGGAGCTGGGGGCGGAATTCCGCGCGGCGCAGCAGGAGGGCGAGAAGCAGGCGATCCTCGCGGAGTTGCGCGACATCGTCGCAAAGCTGTTCGATCTGCGCGAGGCGGACAAGGACTCTGAAATCAGGCGGCTGGAGGACGAGCTCGCGAAGCTGAAGGACACGATGAAGAAGCGGAAGGAATCGAAGGATCGGATCGTGGACCGGCGGATCGAGGAGCTGACGGGAGAGGCATCGGACCTGGACTGGAACAAGTGACCGGCGCGGGGCGCCGGAACTTCAAAGGGAAAAGGGCAATTTCAAAGGGCAACGGGTGCTGTTCGTTGTCGTATGAGGTTAATCGGGCGGTGAAGACGAACCGCCTCTCCGCTTTCGCTTCGGAACCGGGGCGGCCTTCCGCGAGGCGGGCGTCCGGCTGACCTCGACGTCCGCGGCGCCGGCATCCTTGAGCCGGCCTGCCTTTTCCTCCAGGTGGCGGATCGCGTCGCGGAGCTGGGCGGCCTTCTCGAATTCGAGGCGCTCCGCGGCCGCGAGCATCTCTTTCTCCAGCTCGAGGATCATCTCGCCGGTTTCGTACTCCTTCTCCGTGAGGCCCACCAGCGCGCGCGCCATGGACCGTGCGCGGACCTCTTCCTCGATTCCCGTCTGAATCGCCTTGATGATCGTCTTCGGCGTGATGCCGTGCTCCGCGTTGAAGGTGAGCTGGATCGCGCGGCGGCGGTTCGACTCGCCGATCGCGCGGTTGAGGGATTCGGTGAGCCTGTCGGCGTAGAGAATGACCTTCCCGTTCACGTTGCGCGCGGCGCGGCCGATCGTCTGGATGATGGAGGTCTCGCTTCGCAGGAAGCCCTCCTTGTCGGCGTCGAGGATCGCGACGAGCGTGACCTCGGGCAGGTCGAGGCCTTCGCGCAGGAGGTTGACGCCGACGAGGCAGTCGGTCTTGCCGCCGCGCAGGGCCTTGAGGAGCTTCACGCGGTCGAAGGTCTGGATTTCGCTGTGCAGGTACTCGGCCTTCACGCCTTCCTCGACCAGGTATCCGGCGAGGTCCTCGGCGAGGCGTTTCGTCAGGGTCGTGACGAGCGCGCGTTCGTTCCGCTTCGCGCGGGCCTTGATTTCGCGGATCAGGTCCGGCACCTGGCCCTCCGCCGGCCGGACGAGAATCTCCGGGTCCACGAGGCCCGTCGGCCGGATGATCTGCTCCGCAACCGCGCCGGCGCATCGCGTCAGCTCGTACGCCGCGGGCGTCGCCGACACGAACAGCACCTGCGGGACCACCCCTTCCCACTCCTCGAACCGGAGCGGCCGGTTGTCGAGCGCCGAGGGCAAGCGGAAGCCGTGCGCGACGAGCGTCTCCTTGCGCGCGCGGTCGCCGTTGAACATCCCGTGAATCTGCGGCACCGACACGTGCGACTCGTCCACGATCGTGAGGAAGTCCTTCGGGAAATAGTCGATCAGGCACGCGGGCCGCTCGCCGGGCCGCCGGCCCGACAGGTGCCGCGAGTAGTTCTCGATTCCCCCGCAGTATCCGACTTCCTGCAGCAGCTCGAGGTCGTATTTCGTCCGCGCCTCGAGGCGCTGGGCCTCCAGCAGCTTCCCCCCGCCCCGCAGTTCCGCCAGCCGCGCCGCCAGCTCGTCGCGGATCCCATCGAGCGCCGCCAGCATCTTGTCCTGCGGCGTCACGAAATGCTTGGCGGGGTAAATCGTGAAATCGTCGTACAGGAACAGGTCGGATCCCGTGACGGGATTCATCTCCGTGATCTTCTCGACCGTGTCCCCGCACAGCCGCACCTTCACCGCCGTCTCCGAATAGGCCGGATAGATCTCCACCGTGTCCCCGCGTACCCGGAACTTCCCCCGCGCCGCCGCCACGTCGTTGCGCTCGTACTGGAGCTCGACCAGGCGGCGGAGAAGAGCGTCCCGGGGGATGTCGTGGCCGGTGCGAAGCGGGATCACCATCGACCGGTAGTCGGCGGGCGTGCCCAGACCGTAGATGCACGAAACGGAGGCGACGACGACGACGTCGTCGCGGCTCAGGAGCGCCGAGGTCGTCGCCAGCCGCAGCCGGTCGATGTCCTCGTTGATGTCCGCGTCCTTCTCGATGTAGATGTCCTTCTGCGGGATGTACGCCTCGGGCTGGTAATAGTCGTAGTACGACACGAAGTAGTGCACCGCGTTCTTCGGGAAGAAGTCCTTGAACTCCGCGTAAAGCTGCGCGGCCAGCGTCTTGTTGTGGCTGATCACGAGCGTCGGCTTCCCCAGCCGCGCGATCACGTTCGCCATCGTGAACGTCTTGCCGCTTCCCGTGACGCCGAGCAGGGTCGCGGCCGGCCGGCCTTTTTCGAGCGAAGCGACGAGCTTCTCGATCGCGGCGGGCTGGTCGCCGGCGGGCTGGTAGGAGGAGACGAGGTCGAAGGTAGCCATGGCGGGTGGGGATTCTAACCGCGGCGTCGTTCCTCGTTTCTCGTTACTCGTTTCTCGTTGACGGTGGAATTCAGGGGTATCGTTCCTCCGAAAGGAGATCCCCATGATCCGCGGCGTCCATACCATGTTCTACACGTCCCGCGCAAAGCAGCTGCGCGAGTTCCTCCGCGACAAGCTCGGGTTCGCGTGCACCGACATCGGCGGGGGGTGGCTGATTTTCGATCTGCCGGAAGCGGACATGGGGTGCCACCCGGCTGATTCCTCGCACCCCGACTCCCGCTCCGGCACGCACGCCATTTCGTTCTACTGCGACGACATTGCGAAGAGCGTCGCGAAACTGAAGAAGCGCGGCGTGAAGTTCGACGGGCCCGTCACAGACCAGGGGTACGGACTCGTGACGTACTTCAAGGTCCCCGGCGGATTTTCACTTCAGCTCTATCAGCCGAAGTACGTGAAGAAGTTCCCTGCGCGGCGACGCAAGTAAGTGTTCCTGAAACCGGGTCGTCGTTCGCGATGTAGGACACGATACCCTCGATTCGCGGAGCTGCCATGTCCACCTGCCGAGCCATCATCGCCGCCCTCGCCGTGGTCGGCCTGTCCTGCGCCGAAGAACAGGTCCCGCCCGCCGCGGACCTCGATGCGCGCGCGATGAACGTCGAGGGACACCGCGTCGCCGTATTGAACGGAAACGCGTATGTCTACGACGCGGAATCGAAGAAATGGGAGTTCTTCAAGAAACTCTACGACTTGGATTTCTTCGAGAAGAATTACGTCGTCGAAGGAGAACGCGTGTTCCGCCGCGGCGACAACGGCGAGAAATGGGAGGTCGGGCGCACCTTCCGCTCCGACTTCGAGGGCGTCGAGAAGATCCAGGACCTCGTCGGCGCAAAAACCCGATGGACCTCCTTCACCGCCCAGTCCCCCCGGGCGAAAACGGTCTCCGAGTACGTCGCGCTCCGCCAGCGCATTCTCAAAGGGCGGTCCGATTTCCTCGACAACCGCGTCGGGCCGACCACGGAGGAGGCGCACGGCGGGAAGACCTCCCTCAAGACCTTTTCCGTCGCCTCGTCCGAAGACATGGTCTGCGCCAAAGCTTCCCTCGATACCGAACTCCTCCACTTCCGGAAGGGCGACGACTTCTGGTTCTCCGCCTGGTACATGGCGAAGGGCGCCGCCCCCTTCACATTCATGGACCTGGAGTCCTCCTGGATCGAGCAGTACCCCGGCATCCGGATCATGCTCACCGGGAGCGGGCTCGGCTTCGAGTTGAAATGGGGCGAGAAGCCGAAGTGGAAGCCGGAAAAGAAGGTCGAGTTCCCGCTGGGGAAGTGGGTGCACGTGGTGGCGCACGTCAAGCTGTCGGACGGACAGGACGGCGTCGTGGAGCTCTGGCAGGACGGGGTGAAGACCGTGGAGGGGAAGGGACAGACGCTTCCCCTGCCCGACGCGATCTGCAACAACCTCGAGGTGGGAATCAGCGCCACGAACGTCGAGTCGACTCTCTACGTGGACGACGTCGAGGTGTCGGATAAGCCGCTGCGGTAATGCGGCGGATCAGTCGGACTCGGGGGCGCCATACGACTCCAGACGCGTCGTCGTCACGGTCTTCTCCCCGTCGTCGACGTCCGTTCGCTCGGATCGCGCGATCCGTCCCGGCAGTTTCTCGCTGGACCATGTCTTGCTCGTCGTGGACCACGATTTGTCGCCCCGGACCGTCTCGGAGGAGAGCTCTTCCACGCGGCATGCCACGCGGACGTCTCCGATCGCGACTTCCTCGCTGAGGTGCGTGATCTTCACGGTCTGCCTGAACGTGCCGCCTCCGACCTTCGATTCGAGTTCGCTCCTGAGCTCGATCTCCCTGCCGTCGACCTTCCCGCGCCAGCTTTTCGTCGTGCCGGAGCCGTCCCGGTGCGCGCGCTCGAGAATTCGGCATTCCACTTTCTGACCGCCGACCTCCAGCGTTTCCTTGCCGATCTCCGACCACTGGACCGTCCACGGCGCCACGAACGGGCTCGGCTCCTCCTTCGACTCCGTCTTTCCGTTCCGGGTCGTGTCGAAGCGGAAGACGAGCTGAGTCTCCTCGATCCGGAGCAGGGTTTCCTTCCAGGACTCGACGGTCGTGCGGCCGCCCGACTGAGTCGTCCGTTCGTATTTCGCCCAGGTCCCGGTTTCGATCCCTGCCCACGCATGGTCGCTCTTCCCGAACAGTACCTCGTCTTCCGCGAAACACGCGAGACCCGCCACGAACAGGGACAGGATCGGGAGGATCTTCATCTCATCTCCTCGTCTTGAAGTTCACCATCAGCCGCTTCAGATCGGTCGAACTGACCTGGAAGGCCTGCTCCACGTCCTCCCAGCCGTTCAGGACGACGAGGACCTTGTGCTCGCCGTACGCCACGTCCTTGAGGCGGCACGGCGTGACGCCCTCGCACGGTTTTCCGTCCAGGATTACGGCGGCGCCCGCGGGCGTCGAGTCGATCCAGACCTCGGCGGTGATTCGTTTCAGCGGTATGTAAGAGTCGGCGTTGCTCTTCGGGAAGATGTGGATCTGCTCCTCGTGCGTCACGTACCCGGGCGCTTCGACGCGCAGCGTCGCGGGGCCGATGGCGACGTTTTCGAAGACGCAGACGCCGCGGCCCGCAGTGAGAGTGGCGGTCGCGTATCGGTTGTCGAGCGTCACGACGGCGCCGTCGGGATCGACGTCGAACTTGATGGAAGAGCGCTGGATGCCCGGCGGCGCGATTTCCTTGGGGGGGCGCGGGGTGGGAAGCGGGTTTTCGGCGGCCGCCGTCGGGGGCTCGGCTCGGGGAGGGGAGCTTCCCGGCGGCTTTCCGCCGAACAAGGTGCGCCCGATGGTGAAACTGAAGACGAGGATGAGGAGAGCCAGGACTGCGGCCAGCGCGGGCAGGCGACCCGCGGCGGAGGGCGCCCGCGACGGCGCGGGCACCGCCACCATCGACCCGCGCTCCAGCGCCGCCAGTCCCTTCGCCACTTCTTCCATCGACCCCGGCCGCCGCGCGCGATCGGGCTCCATGAGCCACAGCACGAACAGCGATACGTTCTGCGGCACTGCGGGGTTGACCTCGTGGGGCGCTTTCGGGCGCGTCTTCACGATCGCGTCGAGCAGTTCGTAGAGCGCCTTCGCCTCGTGCGGCAGCCGGCCGGTGAGCGCGTGGTACAGCGTCGCGCCCAGCGCGTAGACGTCGCTCCGCGCGTCCGCCGCTTCGCCCCGGCACTGCTCCGGGGACATGTAATGCGGCGTACCGAGGAGCTGGCCGGCTTCCGTCAGTCCGCTGGCGCCGCCTTCGCGCGCGAGGCCGAAGTCGATGACTTTGGGGACGCCGCCCTGCGTGACGAGGATGTTCTCCGGTTTCACGTCGCGGTGCACGATTCCGCTCCGGTGCGCCTCCGCCAGTCCCTCCGCCACGCCGTGCCCGATCCGCACGGCCTCCGCGGGCGCGAGCGGCCCGCGCGCGAGCCGCGCCGAGAGGCTCTCGCCCTCCACGATCGGCATCACGATGAAATGCAGCCCGTCCTCGATCCCGACGTTCAGCACGCCGACGATGTTCGGGTGGTCGATCTTCGCCACGGCCCGCGCCTCACGCTGGAACCGGTCGACCATTTCCTGCGACCGCGCGAAATGCGGAGGCAGGACCTTGACGGCGACAGATTTGTCGAGTCCCACGTGCCGCGCCCGGTACACCGCCCCCATCCCGCCCGCCCCGAGCGGTCCCTCGATCCGGCACCCGCCGATCGTCTTCCCGGTCATCCCCGCGTCCGCCGGCGCCGACCCGCCGCTCGCGACCATCGTCGGCGTCGAATCGAGCTTCAGCGTCTTCTGGTTCAGGTCGGAAGCCGACCGCGCCGCCGCAATCTGCGCCGATGTCAGCCGGCCGGAGGTCGCGAGTTCGGAGAGGGCCTGTGAAGCGTCTCCCGCGCGGTCGAGCGCCGCGCGGAACTCGTCCTCGGTGAGGTAGCCGAGGACGACGGCCTGCCGGAGGGTGACGGAGTCGTTGGGCACGGGAGAATGATAAGCGACGGCGCCTTCCTGTCTCGATCCGTTATTCGGTTGGAGCGAGCTCCGAGGCGATCGCGTTCACCCTTCCGAGGTGAAGCCCCGCTTCCGATCAATGCCTCTTCCCCGCCTCGGCCGCCTTTGCCGCCTCCAGCGCTCCCGCCTTCCACACCTGCACCTGGTTCCGCCCGCTCTTCTTCGCGACGTAGAGCGCCTCGTCGGCGCGGGAAACGAGATCCTCGGGCGTCTTCATGTCGGCCGTCCACTCCGCGACGCCGAAGCTCGCGGTAACCGAGAGCTTCTTCGTTTCCCCCTGGATCGTCTTCGCCTCGAGTTTCTTTCGGAGGCGCTCTGCGAGTTGCTGGGCCTGCTCGGCGGTCGTCTCGGGGCAGAGGACGCCGAGCTCCTCGCCGCCGTAGCGGTAGGCTTCGTTCGACGAGCGGATCGATTCGCGGACGATTTTCGCGACTTCCTTCAGGACCATGTCGCCGGTGAGGTGGCCGTAAGAGTCGTTCACATTCTTGAAGTGATCGACGTCGACCATGATGAGGGCGAGGGGTTCGCCGTGGCGGCGGGCGATGGCTTCGTGGTGGTGGAGCTGGTTGGAGAAGTGGCGTTTCGTGAAGAGTTTCGTCATGCCGTCGCGGATGGTGCGCTCGTAGAGGTCGGGGGTCTTGATGGCGAGGGCGACGAAATTCATGAGCTCGTAGAGTTCCATTTCGAGGCGTTTCGCGAAGGCCTCGCGCTCGGCGGCTTCGCCTTCCTGGGGGACTTCGACCTGCAGGGCGCCGATGGTTTCGCGGTCCGCGGTGATGGGGATGGCGAAGCGGAGGATGCGGTCGTCGGCGTGGGTGACGAGGCGGCGCTGGTTGAAGGCTTCCTGGGCGCCGGCGGAATCGATCTTCGCCCGGGCCATCTCGCGTGTCTCGCCGAGCGCCTTTCCGTCCTTCCAGATTCCGCGGGGGACGAGTTTTCCTTCGTCGTGCGTGAAGATGGCGACGGTGCCGTTTTCGGCGGCGCCGGCGGCGTGGGCGATGAACCCGAGGACGCGCTGGGCGATGGCGGTGAATTCGACCTCTTCGCGGAGGACGAGCATCATTTCGCGCGCGGCGGTGAGGAACTCGACGCGGCGTTCGAGGTCGTGCTTATGCCGTGCGGCTTCGCGGCCGGCGGCGAGGTACCCGTGGGCCTCGTCCTTCAGTTCTTTTTCGCGGCGGCCGGCGAGGGCGAGGAGGAGGCCGAGGGCGAGGGCGTAGATGGAGGTGAGGGCGCCGAACGCCGCGAGGAACGGGACGACGCCGCCCTGCTGGCCGGGGGACTGGTACTCGTCGGAGAACTGCCAGACGGTGGCGAGGACGAATGTGGCTGCGGGCAGGGTTGAGAAGAGGAGGAACCAGCCGATCCGGCGTTTCATCGGGCGACCGCCAGCCTCGAGATGCGTTCGGCGGCGCGCCGGGGGAGGCCGGGGACGCGCCGGACGTCGGCGGGGGAGCGGAACGGGCCGTTTCTCTCGCGGTCGGCGACGATGCGTTCGGCGGTGCGCGGGCCGACGGAGGGGAGCAGGTCGAGCTGCGCGGCGCTGGCGGAGTTGAGGTCGAGGGGGAGGGGGAAGGGTCTCG
>JACPRD010000034.1 GCA_016190145.1 Planctomycetota bacterium | reverse complement strand
CCCGCGCCATCACCGGGTAGCACAGGAACAGCTGCCGCCGCGCGCGCGTCGCCGCGACGTAGAACAGCCGCCGCTCCTCCTCTTCCCCCCCCTCCCCCAGCGCCCTCGCGTCGGGGAAACGCCCATCGACGAGCCACACCACGAAAACCGCGGTCCACTCGAGTCCCTTGGCTTGGTGGATCGAGGAGAGCACGATGCGCTGCTCCGGCGGGCCGGCGTCGGGATCGCCGACCTCGGCGACGTTCGACATCAGCGCTAGCTCCGAGAGAAACGCCTCCGACGTCTGGAATTTCGTCGCGAACGCCGCCAGCGTCTTCAGGTCCTGCACGCGCGCCTGCGCGTTCTCGTAAGTGTCGAACAGGTGCTGCTGGTACCCGGTCAGAAGCACCGCCTCGAGTTGCATCCCCGGCCGGTCCTTCTGCGCCCCGACCGCCTCCATCGTCTCCCGGCACCCCGCCAGCGCCGCCGCCGCCGCCTTCGGCGCCGCGAGCTTCCCGCCAAGCAGCGCCCGCACCGGGTCCGCCGCACCCTCCACGGCCTTCCAGACCTTGTCCGCCGTCACCTTCCCCACCTTCGGGAACAGCCGCAACACACGCTTCCAGGCCAGCTCGTCCCGCGGATTCACCGCGATCCGCAGGTACGCCGTCGCGTCCTTCACGTGCGCCTGCTCGAAGAACCGCACGCCGCTTCGCACCTCGAACGGAATGCTCCGCCGCGCCAGCTCCATCTGGATCTCCATGGAGTGGAAATGCGACCGGTGGAGGACCGCGATGTCGTTCAGCGCCAGCCCCTCGTCCTCCAGCTCCTGGATGCGCTGCGCCACGAATGCCGCCTGTTCGTCGGGGCGCTCGAGGGGGACGAGCTGGGGAAGGGGCCCCGGCGGGTTGGCGGTGGTGAGGTTCTTGGGGAACTGGACGCGGTTGTGGGCGATCGAGGCGTTGGCGAGGTCCAGGACCTGCGGCGAGCTGCGGTAGTTGATCTCGAGGCGGGCGATCTTCGCGTCGGGGTAGCGATCCTGGAACCGGATGATGTTGGCGAAGTTGGCGCCGCGGAAGGAGTAGATGGACTGGGCGTCGTCGCCGACGACCATGAGGTTGCGGTGCGCGCCGGCGACCCTGTCGACGATCTTCGCCTGGAGGAGATTGGTGTCCTGGTACTCGTCCACGAGCACGTACGCGAACCGCCGCTGGAACTCCCCGCGCACGTCCGCGTCCTCCTCCATCGCGCGGAGCCAGAGCGTGAGCAGGTCGTCGAAGTCGGCGATGCCGAGCTTTTCTTTTCGCCTGGCGTACGCCGACGCGATCTTCATGAGATCCGGCAGCAGCTCGAGATGCATCGGATACTTCCGCTCCACCACCTTCTCCAGCGTCTCCCCCGTGTTCGCCGCCATCGACACCATGTCGATGAGGATGTCGCCTTTCGGGAAGCGCTTGTCCTGCTTTCCGAAGAGGTCGGCCGCGACGTCGCCGATCAGGTCGGAGGAGTCGCCCCGATCGGCGATCGTGAAGCTGCGGCTCAGGCCGACGGCGCCCGCGTGGCGCCGGAGCGCCAGGTGGCCCGCGTGGTGGAAGGTGCCGCCGGCGACCGAGACCGCGGAGCCGAGGAGGGCCTCCGCGCGGTGCATCATCTCGCGCGCGGCCTTGTTCGTGAACGTGAGGAGCAGGATCGCGCCGGGCGGCACCCCCGACTCGACGAGCCGCGCGACCCGGTACGTCAGCGCGCGCGTCTTGCCGCTTCCCGCCCCCGCGATGACGAGGAGGGGCCCCGGGCCGGCGGCGACGACCGCGAGCTGCTGCGGGTTGAGCTCGCGCTCGTAGTCGATCCGGAACGGGCCGCCGGCGGGCCGGAGAACGTACTCCTCTCGTGGCCCGGGCGTTACTTCTTCGCCTCGACCACGGCGTCGGGGCCTTTCTTGATCCGCGCCAGCTTCCTTCCGGTCATCTGGCGCCACCGGCGCTGGAGACGGCGCAGTTCCTTGCGGGCCGCGCGGAACTTGAGGTCCTTCCGGGGCTCTTTGACGGCCTTCTTCAGCTCGGCGACGGCCTTTTTCTGCGCGTCGACGTCCTTCTTGACGTCATCGACCTTCCGTGCGGGCATCGGTGGACGGCTCCTATAGGGGCGATTGAGGGGCGGGACGGTACCAGCCGGATCCGGGCAAGTCAATGTCCGGAGGGGGGCATCTCGTTGACACCCGCCTCTTCCCGCGTTAAATTCCCTGCCCCTTTGGAGATGCGTCGTGCCCCCACGCTTCCTCGTCGACCTGGACAAGCTGGACTTGAACCGCATCGAGATTCCGATGGAAGAGGTCCGAAAGGTCAACGCCCAGCGGTTTGAGATGGAGCAGCTCGACGGCATCGTTCATTTCAACAGGGCCGAACGCTGGATCGTCGGCATGAAGAACGTGCGGAACGACGAGTTCTGGGTACGCGGGCACATTCCGGGGCGGCCGCTGATGCCGGGGGTGGTGATCGTGGAGGCGGCCGCGCAGCTCTGCACGTACTGTTTCCGGGTGGCGCTCTCGCTGGGCGACGACATTTTCCTGGGGTTCGCGGGCCTGAACAACGTGAAGTTCCGCGGGATCGTGGTGCCGGGCGACAAGCTGATCGTGATCGCCAAGAACATGGACATGCGCCCGCGGCGGGCGATTTTCGAGACGCAGGCGGTGGTGGGCGACCGGCTCGTGTACGAGGGCGAGATCACCGGGATGCCGATATGAAGTTCACGAAGATGCACGGGATCGCCAACGACTACGTGGTGCTGAACGGATTCAAGGACGCGATCCCCAACCCCGGCAGGTTTGCGAAGCAGCTCTGCGACCGCCGGTTCGGCGTCGGCTCCGACGGGCTCCTCGTCGTGCTCCCGTCGAAGAAGGCCGATTTCCGCATGCGCATGTTCAACCCCGACGGCTCCGAGGCCGAAATGTGCGGAAACGGCATCCGCTGCTTCGGCAAGTACGTGTACGACCACGGGCTGACCGGGCGGAAGCGCATCACGGTCGAGACGCTCGACGGCACGAAGACGCTGGACCTCGCGGCGAACGGGAGCGGCGTGAAGTCGGTGAAGGTCGACATGGGCGAGCCGCGGCTCGAGCGTCCGGAGATCCCGATGACCGGCCGGGGCCGCGCCGTGGACGAGCCGATGCGCGTCGCGGGCCGCAACTTCCGGTTCACCAGCCTTTCCATGGGAAATCCGCATTGCGTGATTTTCGTGAAGGGAGTCCGCAAGTTTCCCGTGGCGGAGGTCGGGCCGCAGATCGAGCACTGCCGGTGGTGGCCGAAGCGCGTGAACGTCGAATTCGTGGAGGTCGTGTCGCGGCGCGAGGTGATTCAGCGCACGTGGGAGCGCGGCGCGGGCGAGACGTGGGGATGCGGCACGGGCGCGGCGGCGGTCTGCGTCGCGGGCGTCCTGACCGGAAGGACCGACCGGCGGATCCTCAACCACCTGCTCGGCGGCGACCTGGTGCTCGAGTGGGGGAAGAACGGGCACGTCTTCAAGACCGGGCCCGCCGTCGAAGTGTTCGAGGGCGAGATCTAGGCGGGCCTCGTTCTCCGTTTCTCGTTCAGGCCGCGATTGCCGCTTGCTCATCGGTGGCCGCTGGAGCCTGGACCTTCGGGGGCCGTTCCCAGAGCGCGTGAAGAAGGCGAGCGACGGCGAGCGGTCGGGGCGAGCGAAGCGAGGTCCGACCGCCGCAGGGGCTCGCCTTCTTCACGCGCTCTCATTTCTTCCTGGCGAGTTTCTGCACGAGCCACCCGCCCTTCTGCTTGTGCGTCATCTCCTTCAGGATCGCCACCGCCTTCTTGCCCGCGATCCGTCCGTGGGAGAGATCGCGCATGACCACGCGCGCGCGGTGGGCGCGCCAGATCGACGCGAAGGAATCGGCCACGACCTCGGTCGGACCCGCGATGCGGCGGAGAAAGCGCTTCATCAGAGTCTCCGGCTTCTCCGCCACCACCGCCTGCGCGGCGGCCGGGTCCGCCGCCGATTCCTCCTTCGCCATTTCCTGGAGGTCCGTCGCCTGCCGGCGCGTGGCGTAGTCCACGTTCGGGAATTCCGCGAGGAACGACTCGCATTTCCGGCGGATCAGGTCGCGTTCGTAGTCCTCGAACTTCCCGCAATCCTTGAGAAAGGTCATCCCCTTTTCGGTCTGCGACGGATCGCGTGAGAGCGCCCGTTCGACCGCGCGGTCGATGTCGCCCACACGGACCCAGCGTTCGGCGAAATCCAGGCCGGTGCCCTTGATGTTCTGGATGCCCTGCACGTGGATCTTCACGTTGGGGGGACAGAGGCTGCCGACGAACCGGATGAGGTCGGCGCCCTTGATGTAGAAGTTGGCGACCGTCGTGACCGATGACATGAACCACTGCCGGTACCAGGTCCGGTGCGCGGAGAGCCAGGCGGGCAGCGTCGTGGGGTCGCCGGAGGCGATGGCGTCGCGAAGGGCGCCATCGTGGGCGGCGAGGGAGACGAAGGTGTGGGCGGCTTCGCGGCAGAAGCGGACCTGTTCCTCGGAGGCGGCGGTGCCGGGGGCGATCTGGGAGAGGGCGGCGGAGACGAGCGCCTCGATCTCCATGGGGGTCGCCTCGAGGACGGGGAGCATCTGTTCCTCGGGCACCTGGAGGATGTCGCCGATCCGCTGGGCCAGCTCCGCGAGCGTCCGGCAGACGAACCGCAGCGTCGCCGCGTCGCGCTGCAGGACCGACTCGCAGAACGCCGGCTGGTCCGCCTTGTCGAGCGGCAGCACGAGCCGCGAAAGCCGAGCCTCCAGCGCTTCGTCGATGTAGCCGTTCAGCCCGTTCAGGTTGGAGCCGATGAGCACGAACCTGTGGCCCGCGAGGTCGTCGACGATGATCGACGCGAATACCTTGGAGCGCGGGACGCGGTCGGCGCGGTTGTTCACGGTCATCACGACGTACTCGCGCCGGTCCTGGTCCGGGTTGTCGAGCTTCAGGCGCCGCCAGTTGTTCATGGTGCCCGCTCGCTCGTTGGCGGAACAGCCGTTGGAGAACTTGAGGAAGCGGCCGCCGGCGACCTGGACGTAGGGGTAGGTCTTGAGGACGCCGAGGTCGGGAACGAGGTGGTCCGCGATTTCCTTGATCATGAAGCCGTTCTGGAGGCCGAAGAGGCGGCCCATGTCGAAGGCGAGGGCGAGATTCTTCGGGTGGACGGTGTAGGGGTAGCGCTCGAGGGCGTCGGGAGCGAGAAGGTCGGCCGTGTCGCAGTCGGGCTCGATGAGGCGCGAGCCGCGCTGGCGGGCGAATTCACGGAGGACGGGCTGGAAGTGCTGTTCGGTGTGGATGACGGTGGCGCCGATTCCAATGAAATTCGAGATGGCCTGGGAGACTTCGAATCCGGAGGGGCCCTGGATGTCCTCGTGGTCGGGGTAGGTGTTGGTGATCGTGGAGATGTCGTCGGTCATCCACGACTGCTGGAGGATGCGGACGTAGTCGTGCTGAAGCGCCATGCACTCCCAGAGCATGCAGTCCGCTTCCATGTTGGCCGCGATTTCCAGCACGTCGCACTGTTCCCAGATGGTGGCCTTGTCGTGGGGGCGGAAGAGGTAGAACTCGCGGGACTCTTCGTATTCGTGTGCGGTGACGAACATGGCTTCGCAGCCGGTGGATTTCGAGAGCATTTTGAATCCGAGGGCATTGAAGAGGGCGGCCTTTTTGCGTTCGGAGCCGGACTTTCCGCGGGTGCCCCAGCCGCCGACGACCATGGGGATTTTGAGGCGTGCGCGGCGGGCGCGCCACTGGCGCCAGACGCCGATCCAGGCGAGCCACGCGACGACGGCGAGGACGAGGACGAGGAGGTGGCGGAGGTTGTTTCCGCCGGGGCTGAACCAGAGTTCGCCCCAGTTGCGCCAGGATTCGAGGAGGCGGTCGAGGAGGTTCATGCGGGGGGCTCCTCGGCGGGCATCTGGGGAAGGGTGAAGTAGGGGATGGCGAGGGAGAGTTCGGGGGGCGGGTGAGGGCGGAAGCTGACGCCGAAGCCGAGGGCGCGCATTTTTTCGATGTAGGCGCACGGGGGGGCTTCGGGGTTGCCGTAGCGGGACTGTTCGCGGAGGGCGGCGAGGGCGGGGTAGGTGCGCACGAGGATCCAGCGAAGGCGGCGGACGGCCTTCCTGCCCGGGGGCGGGTCGATGTAGACGATGCCTTCGCTGGAAAACGTCTTGCAGGGGCCGAACTCGAGGGCGTCGAGAAAATCGTCGGGGAGGGGGAGGAATCTGCGCCAGCCTCCCTCGGCGGGCATCTGGATGGGCTCGCCGGGAACCTTGGTGGGGGACTCTTCGGCGAGCCCGAGGGCGTGGGCGCGGAGGGTTCCCTCGTAGCGGCGGGCGCGGACGTGGGAGATGGCCTGGCGTTTGTCGGGGGCGGGACTGAGGGTTTCGTGGAGCCAGCGCCAGAGGCGCCAGCGGATCTGGTGGCCGACGGTGACGCGCCAGCCGAAGCGGCGACGGACGGCGTAGAGGCCGTAGTGGCGGCGGGAGAGCCAGGCGAGGAAGCGGCCGAAGACTTCGTCGCCGCCTTCGCCTTCGTCGTAGACGGTGACGTCGACCTGGTCCTCGCGGTTGCGTTCGATGAGGGCGGGGACGACGTTGTCGCGGAAGTGAGCGAAGCCGGGGAGGGCGGCGACGCGGACGCGTTCGAGCATGTCTTCGCAGGCGGCGCGGACGGGGAGGGCCCACTGGCGTCCGACGCCTTTTTCGAGGAGCTCGAGGACGAACTGTTCGGCGACTTTGGGATCGAAATGGCCGTAGCCGACGAGGTTCTCGAGGGCGTTGCCGGCGTGTTTCATGCCGATGCGCAGGGGCATGGGTTCCTGTTCGCGCTCGAACAGGAGGCGCCATTCCTGGAGGGCGATTTCGGAGCCCTTGGGCTGGGCGGCCCATTTTCCGAGGGTGATGCTCATGGAGGCGCGGACTTCGGGGACCGGCTCCCATTCTTCGCGCATGAGCATGTGTTCGCGCATGATGGGCCACGAGCGGTCGGGGTCGCGGTCGCCGAGTGCGAGGATGGCGCCCTGGCGGACGTGCGGGCTGGGATCGGGGGCCTGGAGAACGGCCTGGATGAGGTCGAGGGCCTGCATCTCGTCGAGGACCTCGTGGCAGCGCTCCGCGAGAAACCGGCGGACGAAGATGTCGTCGCGGTTCTTGATGTCGGGATTCTTGAGCCGCTGCCGGGCGAGCCGCAGGGCGTCGGCGGGGGCGGCGAGGAGGAAGGCGTAGAGGGCGGAGCACTGGACCCAGACGTCGGCGTGGGAATTCTGCGCGCGGACCGCCAGGGCGTGGAGGAGCGCGGGATCGAGGACCACGCCCTTCTTCGGATTGCGGTTCGCCTTGAGAACGGCGACGACCGCTTCAACCCATTCGCGTTCGAGATGGACCGGGAGGCGCTGCTGCATGGCGCGATGGAACGCGGCGGCGAATCCGGTGCGTTCCATGATGTCGGCGGCGGCGCGGCCGCGTTCGGGCCCGCAGCGGGCCAGGGAGCGCGACGCGAGGAACACGAGGGTCTGCTGGTACCGGTGGGCGGCGTGCTGGGCCCGCCGGGCGAGCTCGAGGATCGCGTCCCAGTCCATCCAACGGCCGAAGGCCCACTGGTCGCCGCGGAGCTGGGCGGGCGTGCGGCGGAGGAAGCGGCAGGTCTCGAGGAAGACGGCTTCGCGGTCGGCGGAGGCGGTGGCGAACCGGAGCGCCGCTTCCTGGATCGCCAGGTGCGAATCGATCTCCTGGATGCGGTTCTCGGCGCGGTCGATGCAGCGGATGGCGGCGGCGATGAGGCCGACGTAGGGGTCGCGCCGTATGGGGAGATCGAGATCCGGGAAGACTCCGCGGACGGCCGCGGTCGCGCGGGCGAGCGGGCGGGTCATGAGCTTGCGCATCGCCGGCGGGACGGACTTCAGGACGTCCTCGATGGCGGCGTCGAGGCCCGGGCCCTCGGCGGCCTTCGTGTCGCGGCGTTCCTCGACGTGGGTCAGTGTCGCCACGGATACCTCGAGGCCTGGTAGTTGCCGAAGCGAACGAGCTCGGGATCGACGTGGTCGAGGGCTTCCCCGGAGCGGCCGCCGAACCGGAGGACGAGGGCGAACGTGGCGGTGCGCGAGTGGTCGTCGGGCGACCACGCGAAGGAGGACTGGGCGGAGAGCCAGGTGCCGCGGCCGAGCCAGCGCTCCCAGGCGAGCGTGAATCCGAGCGTGCGCTCGCCGCTCCGGCGGTCGCGGTCGTTGTCGGTGACGCGGACGACGCGCGAGACATCCAGTTCCGCGAAGTACGACTCGTAGTGCACCTTGACCTCCAGGCCGTAGACGTACCGGTCGGCGTCGTCGGGCCGGAGGTTGTCGTTCGAACGCGTGCCGGCATGGACGTCCACCACCATATTCTGCCACGGGACGTGGCGCACGCGCGCTTCGAACTCCAGCCACCGGCGGTGCTCGGCGCGGTAAGTCGTGAAGACGGTGGGATAGGGTTCTTCGGAGGGGGTTTCGCCGCGAAGCGACGACCACCAGTGGTCGTACGCGCCGGAGAGGAAGAAGAACCACTGTTCGTCGAGTTCGAGGCGCCAGCGCAGCCGCGCTTCGAACTCGTAGCTGACTTCCCAGTGGTCGAGCTGTTCGCCCGAGTAGTCGGCGACGAGGCGGTAATCGAGGTCGGGGCGGTCGAGGAAGAAGTGGTGCAGGCGGACTTCGCTGTGGGTGACGGCGGGGGTACCGGACTCCTTGATTTCCTCGGCGGTGCTTCTCACGTAGAGGGGGGCCTCGAAGGGCTTCCAGTGCAGCCGCGCGCCGGTGCGGATTTCGTCGCGCTCGGCGTCCTCGCGGGCCCGCGACCGGCTCCCGATGTCCCGCACGTAGAGCGCGGTGAACACCTCGGCCATCCCGGGGTACTCGACGAGCCGCCACTGTTCGCGCTCCGCGGGCGGGGGCTCCGGGCGGTACTCGGGGCCGGGCGGCGCGTCGGCTTCGGCGGCGACGCTGCCCTCGGGCACCGGCGGCGGCGCGGCGCGAGCGAGCGCCGGCGCGTCGACCGTGCGCACGGAGAGGCGGACGAAAACTTCCCCCGGCAGGTCGAACGCCGCCTCCGCCGCTCCGGCGCGCGTCACGCCCTGAAGCCGCGTGCGCGCGATCGGCGCGGGCTCGGCGAGCCACTCCGCCGGATCCTCGGTCGCGCGCAGGTCCGAGGGATCCCAGGTCTCGAGCCGCGCGAGCGTCGGACCGCGCACCGCAAACACCGTCCTTCCCGCAGGCGCACGATACAGCACGCCCTGCCGCTCGGGCTGCACCGGCTCCCACGCCCCCGCCACTTCCCGCATCAGCCTCACCCGCGCCCGCACCCGGATGCGCGGATTCCGCGCCGCGACGCGCACCTGAACCAGCGATTCCGCGGACTCGCCCAGCGGAAACGACGCCCGCTTCCCCGTCTCGAGCGGGCCGGAAGCGGCCGCGGCGCCGTCGACCTGCACGTCGGCGGTGATCGGCTCGTCCGACGGCGGGTCCGTCGCCGCCACGATCTCGACGGCGACCGCTTCCGCAGGCGTCGACCTGTGGTGCCATTCGACGACGTCGTCGGAATCGAAGAGGACGGAAGTGGTGTCGTCGGGGAATGGGAAGAAGAGGGCGTTGGAGACGGCGAGGGCGGGGTCGTCGGGGAGGTCCTGGGTGATGCGGACGCGGCGGAACTCAGGGAGGTCGGCGCCGAGGTCGACGGTGGTCCAGCGGGTGAGGATGCGGGCGAGGTCGTGGTGGGCCTGCCAGTGGGGGTTCCCGAGGCCGTTCGAATGGGCCTTGAGGTAGAGGTCGAGGGCGCGGACGACCCATTCGGGGGCGGCGGCGTCGGGGCGGGAGAGGACGCAGAAGAGGAGGTCGTCGCCGAGGGCGGTGAGGGGTTCGGCGGGGCCGGCGGCCTTGCGCGATTCATCGAGGCGGCGGACGGTGTCGGCGACGACGTCGAGGCGCGGGTCGGGGGCCCAGGACACCTGGGGGCGCGGCGGGGGGAAGGGGGTTGCGGGCGTCGCGGAGCCGGAGCGGGCGTCCCAGGCCATCCAGACGGGGCCGAGGACGCGGCGGACGGTGAGGAAACCGGCGCCGGCCTGCAGGCGCACGCGGACGCGCGACTTGCCCGCGGGGGCGAGCGCGGTCCAGGCGTCGCCCGCGCCGGGATGGGCCCAGGGAATGCGCTCGCAGAGGACGTTCTCGGAGGGCTCGCTCGCGACGACGGAGCGCGCGGCCATGCCGGGCAAGCCTTCGACGATCAGGCGCGCGGGGGCGGCCTGGCGCCGCGGGACGCCGTCCTCGACCCCGTGGGCGGAGCGCCACTCGAGCTGGTACAGGTCGGGCCCGGGCAGGTCGAGGACCATCTCCGACCCCTCGGTCATCCATGCGGCCTGCCACGCGCCGAAGCGGCCGGAGAGGCGCACGAGAGGCGGCGTCACCACGACTTCCTCGCTGCGCAGGTCGCGCGCGCGGCCGAACGGCGCGAGCACGCCGCGCGGGGGCGGCCAGTCGACGGTCCCCGCGTAGGGCGCCAGCAGGCGCGCTTCCGTCGCCCAGTCCGCGAACCTCGCGCCGCGGCCGTGGAGGTAGACGGAAGCGGCGTGGAGGGCTTCGACTTCGCAGCGGGCGGCGATGCGGGCGAGGGCGGGGCCGACTTCGGTGGCGGGGTCGAGGCGGCGGAGGCGGAGGAGGTCGGTCATGACGGCGACGAGGGCGTCGGCGGCTTCGCCCGGAGGCGCGGGTTCGCCGACCGCGATGGCGACGATGCGCTCGAGATCGGTCGAGCCGTCCTCGGGCTGCGACCGGGCCATGGCGAACCAGACGCGCGCCGCGCCGATCTCGTCGGTGCCGAGGGCGGCGGCGGCGGCGAGCAGAAACAGCTCCCGGGAGCGGGCGCCGGAACGGACCAGCTCCTCGACGCGCGCGCGGAGCTCGAGGTCGTCGCCGCCGCGGAACGCGAGAACGGCGAGCGCCATGCGCACGCGGTCGTGATCCTGCGAGTCGCGCGCGTAGCCGGACTCCGCTTCCTCAAAGTCCCCGGTCGCCCGCGCGCGGCCCATGCGGTAGAGGAGGCGGGCGCGTTCCTCGAGGCGCGCGGCCCGTTCCGGCCCCTCGGGCGCGTCGAGCACCGCGCGCGTCGCGGCCGCGGTCGCCGCCGCTTCCGCGGGATCCCCCGTGACGCCGAGCGGCCCTTCCCAGAGTCCCGACGCCGGGACGGTGCGGGCGGCGCCGGCGCCGCGCGCGAGGAGGAGGGCGGGAGGCGTCGCGGCGACGTCGAGTTCGGAGACCGAGGCGTACGCGCGGGCTTCGCGTGGGGCCTCGATGCGGACGAGCGCCGGGCCGGGCGCGAGCAGGAGAACGCCGCCCACGATGGGCCCCGGGCTGTAGGTCTCGACGCGGGGAGATTCCGCCGACGGTTCCTCCGTCTGCCCCCTCGCTTCGGCGATCCAGAGGAGCCTGCGGCCCGGCAGCTCGGCGCCACCCACGTAGATGCTGAAAGGCATGTCGATGTCGCGAAGGGACTCCTTCTGGGTGACGGCGGCGGCGAAGCGGTATCGGGCGAGTCCGGCTCGATCGTAGTTTTCTCCGCGGAAATCGAGGGACTTCGGGCTGCCCGGGGGGCCCTGGAGGGGGAAGAGTTCGGTGAGGAAGCCCCAGCCTTCGGGGGTATCGCGGGACTGGCGGATGGCGTGGGGGGAGAGATCGAATCTGGCGATGGAGTCATCCTCGCGCGCGGCCAGGCCGAAGAGGACGTTCTGGCCGCGCCAGAGGTAGACGCGCTGTCCGGCGCCGGCGGGCCGGGCGAGAAGGTCCATGGGTTCGCGGCAGGAGAAGGAGACGAGGCCGCTCGCATGGGGGTCGCGGAATCGGATGCGTCCGAGTTCGGTGCGGCGGACGACGCCTGGCACCTTGGGGAAGGTCATACGGAGGCCGACGTCGAGCGCGACGGGGGGGCTCCAGTCGGCGGCGGGCAGGACCTGGAGGTAGCCGTCGCCGAGGACGCGGGCCTTGAGGTCTTCCGCGCGGGAGACGTGCCACGGCCCCGCGCCGGAGAGGGACCGGACGTTGAGCCAGGCGGAGTAGGCATCGCCGCGCAGGACGTCGCGGTCGACCTGGGGCTCGATGGGGATCATCCAGCGGCGCCCTCCGGAGGTCGTGCCGACGGTGCCCAGGTCCGCCCAGGTTCCGAAGACTTCGCGGATGGACTGGGCTTCGATGTCCTTGAGGAAGCGGCGGAGGGCGCGGGGCGGGGCGGAGACCGGGTAGGCGCGCATGCGCTCGAGCGGCCGGCGGCCGATGCACCACGCGGCCAGCGCTTCCGTGAAGTCCTCCGGCTCTGCGGGCGGGTCGTCGAAGATCCACTGGGCGACCTGTGCGGCCATGCCGTCGCGGCGGGTGGTGAGGGCGTAGCGGAGGAGGGCGAGGCGGACTTCGGCTTCGAGGTCTCCGCGCAGGCGGCCGAGGAGGGGCACGAGGCGGACGGCGGCGGCGTCGCACGCGGGGGGGTCGTCGAGGCGGAGGGCGAGGGCCAGGCGGCGCCAGAGGACCCAGTGTTGGTGGGAGGGGACGAAGGGGGCGAGGGGATCCGGGGGCGCGGCGGTGTCGAACTCCGTCAGGAGGGCGAGGGCCTCCCGGTGGCGGCCGGTGAGTTCGAGCGCGACGGACTCGGCGGCGGCGGACCGCCACGAGGACCGATCGAACCGCTGGAGGTCGCGGAAAGGCGAGCGGTGTTCGGCCTGTTCGATGGAGGCGAGTTCCTGGACGAGAAGGAAGGTCGGCTGCGCCGGCTCGATGGCGACGCGCCAGCGTCCCGGGGGGACGGCGACGCGCAGTTCGCGCTCGCTGGCGAGGAGCCAGCGCCCGCCGAAGTCGCCGCCCCACAGTTTCTCCCGGTCCCAGGCGCGGGACGTCTCCTCGATGTCCGCCGCCGGCCAGCCCGTGAGGCGGGCGGCGACGTCTCCGACGCGGATCGCGACGTCGAGCTGCCTCGCCTGGTCGCCCACCGCCGCGGGCCACGCGAGGCGCGCGACGATCCGCACGACACAGGGTCCGTGCACCTCGGACTCCAGCCGTGCCGCGCGCTGCCAGCGGCGCCCGTAGCGGTCGAGAAAGTGCGGAGACTTCCCGTCGTCCCACTCGCGCACCTGCGCGTGCTCGCGCACCGGCACGCGCGCCAGCAGGTCGGAAATGCACCACGCGGCCCCGCGCAGGCGCCTCTCCTCCGCGGAATCCTCCGCGGGCGGCCAGGGCAGGAGGACGCGCTGCGAGCGGAGAAAGCGGCCGACTTCGTGTCCGGGGAGCATCTCGGGGTCGAGGGGCGCCGGCCAGTCCGCGCCCCGCACGCGCCGGATGGATCGCTCCAGCCGCTCCCACGACTCGTGCGACCGCACGCGTTCGTAGCCGTCGACGGCGAACCGGATCTCCCCGCGGCGCTTCAGGCGGCACCGGATCCCGATCCACTCGGCGTCCTGCCCGGGCGTGATTTCGGCGCGCAGCTCGCCCTCCACGACGCGCCAGGGCATCCGCTCGCCGAGGAGGCCGACGCGGCGCGGCGGGGCGCCCAGGTGCTCGGGGCGCGGCCCGATGTCGACCGTGCCGCGCGTGACCGCGTACGCCTCGAGCGCGTCCGCCCCCGGCGCCGGCCCCTCCTCCGGCGCGACGGCGCGGAAGCTCTCGTAACCCCGCGCTTCCACGAACCACCACTCCCCCGCCGACAGCTCCACGACGCCGTCCTCCGCCGCGCCCCCGGCGAGGTTCTCGCGGTCCGCGCCGCACTCCGGCGACCAGAGCCAGCCGTCCACGACGCGCTGCCAGCGCTCCCCGTAGGCCTCGGGCCAGGCCGGCTGGGCCGCGGCGCGCGACGCGCCCAGGACGAGTGCGAACACGAGGCCGGAGACGCGGAGGATCCGAGGGAGTCCGGGGGTCACCGTTTTCTGACCTCGTCCACGCCGGACAGCGGCCCGCCCTCGAGGGACATGCGGAACAGGTGCACGGCGTCGCCGGCCGCGAGCGGGCCCCGCAGGCGGCCTCGGACGCGCCGCGCGCCCGCCAGCGGCTCGAGTTCCCAGGCCATCCGGAACGCCGGAGTCCAGGCGGCGCCGTCGGCGCCATAACGCACTGCGTCAACCCCGGCGGAAGGCGACACCCAGTGCCGCTCCGGCCCGCGCGGAATCCACGCCCGGAGCCCGCCCACCGAAACCTCCGCTTCCCACCGGAACGACCAGAATTTCCACAGCGCGTCCCGCGGCCGCGCCGAGAGAACCTCCACCACCGCCTGCTCCCCCGACAACGGCCTCCACGCTTCGAACACCACCTCCCCCGCCCCGCGCGCCTTCCACACGGAGGAAATCTGCCAGTCCCCCTCCGCCGGCAGATCCACCGTCCGCACGCGCCACTGCCCGCACCGGTACGCCGCAATGCCGGCCGCCGGCCGGAGGAGCACCTGGTGCCGCCCCGCAGCGAGCCCCGAAACCGATACCTCCCCGCGCGCCCGGAACAGCGTCTCCGTGAGCGCCGGACGCCCGTCCACCAGAATCTCCACCGCGCTCGCGCGGTCCCCGTCGATCGCCGCGTCCTGGTACATCAGCCGGAGCGACCCGAACTTCGCCCGCCCGAGCGCGTCCCCCACCTGCGCCGGCGTCTCGGCGCCGAGTGGAAGCGGCCGCCAGAGCGGACCGGGGCGATTGTCGGGTTTCCGCCAGGCCGCCGGACGCGTGAGCTCGAACTGCTCCGTCACGCCGAGGACCGTCACGTCCTGCGCGACCAGCGGAAGCTCCGGCCACTCGCGCGACGGCCCGTCCGAGTACTCCCACGGAGTCGTCCACGTCTCGCGCGCCGGCCACACGTAGTCCGTCCGCGGCTCCTCGTCCCAGAGCCCCGTCGCCCGCCGCGTCCGCGTCAGGAACGACGTCCACGGGAAGAAGTCCGGCGACCCGTTCGTGTGGATCGCCACGTGCGCCGGCGGCCCCGACTTCCTCTCCCACCGCACCCAGAACCCGTCCGCCAGCACCCGCACCGCCGCGTCGCTTCCCCCGCCCGGTATCTCCACTTCGATCGCCGCCGACGTCCACAGAAGCGCCGCGGGCCGCTCCGCGTCGAACGCGCGCGGATCGCGGATCCAGCGCGGCACGAACGCGAGCGGCGCGCGCCCGCCCGGTCCCCCCAAGGTCACTTCGACCGCGTCGAGCGGCGGCGGCGCCAGAACGTCGCGCGCCTCCCACAGCAGCCGGAACCGCGCCCGCTCCGCCCCCAGCCCCGGATTGCGGTACACGTCGTGAATCCCCGGCACCAGCGTGCGCCACTCGTCGCGGGACTCCGCGGTGGGAAGTGGCAGCGGCCGGGGCGCGCCGGGCCGTTCGAGCGTGATCGCGACCGGCCCGGGTCCCGCCGAGACGCAGCGAACGCGCAGCGCGATGCAGTCCGCCGGCACCGGAATCGTCCACTGGTTCATCATCGGCTCGAGCGGAAGCCGCGACGGCCCGCGCCCCGGAATCACCGCTTCCACCATGAGATCCCGCGCCGGATCGCGTCCGGGAGACGTGATGCCGAGCCTCTTCCCTCCGAGTCCCTCCGTGCGGTACGTCCAGGCGGTGCCGTTCTGCAGAAGGCGCCCGCCGAGCCGCGAGACGCCCGCCGAGAGCCAGACCGACCCGGCCGCCGGGCGGACGCGCAGCACGTACGTACCCGACGGCAGGTCGGGCCCGAGCCTGACGCGCGTCTGCACCACGGCACCGGCGAGCGCGGGCGCCGAATCCACGAACACCGCCTGCGGTCCGACCGCCTCCGCCCCCGCGATCCGCCGCGCGGGATCCGTCCGGTTGCCCACCCACGCGCGCCGCCGCGTCGCCCACGTCGGCGCCTCGATGTCCACGTCCAGAAGCGCCGCCTGCGGTCCCTCAAACTGCGCGTTCACCGACACCCACGTCTCCACCCCGTCGTGCTCGATCTCGAACGCGGCGGAGACGTCGGGAAGCGCCCGCCACGCGCGTCGGAGCATCGCGGCGAGCCGCGGGTCGGGATTGAGATCGCCCGGCGCGGGACGGTTGATCCAGACCGTCCCCGGACGCCACGGCCCCGCGACGAACGGCCAGCGCCTCAGCACGCCGGCCCCGTCCGGCACCAGCACGTCCGCCGGATCCGGCAGCCCCGGCTCGTACAGCACGGAGACGGGGATTTCGTCCATGGGAAGCGGCCGGTACGCGGACCCCGGCCAGGGCGCGCTCCACGGGAACAGCCGCGTCTTCGCGATCGCCCCGCGCGGCCGCGCCGGCCAGAGCGCGAGGGCGCTTCCCGCGTGCCGGTGCGGCATCGCCGCCTCGCGGTCCCAGAGGGCGTCGGCGGAGGCGGCGCCGCGAAGAGGCGGCGCGACGGGCGGCATCGGGATGTCGACGACGACGGCGGCCGCGGCGGAGCGGAGCGCGGGCTCGTTGGCGGGGCGGAGGTAGTGCCAGACGCGCGCGTCGTCGGGCGACTCGGGATCGAGCCAGCACAGCGTGCGGTCCGGCGACTCCTCGGGCACGGCCAGCGTCGGGCGCAGGCCCGGCACCGTGTGCGTCGGGATCACGAGCGCCGGCGCCTCCGCGCGCACCTCCACGAACCGCGCCTCGTCGGGCACGTCGATGTAGAGATCCCCCGGTCCCGTCACGGCGTACGTCGGGCGCCCCGCGACCCCCGGCTCCTCCAGGTCGGGCGCGCCCCACGCCATCGGGATGCGCTCGAGATCGCCGGGCGAGAGCGGGACCTCCAGGCGCTCCTCCGCGAGCGCGAGCCGGCCCGCGCCGCCGATCCGGTACCGCAGCGCCACGGAAAGCGGCGGGACCTCGCCGGCCCCGTGCACCGCCCGCACGCGGAGCCGGAGCGTCGGCATCCGTTCCGCGGCGCGCGGACTGAATTCGAACCTCAGCGCCTCCGCCCCCTCTACCTCGCGCGGCGGCACCGCCGCGGCCAGCGCCCGCAGCCGCTTCACCTCCGCCGCAGGCCCGATCAGCCACGACACCGACGGGTTCGTCGCCGAGGGAACCCAGAGAGGCTCCAGCCCGCCCGGCGGCACGAGCAGCAGCCGGACCTTCATCACCTGCCCCTGCTCCTTCCGAACGACGAGCGTCGAGGGCGACCCCAGCGAGCCCTTCCAGATCAGATCCTCCGCCCGCGCCAGCACGCGCTCGCGCTCCGGCAGCTTCCCCGGCACCCGCCGCTCGACCTCGATCTCCCCCTCGCCTCCCTCCACCCGCCGCAGCTCGTAGTCCCCGCCGACCAGGATCGGAAACGCCAGCGGCTTCGCCGGCCCCACCCGCAGGCCCTCCACCGCCGGCGCCTCGTCCTCCCCCCCTTCGTCCGCCTCGTCGCCCTGCATTTCGCGGCGGAACAGGTGAAGCTGCCTCGAGGCTCCCTCCGCCGCCACCGTGTTCCACTTCCAGCCCGTGAGCCGGTCGAGCAATTCCTGCGGGGCGAGGGAGCTGGGAAGCGCCGTCCGCGCTTCCAGGCGCCGCTCGCGTTTTTCGAGCAGGGCCGACTCCTGGTGCTGGGCGCCGGGCTGGAGCTGGGCCCGGGTATAGAAGCGGACGAAGACGGGGACGTCGGCGGGGGCGAGGAGCTGGAACGTGACGGTGTGGGTGCCGCTGGGGAAATCGTCTCTTCGGAGCGTGAGGTTTCGCGGCCCTGCGAGGGGGTCGCCGCCGGGGAGGAGGTAGCGTTCGAGGGACTCGGCGCCGGTGGTGGCGGTCTTTTCGGTGATGGAGCGGCGCCAGGTGCGAGGGGGGGAGGGAGCGAGGAGGTGGCCGTCGCGGTCGTGCCATTCGATCTTGAGGTGCACGTCGGTGCGTGGAAGGCGGTTTCTGACGACCATGGAGGCGATGAGGCGGTCGGAGACGTCGGCCGCGGCGACGGAGATCGTCTCTCCGGGTGTGAGGACATAGAAGAGGCGCCGCTGGAGCTGTTCGGCCTCGACTTTCGCGACGGCTTTTTCGCGGAGGTAGAGCTGGACCGCGGCGAGGGCGGCGAGGGTGAGGCCCGCCGCGAGCGCGGCGGTGAGGGCCAGGTGTTTCGGGGTGAGCCTGCGGCGGACGACGGGGCGCGCGTCGAATCTCACGGGCGCCTCCCCACGAGGTAGAACTTGCGGAGGCGGAGGAGGGCGTCGAGGGTGGCGGCGCGGCCGGAGGGCTGGAGCTCCTGCCCGCGGACGGTGGTGGCGGCGAGGTTGACGACGACGATTTCCGAGCCCGTCGCGGTTTCGAACACGAGAAGCGGGACCTCGGCGTCGACGTCCATCACGACGGTGTCCTTCCATCCCGCCGCGCGGGCCGCCTCGAGCCCGGCCGCGAGCTCCGCGAGGTTGCCCGTCCGCGCGTACGCCGCGACGCCGTCGAGCGCTTCGCGGACCGTGACGGGAACTTCCTTCGCCGGCTCGTATCCCGCCGCGCGCCAGAGAGCCACGAGGCTCGTCCCGCCGTCGGCGCACCCCAGTTGACGCATTGCGGCAATCGCGGCGGGGTCGTCCTTGGGCCCGCGAAGGGCGCGCCGGACGTCGGGGTCCGCCCAGAGCCCCGAAATGCCCTCGTAGCGCAGGAACCTGCGGTATCGGGCCTGCAGGGGGGCGCCGATGTCGTACCCGTTCTCGGCGTCGGGAGGCTGAATCCGGATCGTCCACCCCAGCTCTTCGAAAATCCGCATCCACGCCGCGGTCTCGGCCGCCTCGGCGACGGCGTCCGGAAGCGCGACGTCCGGCGGAACGAGGATGCCGTCGTTGCCCTCCTCGGGCAGATTCCGGCCCCGCACCTGGAGGACGCGCGGCGGCGGGACTCCCGCCACGGAGGCCCTCTCGACCAGGACCTGGTGGCCGATGTGGAACATGCTCATCCGGTCGAGCTCGCCGGAGGCGGAGGCGGAAAGCAGCCCCGTCTCGGGCGATCCGATCCCGCCGATCGTGAGGGCGCGGCACCGCCCGGCGAGAAAAATCTGCGTCCCCAGCCGGTGGGCGTTCGGGAACTTCCGGGGCGAAGGGACCTCGACGTGCAGCTCCTGCCACTCGCCGAGCGTGAAGACGACGAGCCCGTCCAGCTCCAGCTCGCCCAGCCGGTTGCGCAGCACCAGGAACCGCCGCTCCCCGCCCGGTTCCTCGAGCAGGTCGATCTCGAGCCCGAGGACGCGCGCGAGAAAATTCATCGGCGTGAGCTCTTCGGCCGTGACGGGCCTCGATTTCGAAGCGTCCTGGGCGGTCGCCATCAGCCGCAGCAGCCCGGCCTTCAGCACGATCAGGCGCGCCTTCGTCCACTCCTCAGGCGTCAGCGTCAGCCCCGCCTTCCTGAGCTGCATCGCCTCCAGGTACGGCCCCAGGTACTTCTCCAGCGGCGCCAGCGCTTCCCCCGCCTTCCCCGCGTCGGGAACGAGCGCCACCAGGAGCGCCGAGGCGCCCGGCAGGTCCACTTTCAGCCGCTGGTACCCCCCACGCCCGTTCGCGGAAAGCCAGCGCATCCGGCGGCCGGCGTTCGGAGAAGGAGCGTGCACCTGCAGCGCCGGCATCACTTTCTTGAGATCCGAAACCGAGAGCACGTCGTCCGGCAGGCTCCCGTAGAGATCCAGCGACGCCCCCGGATCCTCGCTTCCCTCCACCTCGAGCACGGGCCGCATCGGGAACGACCGGAGCGCCCAGGCGACGAGCGAATCGAACCGCGGCGCGCTGTCGAGGTCCGCGGGGTCGTCCCAGTTCGAGAGCAGGATCAGCGCCGGCTGAAGTTCTTTCACGAGCGCCGCCGTCGCGAGGAAGGTGGGCAGGGGTTCGGCGCCGGGCGCGGTGATGAGGAGCGTGCGGGTTCCGCCGGCGAGGCGGAGGAAAAGGGTCTCGAGATCGGAGGTCTCGGGATTCGCGGGCCCGATCATCGCGTAGGGGGGCGCGCCCTCGGGCCGGATGAACCGGACGGTGGCGTCGGTGCCGGCGAGCTGGGAGGCGGCGACGGCGACGACCTGTTCGGGGGTCGAGCCCGATCGGAGTTCCGCGAGCGAGCGCTCCGCGGCCTCCGACATCCGGCGGCGCGTCGTGACGCTCCGCTCCCGTCCCGTCCCCGGAAGTCCGGGCGCGAGGCGTTCGAGCACGGCGAATTCGACGGGGACGGATTCCGCGGGAGGCGGGGCGCCTTCGCCGCCGCTGAACGGCCGGGGTTCGAGCCAGCGGGCGCCGGCGGCGAGCCCGAAGGAGAGCGTGGTGCCGACGAGGAACGTGGCGGCCGACACGTAGAGGGTGGGCCACAGGGTGGTGCGCGAGGACTTGTTCCAGAGCTTGATGGCGAGCAGCGACGAGAGGATGTAGCCGAAGCCCATGAAGTCGGTGGCGTTCCACTGCGGCTGGACGAGGTAGAAGAACCACCCGGCGGCGAACTTGATGAACACGCAGACGGCGAAGCAGAACGTGACGAGCCGCGGCCCCGCCCAGGTGATCCGGTTCAGGACCGGAAGCTTGATGACCTGGCGGCCGACCACGACCACGAGGAGGACCTCCGCGATCGTGCCGATGAGCCGCGTCGGCTGCAGCAGCGAAATCGCGATGAGCGGCGGAAGCAGGATGCCCCCGAAGTCCCAGCCCTCGAGGAGGTTCATGCGCGCGGCCAGCAGGCACCCCGCGATGATGAACATCTGGAGCTTCGCCGATGCCCCGAAATCGAGCGACACGTCCTCGTAAACCGTGCCGAGCTGCGCGAGCGAGTAGTTGGTCAGAGGAACCAGAAACACCTGCAGGACCGCGAGCGTCGCGAGCGTGCAGAACATCACCTGCATCAGCCCCTTCGGTATCCCGGGCTTCCAGAGCAGGTTCGCCGTGAGCGGGACGACCACGAGCCCGATCGCGCCGAAGTCGCGCACCCGCGACAGAATGTCCGTGCGTCCCGGAAAGAGCGTCGTGACCGCATACGGCAGCAGGAATTCCTCGAGCACGAGCCGGACCACGAGCGCCGTCAGCACCACCGCGAAAAAACGCTCCCGCCCGAACAGCGGCGTGTGCGTCCGGAGCCGCCACGCCGAATTCGAAATGCCCTTCACGATCAGCGCCGTCACCGTGGCCTCGAACAGAATCGTCAGCCCGGACATCGGGTAGATCTTGAAGATCGGCGCCAGATACCCCGGCACCACCAGCCCGGAAAAGACCCAGCCGTATCTCTCGAACATCAGGGACGTGATGAGCATCCCGATGAAGACGGAGATGACGAGCGAGTGCTGCATCCCGTTCGGACTGAAGATGGGCAGCATGGTTGTCCGGCCCTCTCCTCCGTGTGAACGCTATCCCGCCGCCGACTCCCCGCCTTCGAGACGGTTCGACACCTTCGGAAACGCCAGCTTCACGCTCGTCCCCACCGCCTCGTCGAAATCCATCGCAATCCGCCCCCCCGCCTCCCCCACCGACTTCTGCAGCCCGTCCTCGGCCGCGTACTTCATCGTCGTCCCCGTCGGAATCGCGCTCCGCATCCGCGAGATCGCAAACATCGGACTCCACCCCGGATCGTTCACCTTCACCACCACCTCCTGCCCCTCGTCCTGCGCCCCGATCGTCACCGTCGATCCGCGCGGACTCGACGCCAGCGCCTGCTCGATCACCATCAGAAGCGCCGCCCGCAGCGAGCTCGGCCGCACGACGGCGAACGGCACGACCGTCTGCCCGTCGTACGCCAGGATGATCCCCAGCTGCTCCGCCATCGCCGCCGCCGCGCTCATCGCCCGCTTCGCCTCCGCCACCAGGTCCGACGGCGTCAGCTCGTCCGCGATCTTCTCCGCGCTGATCCCCGCCAGCGACGACATCCGCTTGAACCGCTCCGCAATCCCCATCGCCTGGTCCCGGATCATCTCGAGATCCGGCTTCACCGACTCGTCCGATACGATCTCCGAAACCTCCTCCGCCGACTGCGCGATGATCGTCACCGCGTTCCGCACGTCGTGCACGAAATGCTCCAGCAGCTCGCTCTTCAGCCGCTCCGCCTCGTACAGGTCGCTCACCTCCGTCACCACCAGCGCGATGACGTCGGAGGCCCCCTGCACGCCGCCGCCGCTCTCGCCGCCCCCCAGCTCGAGCCGCACAAGGTTCGACATGTAGTGCCGCACCGGGTGCTTCTGTACCGAGGCGTACAGCGTCCACCGCGCGCCGCTTCGCAGCGCCTGCGAAATCGACTGCCACACCTGCTCGTCCGTGTGGCTCGAAATCGTCTTCAGGAACGCGATCATCGGATTCTCCAGGTCCACGCCGAGCTCTTCCGCCATCTTCTGGAAGCGCTTGTTGTAAATGAGGGCGCGTCCGACGAGGTCGCAGACGAGAACGCCCTCGCTCAGGCGGTCGAGGAATCCGAGGAGGAAGGTGCGTTCGAGCTCGGTCTGGTCCACGGTCGAGCGGAGGACCTTGAGCTGGTTTTCGGGGACGGCGATCTGCTCGACGGGCATCTGGCCTTCGGGGCGCGGGGCCGCGGGGCCGATCGAGCCGAGGGGAACCATCGCCTTGAGGACCATCGCGCGGTTGTCCTGCCACCACGCCTCGGGATCGCCGCGCGCGACGATCGCGAGCCAGGTGGATCGCCCGTTCCGTCGCGCGATGTTCTCGAGGATGACTTTCGGGCCGATGTCGGGCGCGACGTAGAAGAGGGGGCGTTCCCGTCTGGACTGCAGCTCGCCGACAAGCGTCCGCGCGCCCGGCGTGAACCAGTCCCAGAGATCCGCGCGGTCCTCGCGCGTCGCGAGCGCGACGAGCGGCCTGTCCGGGTCGTCGGTCAGGACCGCGGCGGCGTCGAGGTCGAGGAGGGCGCGGAACGCCCCGACGTCGTGCTCGTCGGACGTCGGCCGGGAGAGGATGGGGTTGAGGACGCGGCTGCGCCCGAGCCTGAGAAGGAGTTCCGCCATGCCGCGCCGCAGCAACCGGTGCCTCTCCGCGAGTCCGCAGAGATAGCCGGCGGCCGCCGTCGGCACGAGCGGCACGATCGGCAGAAACCAGAGCGCCCCCGCCCGGAGCGCCCAGGCCGCCCCCACGACCGCCGCGCAGGCGACGCCCACGACCGCCAGCCCGCGAATCGGCGCCATCTTGACCGCCGCCGACCAGGCCCCGAGGAACAGCGCCAGCAGCAGCAGGCCCACCCCCCACGCCGGCGCCTCCGTGTACCACCGCCCGCGCTTCATCCCGTCCACCACCTGCGCCACCGCCCGCGCTTCCGGAAGCCGCTCGCCCTCGCTCGACCAGACGTCGCGCGGCGCCGCCTCGGGCGCCACGATCCAGGTCCCGCCCCCCCACTGCCCCGTCAGGTCCTTCGTGGCGATCCTCCACAGCGAAATCCGCGACTCGACTCCCGCGCGCCCGGACAGCGTGTGACGGAGTTCGCCCGCCGCCAGCAGCCCGGCCGGCGCCAGGAGCCCGAGCAGCGTCGGCCTTCCGCCCGCGTCCCGCAGGTCCGACCGCCTCCACGTTCCGTCCTCGTCCGGCCGGAGATCGAGCAGCCCCTCCACATACCGGTCCGCAGGCACGCCCAGCTCCGGCGGAAAAAACGGCTCGATGACCGGAGGAGCCTCCAGGAACGGATCGTCGTGCCTCCGCGAAGGTACGATCACCCGCACGCCGACCGGCCCCGACTTCAGCGCCTCCGCCAGCCCGTCGCGGGCCGCCGGATCGAGCACCACCACGCCCGAAACCCCCTCCTCCCGCGCCCTCTCCAGCACCCGCCTCCACGTCGAAGCGTCCGAGGGCGAATGGCCGCGCTCCCCGCTCGCCTTGTCCGTAAATACGATCCACGCGGCCTGCGTCGGTTCCTGCGACTGCGAAGCCCTCCAGAGCACGTCCCCCAGCGGCTCTTCCAAAAACCCGAACCCGCCCCGCCCCCACGCGACCGCCCAGAAAACGGCCCAGGCGCCACCGATGAGAAGGGACTGCCCGGTGGGCATGAAGCGCAGGAGGCGGACGAAGGCCTGGAGCGCTCTCATCGCGCGAGGCTAGCCCCCCTGGTTGTTGAGAATGTTCTTCGTCTGCTGTTTGTCCGGCGGCGCGACCGAGTGGCCCAGCACCGACTCGATCGTCATGAGCAGCTCCTTGATCCCGAACGGCTTGACGAGGAACGCCGCGGCGCCGAGCGAAAACGCCATCTCCTTGTCCTTCTGCGAATCGCGCGCGGACCCGATGATCACCGGAATCGACGCCAGGTCGGGAGAGGACTTGATCGCGCGCAGCACCTGAAATCCGTCCATCCCCGGCATCAGCAGGTCCAGCACGATCACCTTCGGATTCGTCTTCCGCACCTTGCGAAGCGCGTCGAACGGATCGCCGATGGACTCGACGCTCCACCCGCGCCGTTCGAGCCCGCGCTTCACGACGTTCAGAAGGTTCACTTCATCGTCGACGTAGCAGATGAGCGACCCGAGCGCCTTGTCTTCCGACTCCGCCACCGGACATCACCTCCAGCCGGCCGGGAACACCGCCTCCCGCCACGGAGACACCCGCCTCCGGTTGGCGCGAAAGCCCGGCCGGAAGCCGGCTCCGGGAGGCGGCGAAACTGCCCTAAGTCGAGAGTTGGATTGTACTTCGCGGGAAGAGGCGGGTCAATGAGGAGACGGAGAAGGCTCCGGCAACCTCTTCCGAACTTGCGACATCTCTCTATCCGAACGACGTCCCGACATTCGGATCGTCCGCCTCCAGCCGCTCGAGCTTCGCGCGCACCTCCGCTTCCCGCTCGTCCGGAGGCCCCTCGAGATAAGTGTTGAACGCGAGCCGCGCGCCCACCTGGTCGCCCAGCGAAACCAGGCAGTCCCCCAGGTGACACCACGCCTGCTGTGCGTTCTTCCCGCGCGGGCGGATCTCGAGGTACTTCTCCAGCCCGATCTTCGCCTTCCCCACGTCGTTGCGCTTCAGCGCCACCGTCGCCAGGTCCCACCAGACATCCGCGTTGGACGAGTCGAGGGAAGCGGCCTCTTCGAGTTCACCCTGGGCGGCCTCGTGCATTCCGACGTCGGCGCAGGTGATTCCGAGGTTGTGCCGGTAGAGGGAGCTGCCGGGTTCGAGGCGGGTGGCGGTCTTGTAGCAGTGCAGGGCTTCGTCGAGCTTGCCCTGCGACCGGCAGATGTTGCCCAGCGCGTTGTGGCCCTTGGCATAATCGGGTCTGGATTCGAGCGCCATGCGGGCGGCGATGGCGGCGCCCTCGAGATCTCCGGTGCGTTCGAGGGAGAGGGCGAGGTAGACGGCGGCGCGGAAGTTTTTCGGGTCTTCCTCGACGGCCCTCCGGAATCCGGCGACGGCGCCGGCGTCGTCGTGTTTCTTGTAAGCGGCGACGCCGTCTTCGTAGTGGCTCAAGAGTGTTCCGGGTGCGTTGGGGAAATGTTGGGGTGTTGGCGCGGGGCGCTATCCTAACCTCCGGGGGGTGGTCGGGTGGAGGAAATCATGGGTGAGAGTGTGAGCAAAATCCCTGCAGGTCAGGCTGCGTCGGCCCCGTTGCCGGTCGTTGAGAGGCTGGTGGTCTGCGGGCCGACTCCGCCCGACCCGCAGGGCTTTCGCTCAGGCTCTGAGGGACGAGATCGGACAAGTTGCGAGCCATTTCGAGGTGACCTGTGTTTGAAGAGCCGGACCCATTCGACGAGGTGACTCGATGAGCGGATCGGATCTGTTCGGCGAAGTGGCGGAGGAGAAAACTGCCGTCGCGCCTGTCAGGAAGCAAGGCCCCGCGAAACTTCTTCGGGCGGCGAGGAATCAGGTGCTGCTCACGCCGACAGATCTGGAGGGGCTGCTGCGGCCTGAAACGTCCAGATCGCTTCGGACACCCGGTCCCGGATCATCACCGCCGTCAGCGTCGACAACCGGGGAAGCGACCGTGGAAACCTCGATGCCATCGTGACGCAGATCCAGGCCCGCACGGGCCTCACGCCCGAGGAGATCCTCGCCGACGGCGGCTACGTGGATCACGACGACATGGTGGCCGTCGCGAACAAGGGCGTGAAACCATACCTCCCCCTCAGCGCGAACAAGAAGACCGTTGCGCCCCGCCTCCCCAAACCCGGCGATCCACCCGCCGTATCAGCCGCCCGAGCGGTGCGTCGCGGAGTGGCGGCAGCGCAGGACGACCGAGGACGCAAAGTCCATCTACAAGGAGCGCGCCGCCACGGCCGAGTCCATCAACGCAGACCTCAAGTGCTTCCGCGGCCTCGATCGCTTTCTCGTCCGAACTCTCCCGAAAGTCACATGCGTCGTTTTCTGGTCAGCAATCGCTTACAACGTTCTCAAGTTGCTCTCGCAGGCCTGAGCCTTCGCCAAAGGCAGCATGCCGCAGTCCGAAAACCCTGAGAACGCGGGCAGAAGCCGACCGAGGACGCGCGGTGCAGGTCCGGGCGGCGCGCGTCGCAAGCCTCGCGACGGCCCAAACCCTCGTCGCGCGCCGGTCGGACCTGCACCGCGCGCCGCAGGGAGGTTTCTGCTCGCGTTCTCAGACGCCGCCGCTTCGCCACATGGCCGCGAACAGGGTGAGGCCGAGGAATCCCGCGATGGCGTATCCGACGATGCCGAAGTAGCCGGTGAGGGCCATGCCGTAGATGGTGGGGCCGACGGGGAGCACGACGAGGATCGAGCTGGCGATCATGATGCCTGCCATGACGAGGCCGGTGGCCACGCGGTTCGAGGACCGGTTTCCGTCGCGGACCAGCTTGTCCTGGTCGCGCATGTGCGCCGCGAACTCGAATTCGCCCTTCCGCAGCTGGGTCACGATCCGGGTGATTTCGCTCGGGAGTTTCGTGGCCATTTCGGCCCAGTCCTCCGCCGCGCGCCGGATCTGGCGCGAGACGGATTTCAGGCGGCCGATGCGCGACAGCCAGGCGTGGATGACGAAGGGCCGGATTTCGGAAATGAGGTCGAGGGAGGGGTCCAGCTGGCGGGCGATGCCCTCGGAGGTCGCGAGGGCTTTGCCGAGCAGGTGGAGGTCCGGGGGCACGCGGATGTGGTGACGCGCGAGGACCTCGTAGAGCTCCGCGAAGAACTTTCCGATGTCCACGCGCCCGAGAGGAATGTCGGCGTACCGTTCGATCAGGTCCAGCCCGTCGAGGCGCAGGCGGCGCATGTCGACGTCGTCGGTGAGCACGCCCATCCGGCGGAACGTGCGGATCACCCGGTCGACGTCCTTGCCCACCACTCCCGCCATGAATCCCAGGAGTTCGTCCAGGCGGTCCTCGTCCAGCGAGCCCATCAGCCCGTAATCCACGAGGCAGAGCTTGTCGCCGGGCAGCACGAACAGGTTTCCCGCGTGCGGGTCGCCGTGGAAGAACCCGTGCTGGAAGATCTGCATCAGCACGTACTGCACGCCGTGGCGCGCGATCTTCGGCAGGTCGTGGCCGGCGGCGCGGAGCCCCGGCAGATCCGTGACCTTGATCCCCTCCACGAACCGCACCGTCAGCATCTTCCTCGAACACAGCTCCGGATGCACTTGCGGCACCAGGAACCGCTCGTCCTTTCCGAAGTTCCGCTCGAACTTCTGGATGTTGAAGGCCTCGCGCGTGAAGTCGATCTCGGCGACGATCGACCGCGCGTATTCGGTCACCACCGCCTTCGGATGGTAGGGGCGCGACTCCGGCATGTTGTCCTCGAGCATCTGCGCGAGCCGGCCCATGATGTCGATGTCCGTCCGGATCGCCCGCTCGAGCCCGGGCCGCCGCACCTTCACCACCACCTTCTCCCCCGACTTCAGCACCGCGCGGTGAACCTGCGCGATGGACCCCGCGGCGAACGGCACGCGGTCGAAGGTCGCGAAGACCTCTCCGATCGGCTTTTTCAGCTCCCCCTCGACCTCCGCCACCGCCTCCTCGCCCGGGAACGGCGGCACCCGGTCCTCCAGCCGCTTCAGCTCCTGCACCAGCGACAGCGGCACGAGATCGGGACGCGTCGCCAGGATCTGCCCGAGCTTCACGAACGTCGGCCCCAGCTGCTCCATCGCCATCCGGATCCGCTCCTCCGTCGTGTGCGTCCCCGCGTCCGGCCGGTAGCGGTTGAACGTGACGATCCGCAGGAACACCTGCGTCGCGCCCTCGAGCCCGAGGCGGGCGAGGACGTCGGCGAAACCGTGCCGCCCGAGGACGGCCATGATCTGCCGCGCGCGTCCGATGTTCCGGAACGTCTGCGGCAGGCGCGTGAGGGATCCCAGGTCCATGCCGCGTAGACTAACCGGTGGGCGGGCGCTGGACAGCGCAAAAGAGCAGCCATAAGCCATAAGCTGTAAGCCATAAGCGGCGCGCTCCGCGCGCCACCCCGGGCGCAGCGGACTTGAGTGTTCCCGGTCCACCGTGTGCCCGGGAAGCCTGAAGCCCACCCCGCACGAGATGGCGCGCGAAGCGCGCCGCTTATGGCTTATGGCGTATGGCTTATGGCTGCCTTCCGCGCCAGATCCTCAACCGCGGCAGCGAGCCGGTCCACCTTCGCAGACAGCGCCTCGACGTCGGCTTTCTTCGCCAGCCCGGCGCGTTCGAAAATCCGCGCGAACGCACGCTCCGCCTCCTCCTTCGCCGCGCGCGTCGCAGCCACCGCCTCCTCCGCCAGCGCCCGCGCCTCGGGCCCCCCCGCCGTGCCGAGATTCCGCAGCTCCTCTTCTCCCGTGAAAATCAGGTCGAGCAGGTCGGGGAAATCCATGGCCTCCTCCTCTCGATTCGCCCTTTCAGTCTACTTCCCCGGCCCGCCCTTTCGAATTCACAATCAATAACTCTCATTCATAGTTGCTTTACCCCATCCTCGGCATGATCGCCCTCTTCACCACGTCCGCCAGCTTCATCAGCCCCACCGGCTTCCCCTGCCTCAATACCACCGCCGTGTTCCGCCCCAGCCGCGTCAGCGTCATCCCCGCTTCCAGAAGCGTCGTGTCCTCCGCCAGCGTCGGCACCCCCTTGTCCAGCACTTCCGACACCGGCACGTCCCCGTGATGCTTCAGGAAGTCCTCGAACGGACTCTGCGTGGACAGCACCGCCGGCGACCCCGCATAGGACAGGTACGAGTGAAGCCCCTTCCGCACCACGGCGCGGATCGACAGCGCCCCCGAATAGGTCCCGGTCTCGTCCGTCACCGGCACGACGTCGGCCCCGCTCGCGATCAGGATGTCCAGGCCGTCGCGAAGAGGCGCGCGGCCGGCGAGGGCGCCGGGAAGAGGGCCCATGATGTCGCGCACGAATGTCGCCTCGCGGACGCGCACGCCCGTGCCGTCGATGTAGTGCCAGATTTCCTCCGCGGAGCCGGCCGTGGCGACTTCCTCGACGTGGTTGGGGTTTTTGAAGAGCGAGGAGAACGCGGCGAGGGTCTGGAGGTAGGTGGCGGAGTGGGCCTTGGGAATGACGAAGAGCACCACGACGCGCGCGGCGCCGTCGGAGCCGGCGGAGAACTCGACTCCCTTCGGATGCGTGCCGAGCACGACCCAGACGCGGCCGACGCGCTCCGTCCGCGCGTGCGGGAACGCCACGCCGTGGCCCATCGTGAAGGCGCCGAATTTCTCGCGGGCGGTGACCGCCGCCACGAGGTCGTTCTCGATGTCCTGCCCCATGATGCCGCACAGGCGCTTGAGCAGTTCGCGCAGGGCGGCGCCTTTCTCCGTGGAGGAGATCGGGCAGACGATCAGCTTCGGGTTGAGGAGCGTCGAGAGGCGCATCAGGTCAGGATATCCCGTTTCACGAAGATCACGTAGGCCGCGCCGAGAAATGCGGCGCCGGAAAGGAGCGGCACGACCCACGTCCGCTCAATCTCCTCTTCCTCCCATTTCTTGTCCGAGAGCCCGCGCGCGCGGTGTCCCGCGACGGTGAAACCGTATTCGAGGGAGTTGATGAAGACGTACCGGCCGGCGGTCCGTTCGACGGAGGCGAACCCGTAGAGGAAGATGGCGAAGAACATCGCGAGGCCCACGGCGGCGCCCGTGTTGTCGAAGATGGAGGAAATGAGGAGGCCGAAGAAGCCGGAGGCGAGGAGCGGGAGGAAGGAGAGGCGCAGGGCGCGGAAGAAATCGGCCTGGAGGACGGCCTTGGTCCGGTTGGGATCGGTGAGGACCTCCTCGCCCATGAGCGTGAACTTCCCGTCCGTGAGGGGACTCATGTAATGGCCGTCGCGCCAGAATCCGTGCACCAGGTGGAGGAGCCCCCAGGACACCAGCACGGTCAGGATGAACAGCGCGGCCACGATGATCGCGACGACGAGAACCTTCGAGACGAAGACGTCCGTGCGGGTCACCGGCCGCACCAGCACCATGCGGTACGTCCCGAACGACGCCTCGCTCGACAGCGAAAGGCTCGCCAGCACGACCGCGAAGACCGAAACCAGCCGGAGCGCCCAGAGGCAGGACGCCGTCAGGTACTCGAATCCGTTCCGGAGCATCGGATTCTCGCGCGCTTCGCCCACGTCCATCCCGTGCAGGATCACGAGCGCGACGGCGGCGAAGATGGGGAAGAGGACGACGTAGGGGAGTTTCTGGCGGAAGAGTTTCGCCAGTTCGAATCGCACGAGCCTCCAGACCCTACGCGGCATGGGGCCCCCCGTCCGGCTTTCGGGTTTCGGCCATGAAGAACTCCTCGAGCGTCACGCGTCCCGGCGTGAGCTCCGCCACGCGGCAGCCGGCGGCATGCAGGGCCGCGTCGACGTCGGCGAGGCGATCCGCGCCGCAGCGAAGGCGGAACACGTCGCCGTACTGAACGGCGATCTCGATGCCGAGCGAGGCGAACGCCCTGCGTGCCGCTTCCACGGGAGTCGTGCGCACGCGGGACACGTGGACGGCCGACGACAGGAGTTCGCGGACTTCGCCCTGGATGCGGATGCGGCCGTCGTGGACGATGCCGACGCGGTTGCAGGTCAGCTCGATTTCGTGGAGGAGGTGGCTCGAGACGAGGAAGGTCACGCCCTGTTCGAGGTTCAGGCGCTGGATGAGCTTGCGGATATCGAGGATGCCCTGCGGGTCGAGGCCGTTGGTGGGTTCGTCGAGGATGATGAGCTCGGGGTTGGTGAGGAGGGCCTGGGCGATGCCGAGGCGCTGGCGCATGCCCTGCGAGTAGCCGCGCACCCTGTCGCCGCCGCGCGACGCGAGGCCGACGAGTTCGAGGGCCTCCTTCAGGCGGTCCCGGTCGCGGCCGCCGGACAGGCCGTAGAGGAGCTCGAGGTTCTTCCAGCCCGACAGGTAGGGATAGAAGGCCGGGATCTCGACCATCGCCCCGATCCGGTTCAGGACGGACAGGCGGTTCGACCTCACGTCCTCCCCGAAGGCGAGCACGCGCCCCCGCGTCGGCCGGATGAGCCGGACGATCATCCGGATGGTCGTGGTCTTCCCCGCCCCGTTCAGGCCCAGCAGGCCGTAGATGTCCCCGCGCCGCACCTCGAGGTCGAGCCCGTCGACCGCCTTGATAGGCCCGAAATGCTTGGTCAGCCCCTCCGTCTTCAGGATCACCTCGCCGCTCATCCGCGGGCCCTCGCCACGAACCGCTTCGCACGCTCCGGATCCACGGGCCCCTCGGCGACGCCCCCCTCCTTGATCGAGGTCCCCACGATCGCCCCGTCCGCGACCTGGAGCACCTTCCGCACCGTCCCCTCCGTGACGCCGCTTCCCGCCAGCACCGGCGCTCCCGCGCGCGCGGCCAGCCCGAAGTCGCGCAGGCGGGGAAACGCGCCGGTGGCGGGGCCCGTGATCACGAGGACGTCGGCCATCCCGCGGTGCACCGCGTCCGCCGCCTCCTCGGCCAGCGGCCGCGCCGCGAGCGGCGCGGAGTGCTTGACCCCGAGGTCGGCGAGGATCCCGACCTCCCCTCCCCAGGCCGCGCGGTGCCGCAGCGTCTCCCCCGCCCGCCCCTCGATCACGCCCTGGTCCGTCACCGCCGCGCCCGTGTGCACGTTGACGCGGATGAACCTCGCCCCCGTCGCCGCGGCGATCCCCAGCGCGGCACGCGCGTCGTTGCGAAGAGCGTTCACCCCCGCCGGAAGGTCCGTCGCGCGGGCGACCTCGGTGACGCATCGCGTCAATGCCGCCACGGTTTCCGCGGGGAGGTCGGACTTCAGGAAGGGCGCGTCGCCGAAATTCTCGACGATGAGCGCGTCGAATCCGCCCGCCGCCAGCGCGCGGGCGTCCGCCGTCGCGCGCCGCACGACCGCGGCCATCGAACCGCCCCAGCGCGGGGAGCCCGGAAGCGGGAGCAGGTGGACCATGCCGACGAGCGGTTTGTCGGACCCGAACAGCCGGCGCAGGGGGGTCATTGAAGGCGGGAATGTAGCAGGGCTGGGGATGGGGCGCAACGGAGCGGGTTCCCCCGGGAACCTCACCCTCTGACGATCGCCCTTCCCTCCTTTCCGACGTACAGCGCGGCCGGCCGGTACAGCTTGTGGTCGTCCCAGAGCTCGAGCGCGTGGGCGCCCCAGCCGTAGACCCGGCTCATCGCGAAGAGCGCCGTAAAGAATTCCGGCGGAATCCCCAGCGCCGCGAAGACCGCGCCCTTGTAGAACTCCACGTTCGCGCGGATCCGCCGGCCCTGCTCCGCGAACCGCCGCTCGGCGTGCTCGTCCACGGCGATGAGCGTCCGCACGACCCCGCCCAGGCCCTTCAGCTCCGCCAGCTCGAGCGCCATCGGCCTCAGAATGACCGCGCGGGGGTCGACGACGCGGTACTCGCGGTGCCCCAGCCCCATGATCTTCTCCTTCTTCGCCAGCTGCGCGTCCACCCAGGCGGGCGCGGCGCCGGGGTCGCCGATCGCGAGCGCCATGCGGTACGCCGCCTCGTCCGCGCCGCCGTGCAGCGGCCCGGAGAGCGCCGCGACGCAGGCGCCGAGGACCGTCGAGAGGGGCGCCAGCGTCGAAGCGACGGTGCGACCCGCGAACGTGGAGGCGTTGAACCCGTGTTCCATCTGCAGGATCTGGGTCGCGTCGAGCGTCGCGACCTCGCGCGGGTGCGGGTTTTCGCCGCGCAGCATGCGCAGGAAGTCGGCGTGAATCGGCAGCGCCGGGTCGGGCGCGACGGGTTCGCGGCAGATGCGGAGGCGCGCCCAGGCGGCGACGGCGGCCGGAAGGCGCGAGGCGATCGAGAACAGGAGAGCGCGCTGCGCGGGGCGGCAGGCGAGGCGGGGAAGGGACTTCGAGGCCGCGTCGTCGAGGAGGGGCAGGACGACCTGGAGGGCGGTCATCGGGTGGGTGTCGCGCGGGAGGCGGGACAGGACGTCCGCGGCGGCGGGCGGCAGCGCGCGGTCGCGGGCGAGCGCGTCCTCGAGCGCGCGCGCCCCCGCGGCGTCGGGCAGCTCGCCGTCCACGACCAGGCCGGCCGCCTCCACGAATGACGCGTTGCGGACGAGGTCGCCGATGGCGTAGCCGCGGTAGCGAAGTTCGCCCTTCTCGCCGTCGATGGAGGAAATGGAGGTGGTGTCGGCGACGACGCCGGCGAGGCCTTTCGGGAGGGCGGGGTCCATCGGGGAGATCCTCGATCGGGGGGAAGCGGGGGCCGGTGTCCTGTCACCTTCAGGATACGGGCCGCCCGCGTCCCCGTGAAATTGATAATACTGACATTTGAATCAGCTACACTGATAGTTGCATGGAGACCCGCGCCCTCCAGCTCTTCAAGTCCGTCGTCGACCACCACGGGTTCGCCCGCGCGGCCGAGGCCTCCTTCCTCACCCAGTCCGCGGTGAGCCAGGCCGTCCAGCGCCTCGAGAAGGAGCTCGGCACGCCCCTCCTGACGCGCGCCCGCCCGCCCCGGCCCACGCCCGCCGGCTCCCGCCTCTACCGCCACGCCGCGGACCTGTTCGCCCGTGAGGACGCCGCCCGCCGGGACATCGACGAAATCCGCAAGGGCGGAACCGGCGTCCTCACGCTCGGCGCCTCCCAGGCCCTGTCCCGCGAAGTGCTCCCCCGCCTCGTGCGCGCGTTCGCGCCCCGCCGCCCCCTCGCCGCACTTCATTTCGAAACCGTTCCGTCGCGCGATCTCATCCGCGTCGTCGCCGACGGCCGCCTCGAACTCGGGCTCGGACCCCTTCAGAAATCCATGCCCGGCTTCGCCCGCCACGCCCTCGGACGCCAGCGCATGATCCTCTACGTCGGGCGCGGCTCGCCCGCCCACAACGACCTCCGCCGCGCCGGCGAGCCCGCCCTCCACCGGATCCCCCTCGTCACCTCTTCCCTCGACGCCCCCGGCACGCGCCCGGGCGGCGGACGCCTGCGGGACCATTTCCGCACGGTCTGGGAGGTGCACTCGCTCGACCTCCGGCTCGAGATCGTCCGGGCGGGACTGGCGGTGGGGTATCTCCCCGAGTCGGTCGTTCGCCGTGCGGGGCACAAGCGGGATTTCGTCGCGGTGGACCGGCTGGACTTCGGAGTGATCGACCGCGAGGTCGGGTTCTTCCACCTGGAAAGCCGTCCCCTGTCGGATCTCGCGCGCGAATTCATGGGATTGGCCGCGGGCCTTCCGCGGTTGATGTTACAGGGAGGCCATCCATGAAATGGTCATGGAAGATCGCGACCGTCGCCGGAATTCCGATCTACATCCACGCCACCTTCCTCCTTCTCCTCGTGTGGGTGGCTCTCTCCCACTACATGGACGGCGGCTCCGTCGCGCGCGCCGCGGAGGGCGTGCTTTTCATCGGGATCGTGTTCGCGATCGTGGTGCTCCACGAGCTCGGGCATGCGATCACCGCGAAGAGATTCGGGATCCGCACGCGCGACATCACCCTCCTGCCCATCGGAGGCGTGGCGCGTCTCGAACGTATGCCCGACAAGCCGTGGCAGGAACTGCTGGTGGCCGTCGCGGGCCCCGCCGTGAACGTCGCCCTCGCCGCCGTCTTTTTCGGCGTCCTCGCGGCGCAGAACCGGATCCCGGACCTGTTCGCGACCGAAATGACCCGCGGCTCCCTCGTCGCACGCCTCGTCTGGATCAACACCGCCCTCGCCGTCTTCAACATGCTCCCCGCCTTCCCCATGGACGGCGGCCGCGTCCTCCGCGCCCTCCTCGCCATGCAGATGGACTACGTCGCCGCCACCCAGCTCGCCGCACGCATCGGCCAGGGCATGGCCCTCCTCTTCGGCATCCTCGGCCTCGCCACCAACCCCTTCCTCGCCTTCATCGCCCTGTTCGTCTGGATCGGAGCGTCGGAAGAAGCCGGCGCGGTGCAGGTGCGGTGGGCGCTCTCGGGAATCCCGGTGGCGCGCGCGATGATCACGGACTTCCGCACGCTCGCCCCCGAAGACCCGCTGGGGCGCGCCATGCAGATGGTGCTCGCCGGTTTCCAGGACGATTTCCTCGTCGAGTCCGGCGGCCGGGTCGCCGGCATCCTCACGCGCGCGCGCCTCATGCAGGCCCTGGCGCAGGGCGGCCTCGAGGCGCCGGTCGGCGGCGCCATGGAGACGAAGTTCGAGACGGCCGACCCGGGGGAGATGCTGGAAGGCGTGCTGGTGCGGCTTCAGGGAAGCGGTTCGGGCTCCGCGCCGGTGATGAGGGACGGGCGGCTGCTGGGGATGATCACGCTGGAGAACATCGGCGAGCTGCTGATGATCCAGGGAGCGCTCAAGACGCGGCAGGCGAAGACCTAGCCTGCCGCCCGGTTTCCCGGCGCGCGCGCCACGGCCAGCTGGGCCTCCGCCCGGGCGAGCGCCTGCTCCCACGTCTCGTCCTTCCGAAGCTCGACCGCGGCGGCGGCGATCGCGACCGGCGGACCGTCCTCAGGGCCGTCCAGCGGCTCGCGGTGCGCCGCCCGCTCCGCGTACGCGTGCGCCCCGTCGATCCCGCAGCACGGCAGCACCGAGAGGAACGCCGTCCCCGCCCAGCGCGCCACGAGGTCGCACGCCCGCGCTTCCTGCGTCAGCGACGCCGCGGCCTCGCGCAGCACCCGGTCGCCCGCGGCGTGCCCGAGATCCATGTTCAGGCGCTTCAGACCCTCCACCTCGAAAAGCACGAACGAAACCGGCTCCCCCGCCCGCGTCGCCAGCGCCACTTCGCGCCGGATCGTCTCGATCCCGCCGCGCCGGTTCAGGAGTCCCGTCAGCGGATCGGTCACCGCGCGCGATTCGCGTTCCTCCGCCAGCTCCGATTCCGCCGTCATCTCCGTCAGCGCCGTCAGGTGGCCGAGGCCCGAGGGGAGCTCGAGCGGCCGGCCCGACCAGCGGAGCACGCGGCGCCGCGGGCGCGCGAGTTCCAGCTCCGCGCATTCCGTGAAAGGCCCGCCCTCCGGTGCGCGGACGCGCCGCAGGAAGTCGTCGGGCTCGGCCGCGAGGGCCGCCGTGTGAGCCAGCAGCTCGTCGCGGGTCATGGACCTGAGTGAGGAGGCGCCGATCCCGAGCATTTCCTCGGCGGCTTCGTTCGTGTGGACGATCCGCCGGGAGGAGTCGAAGAAGATGAGTCCGGTGTCGAGACCGGCGACGGAGGCCTGAAGTGTCGCGAGCGTCGCCATGACGCCTTCCTGCGACTCGCCGTCGGCGCCGAGCGCGGCGCCCAGCTGGTCCGCGCCCGCGATCGCGTCCCCCGCGGACCGGCGCGCCTCCAGCTCGCCCGCCGCGCGGCGCGCGAGTCCGGCCAGCACGTCCAGTTCCTCGGGCCCGATCTCGAGCGGCTTCGTGTCGGCGATCGCGAGCGCGCCGAGCACCTCCCCGGATGCGGCGACGACCGGCACCCCCGCATATCCGCGCACGTGTCCCTCGGTGACGAGCGCATGCCGGGCGAAAAGCGGGTGTGCGGCCGCGTCGGGAACGACCAGCGGCTCCCCGCCCTCGACGACCTCGCGGCAGAACGGCCAGGACCGCATCGCCTCGCGGCTCTCCTCCATCGCCGCCTCCATCCCGCGCTGGGCGCGGAACCACACGCTGTCCTGAAGCGGCACCGACACCATCCCCATCGCCGCGCCGAACGCCTTCATCGCCTCCGCGACCAGCGGCTCCAGCAACTCGTCGTGCGGCAGCCCCCCCGCCAGCCCGAGCCGCTCCACGCGGATCAGCCGCTGCCGCTCGCGCCGCGTCGATTCCTCCGCCAGCCGCGCCGGCTCCTCCCCCGGCCCCGCCGAAGCGCCGTCCATCGCCCGCGAAATCGCCTCCGTGAACTGCGCGATCGGCGCGCTCCACGGAAAAACCGCCGTCACCCCGAGCTCCCCCGCATGCTCCCGCACCGCCGACCGGAGGCCGGCAGAAGCGGCCGTCACGAGGGCCGGCGCCGGCGCGCCGCCCGCGATCCGCCGGAATTCCCGCACGAGCGCCAGCCCGTCGACGCGCGGCAGCGACACGTCCGCGATCAGGACGAGCGGCGCGCCGCGCTCCTTGAGGAGCCGCAGGGCGCCCGCGCCGTCGCGGGTGCAGATCGGTTCGAGCCATTCGGAAGCGGCGACGCGGCGGCATCGGGCGGCCAGGCGCAGATCGGTCTGGGCGATGAGACAGTAGGGTTTCATGGCGGTCCTCCCGGTGTGAAGTCGGGGGTGAAATCCCGGTGCGGCGGCGTCGGTGCACGCCGCCGGGCGGGCGCATGCGGCCCGCGAGCCCTGATGTTCTATTAACGCCGTTTCCGTCGCGGCGATTCACGCCGATTGAGATTAAACTCTCCCCCCGTGACCCTCTTCCGCCTCATCGACCTCTTCGGCGTCTCCGTCTTCGCCGTCTCCGGCGCGCTGCGCGCCCGTGAGAAGCAGCTCGACCCGGTGGGGTTCGTGACGCTGGGTGTGGTGACCGCCACGGGCGGCGGCGTCATGCGCGACGCCATCCTCGGCCGCGTCCCGCCGTTCGTGTTCCAGGACGAACTGATCCTGGGCGTCGCCGTCGCGGTCTCCCTTCTCGCCTTCGCCGTCCGCCTGCCCCACAAAGGCCTCGAGTACTTCGACGCCGTCGGCCTCGGTTTCTACACCGCCATCGCCGCCCAGCTCGCCGCCGACCGCGGCCTCCCCCCCATCCCCTGCGTCCTCGTCGCCGTCACCGCCGCCGTCGGCGGCGGCGTCCTCCGCGAAGTCCTCGTCAACGACCTCCCCTACATCTTCCGCGGCACCCTCTACGCCACCGCGTGCATCCTCGGCGCCGCCGTCCTCCTCCTCGCCCGCCGCCTCGGCGCCCCCGATGCCCTCGCCATCGGCCTCGCCTCCGCCCTCACCGCCGGCCTCCGCATCCTCGCCATCCGCTTCAACTGGAGCCTGCCGCAGGCGAAATAGGCACGAAAAAAGACCCCGGTTTCCCGGAGGCTCAGGGTCGTCGATCCGGCCTACAGCTTCTTCAACTCCTCGCTCATCACCCCCAGGCACTCCTTCAACTCCGCCACCGTGCAGTCCGCCATGTGCGCCACGCGGAAGGCGTCGTTCTTCAGCTTCCCGTAGCCCTCGCTGATCACGTAGCCGCGCTCGCTCACCAGCTTCACCCACTTCGGCACGTCCACCTTGCGCGTGTTCGCCGCGCAGGTCAGGGTGACGGACTCAAAGCTTTTTTCGGGGAAGAGTTCGAAGCCGTACTCCCTAAGCCACGCCCAGCAGGTATCGCGCAGGTCCGTGTGGCGCTTGAAGCGTGCGTCGAGGCCCTCCTTGAAGAACTTCTGGAGTTGGTGGCGGAGGCCGTAGAGGAGGGAAACCGCCGGCGTGCAGGGCGTCTGGTTTTTGACGGAGAACTTGGACATCTCGATGAAGTCGAAGTAATAGCCGCGGTCGGTGATGGTCTTCGCGCGGTCCATCGCCTTCTGGGACACGGCGCACACGGTGAGGCCGGGGGGCATCCCGAACGCCTTCTGCGAGCCGGCGAGGAGGACGTCGATGCCAAGCCGGTCCATCTCGATCTTGACGCCCGCCATCGAGCTCACGGCGTCCACCACGAACACCACGTCGGGATACTTCCGCATCATGTCCGCGATCTCCTCGATCGGGTTCATGACGCCGGCGGACGTCTCGTTGTGGACGAGCAGCACGCAGTCGTATTCGCCCGTCTTCAGGTGATCCTCGATCATGTTCGCGCGGATCGCCTTGCCCCACTCGACCTGGCACTTCGCCGTCTTCTTCGCGTTCTGGACCGAGATCTGGTACCAGCGGTCGCTGAACGCGCCCAGCATGCACGCGACCGCGCCTTTCTTCGCGCAGTTGCGCACGCCGGCCTCCATCGCGCCGGTGGAGCTCGACGTGAACAGGAACACGTCGTTCTTCGTGTAGAGGAGTTGCTTGAGGAGCGGCACGCACGCCCCGTGCAGTTCGGCGTATTCGGGAACGCGGTGGCCGATCATCGGCACCGCGCAGGCGTCGAGGACGTCCTGCTTGACTTCGACCGGACCCGGGATGAACAGCTTCTTGTGGCTCACGATGGTCACCTCGCGAATGAAACCCGGTTCATGATAAAGCCCGTTAGCAGTTTGGGGTAGAAGTCCGTGGATTTCTGCGGCATCCGCTCGCCCTTTTCGCTCACCACCCGGACTTCGCTCAGCTTCGTGGGGTTCAGGAGGAAGACGCACTGCACTCCGGGAAGCGCCGCCCAGGCTTCCTCGGCGTGCCGGCAGTAGGAGACTTTCTCCTCGCGCTCGACCATCTCCGCCGTGATCCCCAGCACGCGGTCCAGGATCAGCGAGTGCAGGATCGCCACGTCCAGCCGCTTCCACTCCGGCGCCCGCTTTTCGCGGATTTCCGTCTCCGCGATCTTCTCGTCCCGGAGCGAGAGGAGCCAGAGCCCGCCGTCCGGCGTCGCCAGCCCGAACGCGTGCTTCACCTGCCCCTCGATCCGCAGGTCCTCCATCAGTTCGCGCCGCTGCCCCTCGTCCGCGGGGCCGTAGTCCTTCACGTCGAAATGCGCGGAGAGCTTCTTCAGCGCGTCCTTCACGCTGAACGACGCGAGCCCGCTCACGAGCCGGTGCGTCGGGAAGATCACCATGCCGGGGTCTTCCATGTTGATGAACGTCATCATCCGCCGGTCGTACGTCTCGGGCTCCTCGCATTTCAGGCCCTGGCGGCGGCACTCCTCGCGGTACTGAAGCGCCACCTCGTAGCGGTGGTGGCCGTCGGCGATGAAGATGTCGCGCGCCGCGAGATCCTTCTGCACCGCGGCGATCGCCTTCGCGTCCGTCACGCGCCACGCGCGGTGGATCTCGCCGTAGTCGTCCTTCGCCTCGAGCGCCGGCGGCCCCTTCGCGAACGGATCGAGCGCCGCGTTCGCCGCGTTCTTCGGGTCGCCGTAGAGCATGAAAATGTGCCCCTCGGTCAGTCCCCGCGTCGCCGTCATCAGCGCGAATCGGTCCTTCTTCGGAGCGAGCAGCGTCTTCTCGTGCGCGTGCACGCCGCCTTTGCCGAACTCCGACAGCTCGCCGAGCGCCACGAACCCCTTGCGCGTGCGCGTCTCGCCGTTGAACTTGAAGACCTGGTGCGAAATCCAGAGCGCCGGCTCCGTCTCGCGCACGATCACCTTCTCCGCCAGCCACCTCTCCAGCGTCTTCCCCGCCTCCGCGTACTTGTCCTTCCCCGCCTCTTCCTTCGTCTTCGCAATCCGGACGATGTGGTTCGGGTGACGCTCGTAGTACTTCCGCTGCGTCTCCTCGTTGATCTTGTCGTACGGCTGGCTCACGACGCTGTCGAGCGAACCGACCTTCGCCGCGTCGTAATGAAGCGCGCGGAACGGGAAGATGCGGGGCATGGGGGGCCTTTCGTTGTCAGGGGTGGTCGAGCGTTGAGCGTTGAAGGTCGAGCGTTCAGGGTCGAGAAGGGCCGTGATCGGCGTGCATCAACCATCGAGTCCCCTCGGCGCCGAGCGCTGTTTCCATTCGTCTCGTGGATCACTGCATTTCTCGACCCTCGACGCTCGACCCTCGACGCTCGACCCTCGACCTTTGACGCCGCTCACGCGTTCGCCGGCCCGAACATCTGGATCAGCTTCTCCGCAACGGCCATCCCGACCCGTCCCTGCCCCTCGTGCGTGCTCGCGCCGATGTGCGGCGTGAGGATCACGTTGTCCAGCTTGAGCAGCGGATGATCGGGCTTGAGCGGCTCCTCCTCGAACACGTCCATCGCCGCCATCGCAACTTTCCCCGACTTCAGCGCCTCGGCGAGCGCGGGCTCGTCCACGATCCCGCCGCGCGCGCAGTCGATCAGCATCACGCCCTTGCGCATCTTCTCGAACGCCGCCGCGCCGATCATGTGCTTCGTCTCCGGCGTGAACGGCACGTGCACGCTCAGGTAGTCGCTTCCGGAAAGCACCGCGTCGAGATTCGTCAACTCCAGCGCCGGCGGCGCGGACTTCAGGTACGGGTCGAATCCGATCACGCGCATTCCCAGCGCCCGCGCCCGGATCGCCACCTCGCTCCCGATCCGCCCCACCCCGATCAGCCCCAGCGTCCGCCCCGTCACCTCGTTCCCCGTCAGCGCCTTCTTCTCCCACTTCCCCTGCCGCATCAGCTCGTGCGCCCGCCCGATCCGGCGCGCGCACGCGAACATCAGCCCGATCGCCAGCTCCGCCACCGAAATCGTCGCCGCCTCAGGCGTGTTCAGCACCTTGATCCCGCGCGCTTCGCACGCCACGGCGTCGATGTTGTCCATCCCCACGCCCCCGCGCACCACCACCCTGAGCGCCTTCGCCGCGTCCACCACCGCCTTGGTGATCTTCGTCGAGCTGCGCACGACGATGCAATCGTACGGCGCAACCTCCTTGAGCAGCGCCTCGGGCGCGAGCCCGAGCTTCGCATCCACCAGGTGCCCCGCGCCGCGAAGCCTCGCCAGCCCCTGCTCGTCGATCGGATCGCAGACCAGAATCTTCACGCTTCCCCCCCCTGTTCAATGCCGGAAATGCCGCATTCCCGTGATCACCATCGGTATCCCCCGCTTCTTCGCCACCGCGATCACCTCTTCGTCCCGCATCGACCCCCCCGGCTGGATCACGCTCGTGATCCCCGCGTCGAGGGCGAGTTCGAGGGCGTCCGGGAAGGGGAAGAAGGCGTCCGACGCGCACGCGGCGCCTTTCGCGTTCTCCCCCGCCTTGTGGCAGGCGATGCGCGAGGAATCGACGCGCGACATCTGGCCCGCGCCGACGCCGACGATCATCCGGTCGCGGGCGAAGACGATGGCGTTCGACTTCACGTGCTTGCAGACCGTCCACGCGAACACCAGGTCCGCCATCTGCGCGTCCGTCGGACGGCCGGCGGGGTACTGGAGCTCGGGGGAGACGAGAGCGTCGTCGCGGGTCTGGAACAGGGCGCCGCCTTGGACCGGGCGGATGTCCATGCGCGCCTGTCCGGCGGGCCTGGAGATGTCCCCGGCCTCCATCAGGCGGACGTTTTTGCCCCATTTCGCGCCGCGCTGGAGCTGCTGGAGCGCGTCGGGCGCGAACGAGGGAGCGACCACGGCCTCGAAGAACTGGTTGGGCGCGGTCATGGCCTTCGCGCACGCGAGGTCGACGGGCCGGTTGCACGCGACGATTCCGCCATAGGCTGAGACGCTGTCTCCCAGCACCGCTCTTCCGAACGCCTCCGCGAGCGTCGCGCCCAGCGCGCAACCGCAGGGATTGTTGTGCTTGATCACCGCCACGGCCGGCCCTTCGGTGAACTCCCGGACCAGCTCGAGCGCCGCGTCGAGGTCGAGAATGTTGTTGAACGACAGCTCCTTGCCGGAAAGCTGCCGGGCCGCGCCGATCCCCGACTTCGCCCCGGGCTCCCGGTAAAACGCCGCTTCCTGGTGCGGATTCTCCCCGTACCGCAGGTCCTCCGCCTTCTCCCACGCCGCCGCGAGCCGCGCCGGTAACCGCCGGCCTTCGCGCGCCGCCAGCCACCGCGAGATCGCCGCGTCGTAGGACGCCGTGAGCGCGAACGCCGCCGCCGCCAGCTCGAATCGCAACTCCTTCGACAGCCCGCCCCCGCCCTTCCCCATCTCCTCCACCACCCGCCCGTACTGCGCGGGCGACGTCACGACCGCGACGTGCTCCCAGTTCTTCGCCGCGCTCCGGATCATCGCCGGCCCGCCGATGTCGATGTTCTCGATCGCGTCCTCGAGCGTCACGCCGGGCTTCGCGACGGTCTCCTGGAAGCGGTACAGGTTGACGCACACGAGGTCGATGGTGCCGAACTTCTGCGCCGCGAGCGCCTCGAGGTGCCGCGGGTCGTCGCGGCGGGCGAGGATGCCGCCGTGGACTTTCGGGTGAAGCGTCTTGACGCGCCCGTCGAGGATCTCGGGCTGGCCGGTGTAGTCGGCGATTTCGACGACCTTGACCCCGGCCTGCGCGAGCGCCCGCGCCGTGCCTCCGGTCGAGAGAATCTCCGCCCCCATGCCCGCCAGCGCCTGCGCGAACTCCACGACGCCCGACTTGTCCGTGACGCTGAGCAGCGCCCGGGAGATATTCATTTCGGTCCCCGATTCCTAGTCCACCGTGAACCTGATCTCCGATTCGATCTTCGTCTTCCCCTTGTTCGAACGGAGGATTTCGATCCCGATCAGGTACTCCCCCTTCTTCGCGAACGTGTTCTTCACGACCGCCACCTTGTTGGGCCCCGAGATCACGCCCTCGATCACCGGGCCCGGATCTCCCGCCTCGAACTCGCCGTCCTTGTCCTCTCCGGGGGTGAAGCGCACCTTGACGCTCGTCACGTCCTTCAGGCGGACTTCGTCGGGCTTCGAGTCCTTGTCGACCACGACCTCATAGACCTCGACGTCCATCGAGACTTCCTGCCCCGCGCGGACCGAGTCGCGCGGCGCGCGCACGACGATCTTGTAATCTCCGCCGAAGTCGCCGCACTTGGGATGCTCTTCGCAGCCCTTGAACGGGCACTTGCGGTCCTCGTCGGAAATCTGGCTCCAGTGATCGTTGATGCAGGGACAGAAGTAGACGGTCACGTGATCGACACCGACCTGTTCCTTGTTGTCCGGCTTCGGTTTGTCGTCGGCGAACAGGGGCAGGGCGGCGCAGACCGCGAAAAGGGCGAGCGTCCGGCGCATGGTCGTTCTCCTGTGGCAATCGGGACAGAGGGGTATTGTACGACGGCGGGTGGGGTTGGGAAGGGGGGAGAGGATCAGACAGATTCCGCGCGCCCCGGCCAGCCATAAGCCATAGGCCATAAGCGGCGCGCTCCGCGCGCCACCTCGGGCGGGGTGGACTTCAGCTTTCCTCGCCGGGACCATCTCGCGCACCCTGCGAGCCTTCAACCGACCTGACCAAGCCAGAGAGATTCCGAATCGCCGGGTCAGCCGGAGGGTGAAGTCCACCGCGTCAAAGGTGGCGCGCGAAGCGCGCCGCTTATGGCTTATGGCCTATGGCGTATGGCTGCCCTTCCCCCGCTACGGCCTGTAATCAATCAACCCCGCCAGCGCGCTCTCCGCGACGTAGATCTCGTCGTTCTGCGGCTCCGACAGGTACCAGATGCGCTTGCGCGTATCCGTGAACCGGGCGAGCGCGTCCGTCGCGCGGTAGCGGACGAGGATCGAGGGATCGCGCGTCATCTCGCCCAGGACGGGCATCGCGTCGGCGTGGCCGCACGCGCCCAGCGCGTCGGCGGCGAGCACCCGGACGCTGATCTCCGGGTGCTTCGCCGCGGACTTCAGGTCCGGCAACACCCGCTCGGCCTCCAGCTTCAACTCCATCCACCGCTTCCCATCCTGCTGCGCCAGCGTCCGGATCGTGTCGCATTTTTCGCGCTCGTCCCGGAGTTTCCGCTGGAGTTCAGGCTCGGGGCGCGCGAGCTTGAGCACGCCCGCGGTCACGAGGAGGGCGGCGAGGACTGCAACCGCCCCTGCGGCGCGTTTCAGGCCGCGCCCTCGGAGCGCCGCGACGAGCGCCGCGGTCCAGAGGACGAACGCGCCGGCGAGGAGCGGGGGACCCAGGAAGATCGAAAGTGAAGTGGCCGCGCCGGCGACGTTCCGGAGCTGGCGGCGGCGGTCCGCCTTTGCCCATGCGGCGTCGATCGCCGCGTACGACCGCGGCTTCCGCTCGAGGCTGGTGCCGTCGCGCAGCAGCGCCGCGGTCACGAACTGCCGCGGGTCCGCCTCCGGAAATACCTTCTCGAGCCCCCCTTCCGATACCCCGACGAACCCCGCCGCGCGCCCCGGATGCGTCCGTTTCAGCTCGGCCGCCGCCTCCGCCGCCCACGCGGCGCCGTGTTCGTTGTAGATAAGGAAAGTCCACCCGGGTCCGCGCGCCTCGCGGAGGAACTCTTCCCGCGAAAGAGTCGGGATCATGAGGATGTGGCGCGGGCTGGAGGGAAATCCGAACGGAAGCGGGCCGGCGACGAGCGCGACGGTGCGCGGGTTCAGGGCGGGCGGGCGGACGGCGTAGGCGGAGAGCGGGGTGTGCCGGTAATAGAAGGTGGCGATCGACTCGCCCGCGGGATTGCCGAGGAGGACACGGTCGCGGATGGTGGTATAGACGTCGATCTGGCGGAGAAGGGGCGCGAAGGCGGCGGCGACGGCGACGAGGCCGGCGAGCGCGCCGGCCCAGGCGAGGGGACGCGCGGGCGGCGAGGCGTCGCGGAAGAGGCCGCGGACGGCGGCGTAGCCGGCCGCCGCGGCGAGCGGTGCGGCGAGCCCCGCGAGGAGCCCGGGCCAGGCGACTCCCGGCGCGATGAACGCGGCGGGCGAGGCCACGAGGGCGACCGCGAGGATCACGGCGTTCAGGCGCGAGAGCGGCGACAGCAGCTCTCCCGCGGCGAACCACAGGATGATCGGCACCGCGACGAGAAAACCGAAGGAGACCGCCGGGATGAAGGCCGCCGGCCATTCGGGAGCCGCACGCACGCGCTCGGCGATCGGTGCGCGGGCCGTGTCCAGCCGGATCTCGAACCTCTCCTGCCGAGCCGCCCAGTCGATTTTCGCTTCCCGCACGAGCGGAAGCGCGAGGATGAACATGGTCGCGGCCGCGAAGATCCAGGCGGCGAGGCTGCCGGCGGCGGCGGCGGCGAGTGTCTGAAGAGCCGAGCCCGGGGAGGGTTTTCCCTGGAGTTCGTCGAGGCGCCCCCGCAGGAGGGCGCGCGACCGGGGCAGGAAGCCGCATGAACGCGCCTCCCAGGTGCCCTTCCCGTCCGCCCACGTGGCTGCGACCGTGAGCCGCGCCGCATCCGGATGAAATCCCAGCCAGCTCCCCTTGCGGAAGCGCCCCGGCGAAACTTCGCGGTACTCGAGCCGCGCGGCGGCCTCGCGGGCCTGACGCTCCCAGGTCTCGCGGTCGGGCGCGGGCTCCTCCCGGGTCACCCTCATCGGCGCGCTATCCCCTGTGCGTCATCGCGAACACGATGACTGCGACGATCCCCCCGACGAGCAGCAGGACGACGAGCAGCACGATGAGCTTGTCGTATTTGCCCACCGGGTGCTCGCCCTTGATGATCTGCCCCGTGAATCCATTGAGGAGCAGGCGGAACGACTTCGTCTCGTACTGGTAGCTCCAGAGCCAGAGCGGGACGTGCACCAGGTAGGTCCCGTCCACGGAAATCTGCGTGTCGCAGTCTGAGAGCGTGTCCACCTTCCCATCGGCGGTGGCGCGTGCGAACCGGGTGATCTGGCCGCGCGCCTCCTGCTCCGCCTGCTCCTGGTTGATCTGGCCGTTCTTGATGGACATTCCCTCGGTGATCGCCTTGATGTCGAAGGCCGTCGCGCCCTGCAGGAGGTTCATGCCCTGGCTGGTCTCGTTGCCGAGCCCGAAGTTCAGGAAGAACCCGCCCCAGTCCGCCGCGGTCTTGACCGCGCCGGGATTCAGCGCCTCGATCCCGAACCACTCCTCCCCGCGCCGGGCGTAGATCGACCAGTTGTGGTTGTCCTCGAACGTGCCGGAAGCGGGCACGTAGTACGTCTCCGTGCGCGTGTGCTTCCCCGACCCGACCGTGCGCGTGCGCCGGTTCTGGCCGGACCACTGCGTGTACGCGCGGCAGGCGACGACCCAGAAGGGCAGGACGATGCCCTGGGGCGGACTCAGGACACCCTTCTCAGGCAGGTCCTTGGGCTTGAAGAAACCGACCCCCATCCACTTCCGGATCCCCGCCTCCATCCCGTTGCGGTCGATGCGCGGGGCGAGGAGAAAGTGTTTTTCGACGGGCAGGATGGTGCCCATGGTGGCGAGCATGGTGGTGTTGCCGCAGTACCCGCACGTGAGCGTGGCCTCGCCCGCCAGGTAGTCGATGGGCGCGCCGCAGCCCTTGCAGTTGAGGGACTTGCGTTCGGCTTCGACCGGCATGCGCGGCATTCTATATCGGGGGGCGGGGACGTCAAACGAGGAGGGGCGAAGGCAGCCATAAGCCATAAGCTATAAGCTATAAGGGGCGCGCTTCGCGCGCCACACGAAGCGGAGTGGACTTCAGTGTTCCCGGGCCACCGTGTGCCCGGGAACACTGAAGTCCACCCCGACCGAGGTGG
>JACPRD010000030.1 GCA_016190145.1 Planctomycetota bacterium | reverse complement strand
TCGGATGGACACCGATATGAACCCTCCGCCTTCCTGCGCCTGCCGATGGCAAAGAGCCACGGGTAAGCCGGATGCGGGAAATCCGCACGTCCGGTTTAACGAGGGGGAGGGGGCTTCGGCTCCCTCCCTACTCTCCCGACCCCGCCGTTCCTATCGCTTTTTATCCTTAATTTCATCCAATGCCGTTGACAACCATTCGCATCTCCTGTATCATATGGACATCTCTTGAACACGAAAGGACAACACATGCTCCCGTTCGAAGACCTCACTTCTCGGATCATCTCCGCCGCGTTTCGGGTCCACAACACCATCGGCCCGGGTCACCTCGAGCACGTCTATCGGAACGCTCTCGCCCTGGTCCTTAGACAGGAAGGACTGGACGTACAAATCGAGGTTGTTCTTCCGGTCCTCTGGGGAGAAGTCCGGGTCGGAAGATGCGAGGCCGACCTGATCGTCGAGAAGATCGTCGTCGTGGAAACCAAGACCGGGATCGGAATCCTGGCCGGTCATGAAGTGAGGTTGGGTGCTTACCTTCGCAGCAGCGATCACGAGATCGGACTCCTGCTGAACTTCGGACCGGTCCGCGTCGAGGTGAAGCGAGTGGTGGAGACGCGCATGGGGAGAAAGACGGGGTGAGGTAGATAAGCAGGATTAAACACGGATAGGAACGGCGGGGTCGCGGATCACAAGGGATGAAAACGGATAGGGCGACGAGAGCGAACTCTCGGGGCCGGGAGACAAACAGCATAGAATCCCGCCCGTGGTTCCTTCCGACGAGACTCCCGGCTTCGACACGACGCGCCTGATTCCGGGCGGCGCCACGCCGCCGCCGCCCGACGCGGGGTCGGAGGCGACGGTCGTGCCGGCGTCGGCGGGCATTTCGGGGCCGGCCGCGACGATCCTGAACTCGGGCGGCGCCGCGGCGCCCGGCGGCGGCGAAGTCGTGCCGACGCAGCTCGGCGGATACCGGATCGTCAAGCGCATCGGCGGCGGCGGCATGGGGAGCATCTACCTCGCGGTGCAGGCCTCTGTCGGGCGGCAGGTCGCGATCAAGGTGCTGCCGTCGGCGGCGTTCGACAACCCCGAGGCGGTCGAACGGTTCGAACGCGAAGTCAAGGTCCTGGGCCAGCTCTCGCACCCGAACATCTGCCCGGTCCTCGAGGCCGGCGTCGAGGGGCAGTCGCGCTACTACGTGATGGAACACCTGCGCGGCCTCGACCTCGCGCGCGTCCTCCGCACCCAGCGCATGGATCCGCGCCGCGCGGCGCACGTCGCGCTCCAGGTCGCCCGCGCCCTCCAGTGCGCCCACGACCGCGGCATCGTCCATCGCGACGTGAAGCCGCATAACGTGATGCTCCTGAGAGGGGACAAACGGAGCGAAGCGGGCTCGGCGGCGCGCAAGTCGCCGGGGCTGAGCGTGTTCAAGAAATGGTTCGGGCGGCACGAGAACGCGCGGTTGCGCGAGGAATCGGCGCCGTCGGTGGCGGAGTCCGCGGGGGAAGCGGGGATGCCGACGCCCGACTGGCAGGACAAGGCGGTGCTGATCGACTTCGGGCTCGCGCGCGACACGGGCGGGTCCTCGGCGCTGACCGTGAGCGGCGCCGTCGTGGGCACGCCCGCGTACATGGCGCCCGAGCAGGCTCGCGGCGTGCGGCGCGGAATCACGACGGCGACGGACGTGTACTCGCTCGGCGCGACGCTCTACGAGATGCTGGCGCTGCGCGCGCCGTTCCGCGGAGAAACGGTCGGGGCCGTGCTGCAGGCGGTGATGAACACCGATCCGCTTCCCCTGCGCCGGTTCGCGCCCGACGTCGACCGCGACCTCGAGACGATCGTGCAGAAAGCGATGGAGAAGGAGCCGGCGCGCCGGTACGCCGCGGCGGGCGAGATGGCGGGCGACCTCGAGCGCTGGCTCGCGGGCGAGCCGATCCGCGCGCGGCGGGCGAGCGTCGCGTACCGGGTGCGGAAGCGGCTGGGGCGGAACAAGCTCGCGTCGGCGGCGATTGCGGCCGCGGCGGCGCTGGCGGGGGCGGGGCTGTGGATGGCGCTGGCGCCGGGGGAAATCGAGCTTCGGGGGGACCTCGCGGGGGCGAAGGTCACGCTGAACGGCCGCCCGCGGACCGGGACCGTGCTCCGCGTCTGGCCGCCCGGCGACGTGCGGCTCAAGGTTGAGCGCGACGGATACCGGGAGTTCTTCCAGGAACTGGAGGTCAAGGCGCGCTCGCGCGTGCCCGTCTCCGTGACGACGCCGTCGCTGTTCGGCGTCCTGCAGATCGAGTGCGCGACGCCGGGCGCCGAAGCGTGGTGCGACGGCGAACGGCTCGGCCCCCCGCCGCTCAACGCGCGCCTGCCCGTCGGCATCCGGAAGATCGTGCTGCGCGCGCCGCGGCACCGCGACGACGAGCGCAGCGTCGAGGTCGAATCCGGCGTCGCGAAACCCCACCACGTCGCGCTCGAACACGAAACCGGATTCCTCACCGTCGCCTCCGAGCCCGCCGAACTCGGAATCGACCTCGAACACGCCGAAACCGGCGAAAAAATCTTCACCGCAGCCCCCGCTTCAGGATTCCGCCTCAAGACCGGCCGCTGGACCGGCACCGCCCACTCCGAAAACCGCTGGCCGCGCCCCGTCGCATTCGAGGTCGCTTCCGAAAAACAGACCATCGCAGGCATCACACTTCCCGACATGGTCCTCTGGAAACACACGTCCGACCCCTGGCACCTGAACTGGATCGCCGCCGACGTGAACGGCGACCGCTTCCCCGACCTCCTCGTCGCCAACGGGAAACCCGGCCGGCTGCGCGCGCTCGAGGGCAGGACGGGCCGCCTGCTCTGGATCGCCGACGGGCTCGCGGACTCCTTCACGCTCCGGCCGCTGCAGGTCGACGTCGCCGATCTCGACGGCGATCTCCGGCCGGAGGTGGTGTACGCGGGGAATGGGGAGGTGACGGTCCGGAATGCGGCGACGGGGAAGCGGCTGGCGGCGTGGCGGGTGCCGAAGTGCGAGGGGGCGCAGGCGTGGAGGGACCATGACGGGGACGGGCTGGCGGACGTGTTCGTGTGGGCGTCGGGCGGGGTGGGCGTGCTGCGCGGGCGGGACGGCGCGCGCGTCTGGTGGACGGCGGTGCAGGGGTCGCCGTATCCGGCGCCGGCGCGGCTGAACGGGGACGCGTTTCCGGACGTCGTGATCCACGAGCAGTACCGCATTCTCGGCATCGACGGCCGCGACGGCCGCATTCTCTGGACCGTGCCCTGGGGCGCCGGGAGCTATCACTTTGCCGCCGACCTCAATGCCGACGGGATCGACGAGGTCTGGGTCTGCACGGGTGCCCGGGTCTTCCGCGCGCTGTCGGGCGCCGACGGAACGACGTTATGGACCTGGCTGGCTCCGGAAAACATGAACGCCCAGGCGACGGCCGGCGTCGCGGACCTCGACGGGGACGGGCACGTCGAGATCGTGCAGCAGGTCGAGTCGGGCATTGCGATCATCTCCACGGAAACGCACGCCACAGTCCGCATCCTGGCGACTCCGGCTTTCTGGCCGCGTCCCGTCTTCTGCGACCTCACCGGCGACGGCCGCCCCGAGATCGTCGTGCCTTCGGGCTCCTCGGTGGTCGCCATCGACACGAACGCCGGCGATGCGATCGTCTGGAGGTACGACCTCGACTCGCGCTGCGCCTCGACGCCGCTTCTCGCGGACTTCGACGGCGACGGGCGGCAGGACGTCGCCGTGCAGTCCGACGCCGGCGTCGTTTCCGTCGTCTCCGCGCAGGAGCCGCCGCTCCGCTGGCGCCAGGGCGCACCCCACTACTTCACCGAGCACCCCGTCCCCGACGCCGATCCCGCCCGGACGCTCTTCGTGCCCGGCACCCCCGCCCGCCTCCTCAACGCCGCCGACGGCCGCGTCCTGCGCGAATGGCCGGCCGCAGTCGGCTTCCGGGCGATCCCGGTCCGGCTCGACGGGTCGCTGGCGTACGCCATCGAGGGTTTCGGGATCACGATGCTCGACCCCGCGCGGGACGCGCCGCTCTGGAAGGGGGTCTGGAAGCGCGGCTGGTCGCGGCCTCTGGCGACGGACCTGAACGGCGATGGCGCGGATGACGTGATCTACGGCGATCAGGATACCGCGCCTCACGTCCTCGAAGCGCTCGACGGGCGGACCGGGAAATCGCTGTGGACCGCAACATACCCCCGCCCCGCGCGGGCCGGCGCCGCGCTGGCCGCCGGCCGCCTGTGGCTGTCCGCGCGGGACGGGAAGATCCACCTGCTCGATCCGGCGACGGGGAAGGAGACGGCCTTCCTGGAAGCGGGGGGCATGCCGTGCTCGGTTGCGGCCGCGGGCGCAGATGTCCTCTTCGCGACCGCCGCCGGCCGCGTCGCGCGCGCGCGCCTGGCGGACGACGGAACTCCCGCCATCGCCTGGTCCCGCGACACCGGCCTCGCGCTCATGCCCTACTCCCCGATCGTGGAAGGGGATTTCGCGGCGGTCGCCGGCCCCGGCGGCGCCGTCGCCCTCCTCGACGCCTCCACCGGCGAAGAACTCTGGCGCCGCCTCCTCCCCTCGACCCTCGTCGGCCCCCCGGCCCTCCGCGACCTCGACGGCGACGGCCGCCCCGAAGCCGCGCTCGTCGCCACCGACGGACGCATCACGATCCTGCGAGGCCGCGACGGCTCCGACGCCTGGGCGTGGAACCTCCGCACCGAAGTCATGGTCTGCGTCCCCCTCTGGTGCGACCTCGACGGCGACGGCCCCCCCGAACTCCTGGTCGTCTCGCGCGACAGCCGCGTCCACGCGCTCGCCGTCGCGCTCGCCGACCGCCCGGTGACCCACTGGGGCCGCGCCGACCTCCGCTCCGCCGCGCAGTCCGCCGGCCCCGACCGCGAGGAACGCGCGCGCCAGAAGGCCCGCGAAGCCTGGCGCGAAGGCCGCTGGCCCGAAGCCCTCGCCGCCGCGCGCGAAGGCCGCTCCGCCGAATCCGCCTGGACCGCCGCCATGGCCGCTTCCAAGCTCGGCGACCGCGAAGCCCTCCTCCTCCACTCCGCCGAAGCCCGCGCCCGCGGCTGCCGCCGCCTCGACCTCGAAATCGCCCGCGCCTCCGCCCTTCCGCCTTCCGAGGCCGCCGACTCCCTCGCCGCCGCCCTCGCCGACGCCCCCCTCGCCGAAATCCTCGCCGCCCCGCCCGCCCCCGGCGCCGCCTGGCCCGCCGCCGCCGCGCGCGTGCAGGCCGCCGCGGAATCCGCAGGCGACTGGCCCCGCGCGGTCGCGCTCGCGGAGACCTGGGAAGCGGCGATCGCGTGCTCCGAGCGTGGCCTCGCCGCGGGCGCTGACCCGGGCCCCCTCTTCCTCACCCGCGCCCGCGCCGCCCGCCGCCTCGACCGCCTGTCCGACGCCGTGCGCGACGTCCGCGAAGCGGCCAAGCACGGCAGCGCCGCCCTCGACGCGGCGGACGAACTCCGCGATCTGGAGGCCCAGGCGCGCGCCGACGCCGCCGCGTCCACGGCCGCGTATGCCGGCGGCGACCGCCCGCGAGGCGCCGCGCTCGGCGAGCGCGCGATCCTCGTCCTGGCGGACGACCCAGGACTGCGCAACTCGCTCGCCTGGCGCCTGGCCACGTCCCCCGGCGCCACCCCCGAGGACGGCCGGCGCGCCGTGGAACACGCGCAGATCGCGCTGGATCTCCTGGCGCCCGGCGATCGAGAGGCCCGCTCCGGGCTGCTGGACACTCTTGCGGCCGCGTGGGCCACGGCGGGCGACCTGGAGAAGGCGGTGCGGGCGCAGAAGGAGGCCGTCGAAATGGCGGAGACTCCGGAGGCCCGGGCGCAACTCACGACGCGCCTGAACCATCTCGAGAAGATGTTGGAAGAGCGGGGAGCGCGGTAGCGCCGGGCGCTAGTTTTTCGGATAATCACATCTCGCGTGCCCTTCGACTCGCCCCTCGGGCTCGCTCAGGGTGGTCGGGACGCGCGGTTCGGCTAGGCCCAGTCGAGGAGAGGTTCCATGGACCCGATGTACCTTCCCGAAGTCGAGAAGGCCTCCCCCGGCGGCCTGCGCGGGATGGAGATCAAGGCGGCGAAGGCGATCGGGCTGCCGATCCCGCAGATCCTCCATCTGTTCGCGTTCAAGCCCGACCGCACGCGGCACCTCATGGACTTCACGCAGGGCGTGATGCGCGGGCCGTCGCCGCTGCCGCCGGGGCAGCGCGAGCTGATCGCGGCGTTCACGTCGCGGCGGAACAACTGTCCGTTCTGAATCGGCTCGCACGCCGCGGTCGCGGCGGAGCTGCTGGGGAGCCGGGAGCTGGTGAACGCGGTGCTGGAGGACTACCGGACGGCGCCGATCTCCGGAAAGGACAAGGCGCTGTTCGCGCTTCTCGAGAAGGCCGTGAAGGAGTCGTGGACGATCCGGCAGGAGGACGTCGATGCCGCGAAAACCGCCGGGTGGACCGACGAGGCGCTCTACGACGCCATCTCGGTCTGCTCGCTCTTCAAGTTCTACAACACCTGGATCGACGCGACCGGCGTCCACGACCTGCCGGCGGCGGCGTACTCAATGATGTCGAAGCGGATGGCGAAGGACGGCTACGCGCCGATGGAGCCTGCGAAATGAGCCTCTATCTTCCGGACGTCGAGAAGATGCTCCCGGGGGGCGCGCAGGGGGAGCGGCTGAAGGCGGTGGTGGCCGCGGGGCTGCCGGTGCCGGGGATCTGGCACCTGTTCGCGTTCAAACCCGACCGGACGGACGCGCTCTCGCGGTTCACGCAGGGCGTCATGCGCGGGCCGTCGCCGCTTCCGCCCTGGCAGCGCGAGCTGATCGCGGCGCTGACGTCGAAGCGCAACCTCTGCCCCTACTGAAACAACTCTCACGCGGCGGCCGCGTGGGAGCTGCTCGGGGACCGGGCAAAGGTGCAGGCGATCCTGGAGGACTGGAAGAGCGCGCCGATCGACGCGAAGGACCGGGCGCTGTACGGGTTCGTCGAGAAGGTCATCCGCGATTCCTGGAAGATCGCGCGCGAGGACGTAGACGCCGCGAAGGCCGCGGGGTGGAGCGACGAGGCGCTTTACGACGCCATCACGGTCTGCGCGCTTTTCAAGTTCTACAACACGTGGTGCGACGCGAACGGCGTGCAACCGATGACGGCGGAAGGTCATGCGATGAGCGGGAAGCGGTTAGCGGAACACGGGTACGTGTAACGGCCGTGCTTCGTGCCTCGTGCTTCGTCCCGCGACGGCCTGACTCGTCGGGGGTCTCCACTGTCGGATCGAGAAGCGGCGGTTCCTACGTGTAAGCCGATGGACGAATTACGAGGCACGAAGCACGAAGTACGAGGCACGAACTCTTACTTCCACGGCTCCCGCCGCGTCGTCGTGACGTACGCCTTGCCGTCGATGACGATCATCGGGTCGTTCACGTTTTTCGGGTGATTGCGCTTCTCGAGGGAATAGGTCGCGGCGCCTTCGCGCGTGGTGAACGTGATCTTGTCGGCGGTCGCGGTCCAGGTGCCGGTGATGTCCTCGTTGCCCCAGGCGGCGCCGAAGGGGTTGGTGCTCACGGACTCGGCGTGGTAGCGGAAGGAGCCGTCGGCGTTCAGGCGGACGGTCGTCAGGGTCTGGCGCCCGCCGCCGTTATTGGCGCTGAAGTTCGTGATCCAGGCCCACTCGCCGATGAGCTCGGGCCGGACGATGTTCGCGGCGGCTTTCGGCTTCTTCGATTTGCGGCAGGACTTCAGGATCGCGATGACGTCGGACTTCCGCTTCTTCAGCTGCTTCGGATAGCCCAAGGCGACCAGAGCGACCACGTGGTCGTTGCGCGTCCAGACGTGGAACCAGAGCCGCGCGGTGCGGCCGTCCTGGGCCTTGCCCTCGTAACAGTAGATGAGACCCTCGAAGTCGCCGAAGACGCCCTCCTTCGGGTCGCCGTCGAGCGTTCCGCCCGGCAGCAGGCCGTCGCGCAGCTTGCCGAGCTCCTCGCGGACCTTCTTCGAGCCTGGATCCGCGTCCGGGAGCTTGTCGTACGCCAGCATGTACAGCTCTTCCACGACGCCGGAAGGGTTCGCGCCCTCGGGCATGAGGACGAAGACGCCCGGCTTGTCCGACGTCACGGTCCAGTCGTCGGGCACGTCGAACCTGAGCCCGATGGTGGTCGTCGTGGTCTTGCCGCCCTCGATCTGTTCGGCCTTTGGCTCCTCGGCGGCGGCGAGCGAGGCGAGGAGCAGCAGGGAAGCGGTGAGCTTCATTACCAAGGGTCCTTTCTCAGCGCAGTCACGAACGCCTTGCCGTCGAGGATGATCATGGGGTCGCCGGTGTTCTTGGGGTGATTGCGTTTCTCGAGCGTCTGGGTGACGGCGCGGCCGTCCTGCGACTTGAACGTGATGGAGTTCTCGGTGGCGGTCCATGTGCCGGCGTCGCGCTCGGAGCCCCACGCGGCGCCGAACGGGTTGGAGTTCACGCTGTTGTAGGAGTACCGGTAGGAGCCGTCGGCGCCGAGCACGAGCGTCGTGTCCGTCTGGCGCCCGCCGCTGTTCGCGTTGAAGTTCGTGATCCAGATCCAGGTGCCGGCGAGTTCGGGGCGGACGGAAGCGGTTCCCGGCGGCGGCGCGGGCGGCTTGGAGAGCGACCCCAGGATCGCCTGGACGTCCGGGTCGCGCTTCGCCAGCACGTCCGGGAACCCGATGGCCAGCAGCGCGCAGCCGCAGGTGCCCATGAAACCGAACGCGCGGACCTCGGCGCTGCGGCCGTCGGGGGTCTTGCAGGAGTAGACCCAGGCGCGGCCGTCGAGGTCGCCGAAGCGTTTCGAGTCGGGGCCCGAGGCCTTCGTGGCGCCGGGCTGGATCTGGCCGACGCCTTTCTCGATGGAGCGTTCGAAGTCCGCGCCGGCGAGGTCCTTGACGGCCGTGTCGGCGACGAGCATGTAGAGCTCTTCGACCTGTCCGGTGGGGTTGGAGCCTTCGGGGAAGAGGATGACCGCGTCGCCGCGCGGCTGGATCTGCCAGGTTTTTGGGACGTCGTAGGCGACGCCGCGGAAGGTGCCGGCGGTCCCGCCTTCGATGTGGCGGGCGCTGGAGGAGGACGAGGAGGAAGAAGAGGAAGAGTCGTCCTTGCCGCAGCCGGCGAGGAGGGCGAGGGCGAGGAGGGGGGCGAAGCGTGTGTGCATGGGGGGAACTCCTGTCGTTGTTGGGGAGGACTGTAGCGCTCGCGGAGGGCGGCTTCAAGTCGCCATAGGTCCAAGCGCATGCGTCTATCGGGAAAACCTAAGCAGCGAGCCGGGTAACGGGAATTGCGGCAGAGAGTCCTTGCAATCGGACCCGAGACGTCGTAAAAACCTATTGGTTAATCGCATTAATCAACAGGCATCCTGGGGTGGACCGCGTGATCCGATCCCGCCGCGCCGTCTGGCTGGCACTCGCTTTCCTGGTTCTCTGCGTCACGGGTGCCGCGTTCGCGAGCCGCCTCTGGCGCGAACCGGCGCTCACTCCCGCGATCCGCGGCGAGCAGGTCGCCCGCAAGATGGGCTGCTTCGCGTGCCACGGCGCCGAAGGACGCGGCGGCATCGCCGACCCTGGCGCGCGCGGCGGCGTCGTTCCGGGATGGGACGGGCCCACCGTCTCCAGCTTCGCAAAGGACGAGCAGGAAATCCGCGAGTGGATCCTCGACGGCGCGCCGCGGCGCGTCAGAGAAGCCGGCGCCGCGAAGGCGCCCTTCATCCCCATGCCCGCCTACCGCGGGCTCATCGGCGAGCAGGAGCTCTCGGACCTCGTCGCCTACTTCCGCGCGGTGTCGGGAGGGTTCGCCGAAATCCCGGAGGCCGCCTACGAGGGACGGGCGATTGCCGGCCGCGTCGGCTGCTTCGGCTGCCACGGGCCTGCCGGCGCCGGCGGCTGCGCGAACCCCGGAAGTTTCAAGGGGCACATCCCCGCGTGGGACGGCGAGGAGTTCCTGGAACTGGTGCGCGACGACGCGGAACTGCGCGAGTGGATCCTCGACGGGCATCCGAAACGTCTGTGGGAGAACCCCGCCGCGAAGCACTTCCTCGAGAAACAGACGATCCAGATGCCGGCGTACCGGCCGTACCTCAGGGACGACGAGGTCGCGAAGCTGGTCGCGTACATCCGCTGGTTGAGGAAGAAGCAGCCATGAGGAAGCTGGTAATGGCGGTCGTGGCGGCGGGGGCGGTCGGGGGGCTGGCGGCCAACCTGCTCCGAAGCGACGCCGTGGCCCCGTCGGCGCCCACGGGCCGGCCGGCGGCGCCGGTGTACCGGTCGCCGAATCACGTCTGTCTTTCGGCGGACGGCCGCCTCGCGTACGTCGTGAACCACACGTCCGACACCTTGTCCGTCCTCGACATCCGCGGGCGGAAGGTCGTCTCCGAAATCGCCGTGGGCTCGCGGCCGGTCCATGCGGCGCTATCCCGCGACGGCGCCTTCCTCTATGTGAGCTGCCTGTACGTGGGCGCGATCAGCGTGGTGGACCTCGAGAAGGGCCGGGTCGTCCGGACGATCGCGACGGGCGACGAGCCGTATGGCGTCACGGTGTCGCGCGACGGCCGGCGGCTGTTCGTGGCGAACTCGCTCTCCGACACCGTCTCCGTGATCGACGCGGCCGCCGGGACCACGCTCGCGGAGATCCCCGTCGCCCGCTCGCCCCGCGACATCGCCGAGACGCCCGACGGGAAACTCGTCGTCTCCAACGGCCTCTCGCGCGGCATGTCCGTCCTCGACCCCGCCGCCGGCAGTGAGCTCGAACGCCGCGACCTCGGCCGCGCGTCCCTCACCCGCCAGGTCGCCTGCACGAAGGACGGCCGCTGGGCGTTCGTCGCGGGCATCCTCTCCCACGACGAAACCCCTTCCCTCCAGATGGAACGCGGCTGGATCCACTCCAACGGCTTCTCCGTCGCCGACCTCACCCGCCCGGGCCACCGCGTTACGCTCCTCCTCGACCGGCTCCTGAACGGCGCCGCGAATCCGTGGGGGCTCGTGCTTTCGACCGACGAGAAGCGGATGTACGTGAGCATCTCGGGCGTGCACGAGATCGCGATCGTGGACGTGGCGAAATGCCTGCAGCTCGTCGAGGAGACGACGCCCGACCTTGTGAAGCCGATGGAAGAGGACGTCGAGATTCTCGAGAAGCGCGGCATCGCGCGCCGGTTCGACGCGGGCGGGCTCGGCCCGCGCGGGATCGCGCTGAGCGAGGCGACGGGCGAGCTGCTGGTCGCGAACTACTTCAGCGATTCGGTCACGGTGCTCGACGCGGAGACCGGCGCGCTGCGCGCCACGATCCCGCTCGGGCCGCCGCAGGAGATGACGCTCTGGCGCAAGGGCGAACTGCTCTTCAATGACGCCCGCATCACCTACCAGACCTGGTTCTCGTGCACGAGCTGCCACGGCGAGGACGCCACCGTCGACGGGCTCAACTGGGACCTCCCGAACGACGGGCTCGGGAACGCGAAGAGCGCGAAATCGCTGCACGACGCGTACGACACGCCGCCGGCGATGTGGTCGGGGGTGCGGGTCAACATGGAAGCGGCGATCGCGGCGGGGCAGCGGTTCCAGGGGTTCCTGCCGGTCCCCGAGAACCACAAGGCACTCGTCGAGTATCTCGGGAATCCCGAGCGCGCGCCGAACCCGTACCGGACGCGGAACCCGGAGGCGCTGCAGCGCGGCGAGGCGGTGTTCAGGGCGGCCGGCTGCGATGTCTGCCACCCGGCGCCGAAGTTCACCGACATGAAACTGCACGACCTCGGCTTCGGCACGCCCGACGACTACCGTTCGCGGTTCGACACGCCGTCGCTGCGCGAGACCCTGCGCGGCGGCCCGTGGCTGCACGACGGCCGCGCGCCGACGCTTCGGTCGATCTTCACCGACCACAACCCGAAGGACCTGCACGGCCGGACGAAAGGCCTTTCGCCGCAGGAGCTGGACGACCTGATCGCGTACCTGAGGAGCCTCTGATGAATCCCGGACGGCGGATCGCCGGAATGATCGCGCTCGTCTGCGCGGCGGCGGCGCTCTGGCCGCGCGACGCGACGCCGGAGGAGGGGAACGCGCCGTCGCGGTTCGGGAAGCTGACGAGCCGGCGGTGGGCGTACGGGCAGGCCTGGAAGCGGGAGAACCTCGTGCCGATCGCGAACCCGAATCCCGCGCCCGAGCCGCTGCCGCGCCGCGACCATCCGTTCGACGTGGCGATCTGCGGCGACGGGACGAAGGCGTACGTGAGCCTGCTCGGGACCGAGCTGCAGCCGGGAAGCGAGCTCGCGGTGGTGGACGTGGCGACGGGCGCGGTGAAAAAACGGATCGAGCTCAAGCCCGCCGGCGAGGCAGGAGCGCCCGCCTCGGCGCCGTACCGCCTCACGATGCACCCCGGCGGCCGCTTCCTCCTCGTCACGTGCCGCTTCTCGAGCTTCGCGAGCGTGATCGACACGAAGACGGACGCCGTGGTCTCGGAGATCCCGCTCGACTTCTACGGCCAGGGCGCGGTGTTCGCGCGCGACGGAAAAACCGCGTGGGTCGCCGACCGCTACCTCGACGAGGTGTTCATGCTCGACGTCGAGGCGGACGCGGAGGCGTTCCGCGCGTCCATGCGCGAGCTGGGCGGGCTGGACGAGAAGGCGTTCTTCGCGGAAGGGGGCATCGCGCGGATCCTGGCGTCGAGTTGCGGGACCACGGGGTGCCACGACGTGGAGCGCGGCGGATTCGTCGCGGGCGCGGACGCGCGCGCGAGCTTCGTGTCGGCGCTTCCACATGTCATTCCTGGGCGGTCCGCGGAGAGCCGGCTGCTCCGGTCGGTGGTGCGGACGCGCGACGGCGGGACGGCGGACATGATGCCGATGTTCCGGAGCCACGCGAAGGGGACGGTGGTGTTTCCGGACCCGAAGAACGACGCGGGGTACCAGGCGATCGCGCGGTGGATCGACGCGGCGCAGGAGGGGCCGGGGATTCCGGTGGGGAATCCGAGGAGCAAGCCCAAGGTGCTCGCGCTGGGGTCGGACGGGCGGTTCCTGTACGTGGGGAACACGGGGACGCAGGACATTTCGATCGTCAACACGCTGACGGGGCGCGAGGTCGGCGCGATCTACGTGCAGAACGTCGTGAACGACCTCAAGATCCACCGGTCGGAGGCGACGGGGCACGACTGGCTGCTGGTCACGACGATGGGGATCGGGTTCGGCGTCGCGGCGGAGCGGGACCCGTGGGGCGGGGAGAGCTGGGACCGCGCGAACCCGGCGGCGCAGTACTCGGTCTGGCGCGACCTCGAGACCGGGAAGGTCCTGCCGCGGTCGCAGCAGGAGACGCTCGGGCCGTACGACGCGGTGGACGGCACGTGGGGGGTGAAGTTCCGCGACATCCAGAACGACCTCGTCGTGGTGGACGTGGACGCGCTCTCGATTCCTGAAGAGCCGCCCGCCACGGGCCTTGTGTACCTTTTGCTTGCGAACCGCTACGAGTCGCACCGCGGCTGGGTGCGCTACACGTCGGACACGGCGGAGTCGACGTACGGCGACATGAAGGGTGATATCCCGCCCGACCTGATGCGCGTCGTGGGCGCGATGCCCGAGAAGATGGCGCTGGTCGGGGACCGGGTGTTCGTGACGATGCAGGGCACGAACGAGGTCCAGGAGCTGCGGATGGACTCCGAGGCGCGGGACCCAAGCGACATTCTCGTGCCGGTGCGCACGTGGCCCACGGGGCTGCAGCCGATCGGCATCGCCGCCGGGCGGCCCGGGACGCCCTCGGCGGACAAGCTCTTCGTCGCGAACTTCCTCGGCGGCACGCTCTCGATCATCGACCTGACGACCGGCGCCGCGCGCGAGACCGTCGTCGATCCGTCCGTGCTGCGCCTGCCCGTCCCCGCCACCAACGCCGAGCGCGGCGAGCTGTTCGCCCACACCGCCCTTTTCTCCGCGGACCGCGACACGTCCTGCGTGAGCTGCCATTACCTCGATATGGGCGACGGCCGACCGTGGGGCGTGAGCCAGGTCGTCGGCCAGGAATACCTCGACCGGCAGGAAAGCGTCGGCCAGCTCGTCATCGGCGGGACGATGGTCGTCCCCCAGCAGCGCGGCCTCTTCGCCATCCAGCCCTTCTTCCTCGAAGGCACGCTCTCCGCCTTCGAGCCGCGCTCCATGATCATGGAGCACTGCCCGGCCGACGACTTCCGCGGGCCCAACCCGCAGGGCGATTTCACCGCGATCGAGGCCCACACGCCGTTCGGCCGCGCCATCCAGGACGTCCAGTCCATGATGGACGCCTCGGGCGCCACCGAGGGCCGCCTCGAGGAACGCCGCGACGAGATGTTCCGCCGCCTCTCGCTCCTCTACTGCGGAAAATCGTTCACGCTCCGCGACTTCCAGCGCTTCGTCGGCGAGTGGCAGATCCGCGAACCCCGGCTGCTTCCCAATCCGTTCGACAGAGATAGCGCCTCCGTCCGCCGCGGAAAGGCCCTCTTCGAAAGCCCGCAGGTCGGCTGCGTCTCGTGCCACCCCGCGCCGCATTTCACCCGCAAAGACTTCCCGGACAACCCCGAACAGTCCCTTCCCCCCCTCGTCAGCCTCACCGTCCGCGACGGCTCGTTCACGCTCATCAGCATGAACCGTCTCGACGCCATCAACGGCGCCCCGCGCGACCTCGAGCCCTGGGACGCCGGCCGCGCCGAACGCAAGCAGGGCCATTTCACCACGCTCCAGCTCCGCGGCCTCTGGGACCGCCCGCCCGTCTTCCTCCATCACGGCATGGCCCGCTCCCTCCGCGAAGTCGTCGCCGTCCCCGGCCAGCCCGCCCTCGGATGGTTCAAGTACGAACCCCTCATCGGCGGCGTCCCCGAACGCCCCGGCCGCCGCGAAGTCGGCTTCAACGAGACGTTCTTCTTCGCGGAACGCCTCCCCAAAGTGAAGGCGCACATCAAGGCGGAAGCACGCATCGGAAGCGACACACACGGCGGCACCTCCCACCTCACGCCGCAGCAGATCGACGACCTCGTCCACTTCATGGAGTCGATCGAATGAGAGCCCGCGCCATGCCCCTCCTGATCGCAATCGTCGCCGCCTGCGGCCTGGCGGGGGGGGCGTTCCTGTGGAAGCGGGCGCACGCGAAAGGTCCGGAGTCGCCGGTCGTCATCCGCCGCCTGGAGATCGTCCACCCGGCGGACGGGTCGGCCATGATGGTCGTGCCCGCGATGGAGTTCTCAGCGGGCACCGCCGACTCCGCCCCCGCGTCCCCCGCTCCTCCGTTCCTTCACCCTCCCGATGTCCTCGCCGTCCGCGCCGCCGTCGACCCCGAGCGCCCCGCGCGAAACGTCCGGCTCAATGCGTTCGCGATCGACCGCTACGAAGTCACCAACGCCCAGTACCGCCGCTTCCTCGAGTTCGTCTCGAAAACCGGCGACCACTCCCGCTGCCACGCCCAGGAGCCCAAAGGCAAGGACCACACGCCGCGCTACTGGGGCGACTACAACCCGCTCCTCAAGGATCCCGCCTACGCCGCCTCCGCCCCGTTCGGGCCCGCAACGTTCGCTTCCGACAACAAGCCCGTCGTCGGCGTCGACTGGTTCGACGCGTTCGCGTACGCGGCGTGGGTGGGGAAGAGGCTTCCGTCGGAAGACGAGTGGGAGCTGGCGGCGCGCGGGAACGACGGGAGGCGGTGGCCGTGGGGAAGCGAGTGGAGCTGGGGGCTGGCGAACGCGGGCGGGGAGAAGCTGGGGACGGACGTGAGCGCGTCGGGGCGGGAGAAGGACGGGTACATCTATCCGGCGCCGGTCGGGAGTTTCCCGGGCGGGCGGAGCCCGTTCGGGTGCGACGACATGGCGGGGAACGCGGCGGAGTGGTGTGCCGAGCGCGTGGTGCGCGGGGGGAGTTCGCGGAGTTCGCCGAGTTCGATCCGGTGCGCGGCGCGTGAAGCGCGCGAGCCGGAGTTCCGGACGTTCACATTGGGATTTCGCTGTGCAAAGGATAATTAGCGCCGCCTTCCTGCTGCTCGCCGCGCTCGCGCGCGCCGAGGAGCCCTCCGCCCCCGAGGGGATGGTCTACGTCCCCGCCGGCGAGTTCGTCATGGGCTCGGCGGACGGCGGGGCAGACGAGGGGCCGGAGCACCGCGTGAAGCTCTCCGGGTACTTCATCGACCGCTGCGAGGTCACCGTCGCCGAATTTGCCGCCTTTGTCCGCAAAACCGGGGAATTCGACGCGATTGAAGGCCCCTGGTTCCGCCACTCCGTCGAGGGATGCGTGGATTTGCTCACGCATTTCGAGGCGCGCTACGGCGTGCCGCTGGCCGGGTTTGAAGTTCAGTCGGGCAAGGACGAGGCCGATCGGGCCCGCCGCGGACGCGACGCCGTGCGCTGGGGCGCCGCGGCCGCCGCCCTCAAAGCCCTCACCGGTCACGAACCGAAATCCGCCGCCGACACCGCGGCGCTTCCCGAAATGAAAACACTCGTCCGCGACCAGGCCCGACACCCCGTCCGCAACGTCACGTGGCGCGACGCGGCTGCGTTCGCGCGGCATGCGGGGAAGCGGCTTCCGACGGAGGCCGAGTGGGAGAAGGCGGCGCGCGGGGCGGACGGGCGGAAGTACCCGTGGGGCGCCGGGTGGGATGTGGCCCGCGCCCGCGCGGGGCTGGACGTCGACGCCGGACCGTGCGAGGTCGGCCGCTTCACAGAGGGCGCAAGCCCGTACGGCTGTGTCGACATGGCGGGGAACGTGTGGGAGTGGACGGAGGACTGGTACGGGGAAGAGGCGTACGCGGGGGCGGAGGGGGCGGCGGATCCGCAGGGGCCGGCGGGGCTGGCGGACGGGTGTCTGCCGGGTCCGAAGGCGGGCACGGATCTTCTCCGATCGGCGAAGCAGGGCAGGGAGTCGGACACGCGGAAGGTGGTCCGGGGCGGGTGCTGGGCGGGCGCGCTCGGCGGGCAGGCAGCGTTCAACAGCCGCTGCACGAGGCGTCTCTGGGCGAACCCGGGGTACGGGCAGCCCGACGTCGGGTTCCGTTGCGCAAAGGATGCGAAATGAAAAACCGCACATCGTGGTCTGCCGCCGGCGGCCGGCTCGAACTCCGCGCGACCGAGCGCGGGACGTTCACGGAGTACCACATCACGGGCACGGTCGGGCGGCGCCGCGGGCACGAGGAGTCGGCCGACGCGATTTTCTCGAGCGTGGCGGGGGCGCTGGCGGAAGAGGGGATCCAGCCGATCCAGGAGAAGGTGTACGGACTGACGCGGGTGCAGGACGACGTGATGCGGCGCCGGGCGGCGGCGTACGCGCGGCGCGGGCTCGACGCGGGGGTGCCGGTGACCTGGGTGGAGGGGGCGCCTGCGGACGAGGGAGATTTCGGCGGCGTGCAGGTGTGGGGGATTGCGCCGCGGGGCGGCGGCGCGGCCGTGACGACGATCCGGAACGGCTCGACGGGCACGGGGCGGTGCTGGACCGGGAATGGCTTCCGGATGGTCTACCTGCCGTTCGTGAGGGGGACGGAGGCGGACGGGAAGCTGCCCGCTGATCACGCGCGACAGGCGGAGCGGATGTTCGTGAACGCGGGCGCGGGCCTGAGGGAGCACGGGCTCGGCTACGGCAACGTCATCCGCACGTGGATCTACCTCGCGCGGCTGCTCGACTGGTACGGCGACCTGAACCGCGTGCGGACGGCGCTCTTCGGCCGCGAGCACATCGGCGCCGAGGGCGGCCCTGCGTTTCCCGCGAGCACCGGCATCCAGGGCCGGCACCTCGACGAAGAGTGCTTCATGGACGTCCTCGCTCTCGAGACGCTGCCCTCCGCGGCCGCGATCGCGGCGCCCGTCCGCCGCAGCCCGCGCCAGGACTCCTCCTTCAACTACGGCTCCGCGTTCTCGCGCGGCATGACGCTCGACATCGAGGGCAAGCGCACCGTGCACATCTCGGGCACGGCCAGCATCAACACCGCCGGCGCGACGGTGCACGTCGGCGACGCGGAAGGACAGAGCCTCGAGACGCTCATGAGCATCGCCGCCATCCTCGAAGAACAGGGCGGCGGCCTCCAGAACATCACGATGTCGACGCTCTTCTGCAAGGACCACGAAGCGTACGAAGCCTGGCAGCGCGTCACGCGCCTGCTCAAGGTCCCGGCGTTCCCTTCGGTCTGCGTGCGGGCGGATGTCTGCCGCCCGGACCTGCTGGTGGAGATGGAAGCGGTGGCGGTGATATGAGGCGCATCATGAAAACGGCGAAGCGGAACGGAAAAGCCGCGGCGGGAGCGAACGGATCCGCGGCGGAGAAGACGACGGTCATCCTGTGTTTCGAGCCCGAAGCGGGCGCCGCGGGGGTCCGCCGGGCGCTGGCCGCGCTCGGGCTGGGCGGCGAGCCCGACAACCGGAGCCGGTGGTTCGAGCCGGGCCTGCTCACGGTCCGTCTCGACGCTCCCGTGCCGCTTGAAATCCAGGAACGGCTGGCCGGCCTCGCCGGCGTGCGCAGCGTCGCGGCGATGCCCGCGACTCACCGCCTGGTTTCGCGCGCGTTCACCCGCGAGGACTCCGCCGTCGCCCTCGGCTCCGGCGCTCTCCTCGGCGACGGCCGCCTCTCCCTCATCGCCGGCCCGTGCAGCGTCGAAAGCGAATCCCAGGTCTGCGAGATCGCCGAACAGGTCAAGGCCGCCGACGCCGTCGCCCTCCGCGGCGGCGTCTTCAAGCCCCGCACCTCCCCCTACTCCTTCGGCGGCCTCTTCGAGCGCGGCCTCGAATTTCTCGTCCGCGCCCGCGAACGCACGGGGCTGCCGTTTGTGACGGAAGCGCTGGACGCGGAGCAGCTCGACCTCGTGGCCCGGTACGCCGACATGATCCAGATCGGTTCGCGCAACATGTCCAACTTCCCGCTGCTGTTCAAGGCCGGCGCCCACTCTGCGGGCAAGCCGATCCTGCTCAAGCGCGGATTCGCTTCCACCATCGAGGAATATCTCGACGCCGCCGAGTACGTCCTTCTCGGCCGCATGCTCGCGGGCGCCGACCATCCCGGCCTGATCCTCTGCGAGCGCGGCATCCGCACGTTCGAGACCGCGACGCGCTACACGCTCGACGTGGCGGCGATCCCGATTCTCCAGGAGCGTTCGCGCCTCCCGGTGATCGCGGATCCGAGCCATGCCGCCGGAAACCGGAAATGGGTTCCGCATCTCGCGAAGGCGGCGGCTGCGGCCGGGGCGGACGGGCTTCTCATCGAGGTGCACACCGATCCGGACCGGGCGTGGTGCGATGGAGAGCAGACGATTACGCCGAGGCAGCTTGCGGAGTTGATGACGCGGATCGGGGAGATCAGGGGCCAGCCATAAGCCATAAGCGGCGCGCTTCGCGCGCCATTTGAGGCGGGGTGGACTTCAGCCTGCCGATGCGGCGGTGTTCCCATCGCTGTTGATCCTCCTTTATCGCTTTTCCAAGGCCTTTCCTATCGCCGTTCATCTCGCCTCAGCCTCTCCCTCCACCGAGGGGCACGCAACTCCGCTACGGACTCGCCTGATCGAGGCATCAGGAGGAATCGTGGATGAACGGCGATAAGAAAGGACTGGGAAAAGCGATAAAAGAGGATCAACGGCGATGGGAGTTTCCGCATCCAATGGCTCAAGTTCCCCCCGTCCCATGTGGCGCGCGAAGCGCGCCGCTTATGGCTTATGGCTGCCTTCCCCTCGCCGCAACCCCCGGATCTTCACTCACCTTCGTGTTCCTTCACATATCCGACCCACTCATCCGCATCCCGAAGCCTGAAAAACCCCGCATCGATCCGCACTCCGTCCAACGAAGTCATCCCCTTCACACGCGCCGCGCGCAGATGCTCGAACGCCCTCGGCTTGTCGTACTCGCGCGCCGCGATCCGGGCGAGCACGAAGTCGCGGCCCCAGTGGCTCGCGGCCTTGTTGGTCACCGCCTGGTACGTCTCGCGCGCCTTGTCGAACTTCTCCGCCTGCTCGTAGAGCTCGGAAGCGAGGATCAGCACGTTGTCGATCGAGGCCTCGTACTGCCGCTTGCGGTCCTCCGAGCCCGTCATGCCGAGCGCGAGACGCAGAAAACCCGCAAGACTCTCCGAAAACTTCGCCGCATCGAGCGGGGACTGGGCTTTGGCGATCTGCTTCTCGAGATTGGCGCGCAGCGCGTCGTACAGCTTCCGCGCCGTCGGCTCCAGATTCCCAGCCGCCACCGAGTCGAACATGTCCTTCGCACCCTCGGCATATTTCCCCAAAAGCACCTTCGACCGGCCCCGCGCCCAGAGATACAGCGGATACCCGGGGTCGAGCTCGAGCGCCTTCTCGAAACACGGAAGCGCCAGGTCGTGCCGGCACGTCACGCGGTAGTAGGCCCCCGCTTCCCACCAGAGCAGCGGATCCGGCGGCGCGAGACGGATCCAGTGCGCGAGCAGGCGGTCGGCCTCGAGGTAGGCGCCGCGGGCTTCGCAGACGGTGAAGAGGCCGTAGAGGGCGCCGGGGTGGTCGGGGGCGAGCGCCAGCGCGCGCTTGAAGTCGGCCTCGGCGAGTGCGTCCATGTCGTACCAGAAATGGATCGTGCCGCGCTGGGCATGCACCCAGGCGGACCCCGGGGCGAGGTCGACGGCCGCGTCGATCGCGCGCAGCGTGGCCTCCTTCGAGTCCTCCAGGAACGCGAGTTCCGCCTGCAGCTCGGCGTCGTACGGCTGCGCGCGCACGAGGTCGCGGTAGGCGGCCAGCGCCTCCGGGCGCTCCATCCGCTTCAGAACATACGCGCGATTCCGGTACGCCTCCACGAGGTGCGGGTCCGCGGCGATGGCCTGGTCGAAGGCCTCGAGCGCCGCGGCGTCGTTGTTGTGCGCGTCGAGGGCGAGGATCATGCCCTTGAAGAACGGCTGGAGGCCGGGGGCGAGCTCGGCGGTCGCGAGGCGGTCGACGTCGGCGCGCGCCTGCTCGCGCAGGGCGGCGGCCGAGGGGTCGGCGTTCACCCAGGTGCGGCGGCGCTGGATGCCCTGAAGCGAAGCGAGCCCGGGGTAGTACGCGATCGACAGGTTTCCGACAGCGGTCCGGAGCAGGTCGAGCGTCGCGTGCGTGCGCTCGACGAGCGCCGCGGGGTCGCCGGGCTTGAGCGCGAGCGCGCGGCCGGCCTCTTCGATGGCCTCGACGTGGCGGCCGGCGAGGCGAAGCGCCCGCGCGCGCAGGCTGCGGGCCTCGAGGTGCGCGCCGTCCTCCGCGAGCGCGGCGTCGCAGCGCGTGGCGGCGGCGTCGAAGACCGCCCGGTCGGCGGCCTGCCCCGAGAGCGCCACGACGTCCGGCCGGAGCGCCCGCTCGCCCTTCTCCAGCGCGCCGCGCGCGCCGCGCACCGCTTCCTCCACCCGCGCGCGTTTCGCCTCCGCCGCCGCCGTCGCCGCTTCGAGCCGCGCCTTCTCCCGCTGCTTGTCCTCGCGCTCGCGCACGAGCCGCAGCGTCACGAGGCTGCCCGTGACGAGAAGCGCCGCGGCGGTCGCGCCGAGGACGACGATCGGCACGTTTTTGCGGGCGCGGCGCGCGAGCCGGACGGTCCACGGAATCGGACGCGCGAGGATGGGCTCGTTGTCGAGGAAGCGCTGCAGGTCGTCGGCGAGCGCCGCGGCGGACTCGTAGCGGTCCTCCGCGCGCTTCGACAGACACTTGAGGCAGATGACCTCGAGGTCGCGCGGGATCCCGGTCGCGAGCCGCGACGGCGCGACGGGCTCCTGCCCCGTGACCTTGCGCAGGATCTCGATGTTCCCCTGCCCCTCGAACGGCGGCTTGCGCGTCAGCCCCTCGTAAAGCACGGTGCCGAGCCCGTACACGTCGCTGCGCTCGTGCACCTGCTCCAGCTTCCCCTCGGCCTGCTCCGGACTCATGTACGCCGGCGTCCCGAGCACCTGCCCCGCGACCGACACGCTCGACCCGGCGCCGACTTCCTTGGCGAGGCCGAAGTCCGTGAGAAGGGGCCGTCCCGTGGCGTCGATGAGGACGTTCGACGGCTTGAGGTCGCGGTGCACCACGCCCTCCGCGTGCGCGTGCGCGAGCCCGCGCGCGACCTGCTCGACCACCTGCGCGACCCGGCGCGGCGGCGGCTTCTCTTCGTGAATCTCCCGGTCGAACCCCCTTCCCTCCACGAACTCCATCGTGAAGTAGAAAATCCCGCCCTCCTCGCCGACGTCGTGCACCTGCACGAGGTTCGGGTGCTTCCCCATGCGCGCCGCGGAGCGAGCTTCGCGCTGAAAGCGTTCGAGGTGCTCGGGCGAGCCGGGGGAGAGGAGCGTCTTCACGGCGACGACGCGGTCGAGCCCGGGGTGGCGCGCCTTGTAAACGACGCCCATCCCGCCGCGCCCGATCTCGCCGATGATCTCGTACTTGCCGATGTGCGTGAGCTTCCCGGGCGCGCGGCGCGGGAGGTTCGTGCCGGAAGGCGAGACGACGGTCGCGCCGGCGGAGAGCACGGTGACGTCGGTGGACGGCGGGCGCGGCGCGGTCGCTCCGGAGGTCGAGGAGGCGCTTCGGGCCGCGGTTTCGAGCGAGGCGAGCACTTCCGGCGCCATGCCTGCACGAACGAGCGCGTCCCGGAGCGGAATTCCCTCGGCTTCGGCCCTCTGCCGCGCGGCCGCGACGGCGTCGGGCGGGAGGAAGCCGCCGGCGAGGACGAGTTTTTCGAGGACGGAGTCGGTGGCGCTGACGGGCATGGAGCGACATTCTAGCGGGAGAGGGCCGGTCGGGCGGGTTCGGAGTTCGTTCCGCTCGGCCCTGCGCCGCCTCTCGCGCGAGGCCGCCGTGGACGCGGCGGGCGCCGATGCGGTCGCGTCCGAGTTCGACCCGTTCTGGGCCGGGGTGCGCATCGTTTCCGCCATCGAGGCGGTGAAAGAGCGCGCGAAACGGCTGCTGGGCCTGCACGCCCGCCGCGCGGCCGACGACCTGCGCCGGGGCGGGGATGAATCCGTCGGGTTTTTCTTCGCGGACCCACTTGCCCGGATATTTGACGACCCCTTCCATTCGCCTGACGAACGGCGCGAGATCATCATCGGGCAAGGTTCTCGGAGGCGGGTCCTGGTGGTAGGCTTCACGGAAGGTGGTGGCCACTTAAGCATTATCAGCGCCAGACCGGTGACCAGACGGGAGCGAAAGGGTATGAAGAGAGCATCTAGAAGGGCGGCGGTTCCCGAGATGAGGGCCGAGTACGACTTCGACTACCGACGAGCTCGCCCCAACCGGTTTGCCGCCCGGTTGAGTGGGGACGTCGTCTCGGTGGTCCTCGATCCGGACGTGGCAGCAGTCTTCCGCACGGCGAAGTCCGTGAACGACCTGCTGCGCTCGGTGATCGTGGCCCTCCCGGGACAGCGGGGCGGGCGAGGCCGCCGGAGGAAGAGGGCTGTCTAACATGGCGCTGGAGCGGGCGGCCGAGACGGCCGCCGCTCAGTGCCACGCCGTTGGGCGGATCGGCGGCCTGAAGAGGGGCGCTGAGCAGGATTGCGCAATGAGGAGAACCTCGTGAAACTGCCTGGTGTTGAGCGAGCGGTTGTAAGTGCGCCCAAGATCCGCGACTACCTGCTCTCGGATTCGCATCCTGTAGGCAGGTTCAAGGCCGCCTTCTTCGTGGGGTTGGGTTACTCGGCGGCAAGCTGGGAGAGCCTCGCGGCGGACCTTCGGCGCCACGCGACAGATAACGAGGCCGTCGCCACCGAGGCCAACGAGTACGGCCAGAAGTACGAGGTCCGTGGTAAAATCTCGGGGCCGGCCGGGAGGGCGGCTGACCTCGTCGCGGTGTGGATCGTGCTTCGCGGTGAGGACTTCCCACGCTTCGTGACAGCGTTCCCGGGAGCGAGATCATGAGATTCAAGGAACTGCAGACCGTGGTCCTGAACCGCGACCTCCCCGAACGGGGTCTCCGGAGAGGGGACCTCGGGGCTGTCGTCCAGATCTACGAGCCAGATGGACTCGAAGTCGAGTTCGTCAGCGCATCCGGAAAGACGGAAGCGCTCGTGACGCTCAAGGACGCCGATGTCCGCGCGGTTGCTGACGGCGACCTCATGGCAGTAAGGCAACTCGACCGGTCTGCATGAAGGAACCCCCAACAAGCCGCTGCAGCCGACCGGCTTCGCCGGCGGCTGAGCGGCATGGCGTTATCCGGACTTGACCGAGGCGAGAGAGAGGCGCGCGCGATGACCCCAGTTCTCAACGAGCTACGAGTCGGCAACCGCGTGTGGAGCATGGGCGGATACCCCGATCACGGGCCCATGGAGGGCCCGAAGGTCTCGATACCAGCAGATACCGGAGGCACAGTCGTCGACACGGAGAAGCCGTATCGCACGATGGATCAACTGCTGTACGTAGTTCGATGGGACACAGGCCAGACGAGCAAGCACTACTTCAAGCAGCTATTCGGCATCGGGCAGTACGCAACCGTCGCGGACTTTCATCGGGCGATAGAGACCGCGAGCGGCAAGGCGGAGGTCGTGCTCGGCCCGCAGGGAGGGTTTCGAGAAGCACGCGTAGAACTCATGCTTGGTAACGGGTCGGCAGCGCGGATCGAATTGTACGAGGGTCAGGGGCACTTCTGGGATCACGTTAAACCGATGTTGGCGAAGAGCGCGGTCGCTGTCGCCGAGACCAGACTCAAGGCCAAGATGCCAGCACGAAGATCGAAGGATGCCGGATAACAACGGCATGCAGCCGGCGGCCTTCGGCCGCGGCTGATGCCGAGCGTTAGGCGTCTCAAGGCCACCCGATGCCCAAACAGACACGATCACAAACCATAGGCCGCGAAGGGGAGAAGTGGTTCGAAGCACAACTTCCCCCGAGCTGGATCCCGCAGCGACCAACAGAGGATGTTGGTGTCGATGCATTGGTAGTGATCTGTGAGGACAACGCATTGAACGGTCTTGAGTTCCGCGTGCAAATCAAGAGCACAAGCACCTGGCGAATCCGTGATCAGCATATCCTCCTCTCATTTGCACGCCACTCATTGATTGATCTTATTCAAGGCTTCACCCCCGCACTGCTTGTCACGTATGAGTCGAGCACAAGACGAGGCTTCTGCTTCTGGATGAACCAAATTGTTGGGAAGGATCTTTCGCTCCTGAACCCACGTCGCAAGTCGGTCACACTCTCGATCCCAATGACTCGCCCAGTGGCAGGCGAGCTATGGCCACGGCTCGGCCAAGAAGTGCGCGGCCTCAGCGCTGCTGTCGGAAGGCGGGTGGCACTCGCTGGCCGATCGTTTCCAATATTGGCCTTCGTCCACGCAATGAGCGAAGCACTCCGGAACTTCGACTTCGTCGCGCATCACTGGTCTGCGAGCGACGAAACGTCAGATGAACAAGCCGCGGTGCTCCACGCGCTTGAGGTCAGCTCTCACCGGGACGTCGTTCGAGCCATTGTTGAGCTGAGTGCGTCGCTCCCTCCGGGGTTCAATCCAATCGTCGGCCTTGATGACTTCGCCGAGGGATGGATACAGACTTGCGAGTCGTTCGTCCCTGGGTTCCGCGATCTGGTCAACAATCATGATCCTGATCTATCCGACAAGGTGCTCTCCGTAAGAGTCGATCACGATCGCATGGCCGCAAAAAGGATTGGTCTTATTCGCTCAATCCTTGACGCACAAGTTCAAATCACAAAGCTGGGCGTGGGCCTGCGAGAGAGCGAGGCGGCGGATGACAGCAGAGACGCCTAACAACAGCATGCAGCGGACGGCGCTGCGCGCCGCCGCTGATGCTGGGCGTTAGGGAGGGCTGATGAGGAGGCGCACTCGGAAGCAGTGGTATCAGTACCACCTCGCGAAGGCGCAGGAGGATGCTCGGGATGTGATCACCTCGGTCTATTCGCAGGAGATCGAGAGGATTCGCGGTGTTCAGGAGCAAGCTTGGAAGGCCTTTACGAAGGCCCGAGAGAATGAACCGGTAAAATCAAAACTCCTAGCATTCTTCGGCCCTGAGTCTCAATACCGAATCGAGATCCTCACGCCGCTGAAATCTGATCTCGCTGTGGCGGATCGCGCGTTGTCGGACGCCCTGGAGCGCCAAAGGCAGCGGCTTGAAGAAGCGACGCGTCAAGGTACCGAAAACTATCTTGAGGCCCGAGAACAGCGGAGGCAGGAGACGGAGGCCCGCGATCAGCGAGTGGCCCAGCGCGAGTACGAACGCCGGCTGCGGTACTTAGAGGTCTCCCCCGCAATACGCAGTGCCGCTCGCCCACTCAAAGAGCACATCATTAAGCAGCAGTCGGAAGATGGCCTGTCCGTCACTTGCTTCTACTGCCATATCGTAATCTCCGCGGGCGCTTCACACCTCGAGCATAAGCGTCCCATATCCAGGGGCGGTACAAATAGCCGGGCCAATCTTGTACTGTCATGCGCTCCCTGCAACCTCCGCAAGGCGCGAAAGACCCATGAAGAGTTCATCCGTGAGCTCGGTGGCGGCGCTCCCTAACAATCGGTTCCGGCGGACGGTCTCGCTTCGCGAGCCCGCCGCTGAACCTAGGCGTTCGGCCAACTGGGTCTCGACTGGGTCTCGACTTTCCAGCTTGATATCGTATAGACTACAGTCTAGACTAATGGGATGAAAGCGACCCGTGCAAAGCTCTTCCGGAATGGCGGCAGCCAGGCAGTGCGGCTCCCGAAGGAGTGCCGCTTCCCTGCTCAGCGCGAAGTCCTGGTGCGGCGCGAAGGCCGTCGCATCATCCTTGAAGCGGCGGACGAGTGGTCGGACAGGTTCCGCGCGTGCCTGGGCGCCTGGCCCGGGGACATCCCACGCCCGGCGCAGCGGCGGGTCAGGGATCTCCACGACCCGTTCGCATGATGGCCGAGTACATGCTCGATACGGACACAGTCAGCTTTGCCATGCGCGGCCAGGGGCGGGTGGCGGCACGCGTGCTCGAGCACCGGCCGTCGCAACTCTGCATCAGCGCCATCACGCTGGCGGAGCTCCGGTTCGGTGCCGAGAAGCGACGGTCGCGGAAGCTGCACCGCCTCATCGACACCTTCGTGGAGGCGGTGGCGGCACTGCCCCTCGATCAGCACGCGGCAGACCGCTTCGGCGTCGTCGCTGCCTCCCTGGCCCGCCGCGGCGAACCCATCGGTGCGTTCGACACCCTGATGGCGGCGCATGCCCTCTCGTTGGGGCTCGTCTTCGTCACGAACAACGTCAGGCACTTCGCGCGCGTCGCCGGGCGCAGGACCGAGAACTGGGTTTGATGCGACGGGCCGCCGAGCAACAGCCCGGCGCGGACCGGCTGCTCGGGCTCCACGTCTTCCGCGCCGCGGATGCCGTTCAGCTTGCGGCCGCGCTCGTCGCCACATACGACCAGCCCGCGCGGCACGAGTTCGTCTCGCTGGACGCGCGTCTGGCGGAGGCGGCGCGGCGGAAGGGGTTCATGATTCAACTCGCACTATCGCGTTGAGGTGACTACTGAATCTGGAAGTCCACGATTTCTCCGGATCTCGCGTCGACTTTCATGCACCCGAAACGGCTGGGGCGGTCGAAGGCGGGTGCCTCGTCTTCCACTTCATACGTAGCCTGTCCAAGACCGAAATCGATGACCCAGAGCGGTCGGCCGGTCGCGATGTCGTGCTCGTCCCAGGACACCTCCACCTTCAACTTGAAAGTCGTACGTCCCATGAGCTTCCAGGTGGGGCGAACCCCCCCAATTTCAGTTTCCAACCGTCTTTCCCAGATGTCTCGGGCGCTGGCTTCCGCGACCAGTGGCCCGCAGAACGCGATGCGTGGCTCGATTCGGCTCTCACCCACCGGGTTGCGAATGAACCAGACTACCTCCGATGTCCACGGATCTACCCAGATCAGGATGGGCGCCTCAGTCACGACGATCTCTCCTGCCTCCAGCAGGGGAGTTTGGACGAACTCTACGATGTACCGAACGTCGTCCACGTCTCCAGACCCGCCGAGTGATGGCCTGGACGTTTCCCACCTGGAGCTCACAATCTGGTAGTGGCGCTGATTCCAGTCCGGTACGAAGCGCTTCGCGAATTCCTCAGCGATCGCAATCGCACTCTCCAGCGGGATGGCCCCGCCGCTTTCGACCTGCGCCTTCATCCATGCCTCGAGATTATCGAGATGGACTTTCTCAGGCATTCCGGATTTTCGTGGGCCGCCAAAGGACTTTAGAAGGATCACCGGCCATTCGACCTGGAAATGCATCGCGTCCCAGCAAGCCAAGTCCTCATTCCATTGTAGGTTGTTCCTTAGAATCTCTGACCAATCTCGCGGCAACCTTCGTTTTGGACATGCCTGCAGCGCTACGCGCTCGAAGAAGCCTGCGACTTCCTGAAACACTTCTTCCGAGATGCCACGATCTTTTCCCGGGGCAAGGTGTTTTTCGATTGGCCTGCTTGGATCTTGTGACGATGAATTCTCGGACTTCGGCTTGGGAGGTTTTTTGTCGGGGCCGCTGTCTGCCTGCCGGCTTGCCTCGTTCTCCCCGAGCCATGTCTCCGAGCCGACAAGAGGCTGTTGTCCCTGTGATCGGAGATCCAATAACAAGCCGACCAGGCCTGCAATTAGCGCAATCCCCAGTACACCGAGCGCGACCCGCAGATTTCGAGTCATTGGTAGTTCACCTGTTGCGACGCTTGCCGTATCGGGGCAGATCTCTCAGGAATACCGTCCTGAGATCCGTTCCCGAGCCTGTCACGACCAGGATCGGACCCTCCTCCGACTTGGCCTTCTCGGATGCGAACCTGATGCTGTCCCCGAGATCGGGGAGTAGCCCGGTTACCGGGTCCTTCGTCGCCTGGAGGTCGAACAGGGTTTTCAGAAACAAGTTGATCTTGTGCACATCTGCCCGCCCTTTCCAACCAATGGCGATGTCAGCCCCGCGGTCCACACATACATCGATCATGGATTTCAATACACCTCCATCTGACCAGTTCGTGTCTGCGGTGTAGCACGCCGCGAGCACAACCAGCTCCGTGTCTTTCATCTCGGCGGGAAAGTCCCAGAACTTGTTCCCGAGCATCCGGAGGCGCGTGGGCCGTTTCTCATGGAATCCTTCGGCAGGGCTCATCGCCGCGGAGTATTTGACGATGTCCCCTTGCTTATCTGTGGGTTTCCCGGCACCGGAATAGAGCAGCAGGTAGCCCGAATCGTAGTGTCCCGCCCACACGAAGATACTGCTTGCCTGCCATAACCCCAGCACCTGGTCCGGAGGCGGTTCCTCGCCGCCCTGGATTCATAGCCGTCGCCTTCGGGCCCCAGGGTCTCCAGGGTCACCGCTCGCGGCGTGATGTGCGCCCCGTGCTCTTCAACTCCCCAGAAATCCTCGGTCTTGTCGCAGGGTGGAAGATCGGGGTCTCCCTCCTTGTGTGTGAGCCGAATCGTGTAGTCCTGCGGGTATTCGTTTCCGACAAGCACCGCGTGGGGTTTGGCGACTGTGAAGTAACCTGCTGCCCCGGCTCCAGGGAACCCGCAGAAATAACCGAAGGCGGTGACCGTGTAGTTCGCGGCATTGCCCCTCGCGATGAGCCGCTCTCCGTCGCCGGCGCGGCCGTCCCACAGGATCCAGGCTTCCTCACTCAAGAACGCCACCTCCCTCTCGAGAACTGCGGGATCATCGTCGAGGGCGTTGTCCGGCCGAAGGTAGTAGTCTTTGACAACAGCGTTTGCCTCGTCGTAGAGCACCCTGAAGTGCGCGGTCGTCGGCTTCGCTTCGCACACGAAAAAAGTGTACGGCTGCGGCGGAATCTCCCTCAGCCTCACGGTGAAGATGACTCCGTGTGGCTCGGCGACTGCTTCAACGACGTTATGGGTGAGGAAGATGGGTTCGAAAACCGTCAGGGGAGTGCCCTTTTTCGAGTCCTGAAGCTGAACGGGTTCGAGCACCCACTTGAAGGGGATCGGGACCTGCGCTCGCGCGGGAGCTGCCTGCGAACCGAAGAGAAAGGTGAGCGCCGCGATGGCAACCAGGTTGTCGGATCTCATGGAGAAGCTCCTTCGGCTGGAAATCGATTTGAAAACTGACAGGAGCGGATTGTAGATCCCCTGGGGGGGGGGCATGACAAGCACTTAATCCGATTATGCACTTGGACTGCAGGCCACCTCCGGGGCTAAATTGCCATCACGCTCATGCGCACCTCATCCGGCACCAACCCCAGCCCCGCCGCTTCCTTCCGAAACCGCTCGACTCCTGCGAGTTCCTCTTCCCCCAGTGTGAACCGCATGTTCTCGCGGAGGTAGCGCCGGCAGAGGCCCGCGTCCAGCTCGAGGCGCGTCGCCTCCGCGGCGGCGATAGCGTCGCGGCGCGCGCGGCCTTCGCGGGCGGCGGCGGCGAGGGCGGCGGAGAGGCCGGGGCGCGGGGAGAGCGTGACCCAGGCGGCGAAGACGAACGGGAGGCCGGTCCAGGCGAACCAGGCGCCGGCGAGGTCGATTTCTTCGCGCGCGCGGCCGAGCGCCCGGAGCGCGGCGTCGCCGATCACGAGGCGGGCGGGGGAGGGC
>JACPRD010000036.1 GCA_016190145.1 Planctomycetota bacterium | reverse complement strand
GTGCGCGAGGCGCTGGAGAGGTGCGGGGGGAATCAGACGAAGGCGGCTGAGGCGCTTGGACTGCAGCGGACGTATCTCGCGAGGTTGATCAAGCAAATGGGTTTGTGATGGGGCGGGTTTGGCGTTCGGAGTTCGGGGTTCGGCGTTGCGTGTATCGGAATGGATAACTTCTGGCGGATTGGATACGGGTTGGGCGGAGGCACTCGATTTGCGAGGGTGATGAGGATCCTTCAGGAGAAAACCATGCGCACACTCGCTCTGCTCGTGCTCGCGACGCTCGGCGCTTCCGCCGAAACGCCCGCCTGGAACCAGGACACGCTCGAAAAGGCGCGCGCGTGGTTCGCGGCGCAGCCGGAGGCGGGCACCGAAGTCCGCCACTTCCAGGAACTCACGCTGAAGGGCGACGGGGCCGCCGAGGTCGGGACGCAGTTCCGGTTCTTCGCGGCGGCGGGCACGGATTGTCAGGGCCGGACCGTCGCGTCGCGGCCGGACGGGTCGTTCTCGTTCTGGGCCGGCGGCGACGAGGGGGCGAAGGCGGTGCTCCGCGCGCTCGCGGTGAACGGCACCGACGAAGCCTCGATGCGCGGAGCCGCGGCGGCCGTGCTCGCACTTCCCGGCGAACCCGGCTACGAGGCCCGCCGCGCCGAAATCCGCGGGCGGACGCTCGTCTATCGCGCGCACCAGATCGACGGGTTCTTCTCCTGCGGGTTCATGGGCTCGTACACCGGGGACATCACGTTCGCCTTCGCCGCCGACGGGAGCCTCGAATCCGTCGCGCGCGACGGCGACCCCGATCTGAGATTCGAGGAGTACCGTAAGCTCCTCAGGGGCGGCGACCCGTGGCTCGTCGACGGCGTCGAGGGCGGAAAGGAGATGGCCGAGAGGCTCGACAAGCGCGACAAGGAACTCGACGACCTCGTCGCCCGGCTCGACGACGAGGACGCCGGAAAACGCGACGCCGCGGAGCGCGAGCTTTCCCGCCTGGGCCTGGGCGTCGAAGACCGCGTCAAGAAGGCCGCGGAGAGCGCATCTCCCGAAAAATCCGCCCGCTGCAAACGCATCCTTCGCTGGATCGCCTACCAGTGGACGGGGGATCCCGCGAAAGAGGCGCGCGCGTGGTACGAGGGTGAAATCGCGGATTTCAAGGTCGTCTCATTCGAAGAGCTGGAGCTTGCCGAGCCGGCGCACAGTTACGTGCCGAGCCGGTTCCGGTTCTTCCGCGGCGAGGCGCGCGACAAGCACAACGTGAACGCGCGGCATGACATCGTGGTGATCGACCGGCTCGGCGCGGCGCGGATCTGGAAAGGCGAACTCTCCGAGCTCGTGGAGGTGCTCGACCGGTGCGGCCTTCACGGGCGCGACGACTCCAACCTGAAACTCGCCGGAGGCGTCTGCGTCGCCATCCCGAGCTCGGCGTACGACGCGAAAAAGCACCCGGCGCCGGACGAGGGGCGGATGGAGACGCGGGCGAAAGAATTTATCTATCACCACCACCGGATCTGGCTGGGAAGCGGCGTGCTGGGCGGGTATCTGGAGGACGAAGTATTCGCGTTCGACGAGGCGGGGCGGCTCTCGCGGATCGAGACGACCGGCATCGAGAATTTCCAGATCAAGGATCTCGAGCGGCTTCTCGGGGAAGCGGACCCCTGGCTGCAGCTGACGGGGTGGGTGCCGGACGACATGCGCGATCAGCTCGAGGCGAAGCAGGCGAAGAAAGAGCGGACGCCGCCGCGGCACGAAAAGATCGGGAAGTAGTCGCTCCGGGAGTAGTTCCGTGCCTCGTGCCTCGTGCCTCGTGCTTCGGTTCGCACTGGGGGATCGTTCGCGATCTGCGAGACGAGGCACGAAACACGAGGCACGAAGCACGAAACGCCCACCTGTATCCTCCCGGATACGCCCCCCCTCTCCCCGAAGATACAGCCCCTTCCCCCGAATCCGCCCTCTCCTGAACCGTCACGCGGCACGGCCGTTGCTATTCAGTGATGGCATCACAGGGGCAACCAAAAAGGAGAGAGCCATGAATCGGACTCGCGGATGGACGCTCGGGATCCTGGTCGGTCTTCTGGCGGCGGGCGACTGGTTCGCACCGGACCTGCCGGCCGACGGGGAGCAGGAATCGAAGCTGCCGGCGTGGAAGGTTGAAGGCGTCGAGATCACGGCGGTGAGCCGGGACGTGACGGTGGGGGACGCGGTGGAGAAGCACACGTTCCTGGTGCTTGCGGGCGACGGCCAGGGCAGCGTGAAGATCGAGTGCCGCGACTCGCGCAACGACCTCATGAGCCGCATGCCGCCGAAGCCGGAGATCGTCTGGTCGAAGGAGATTGCGTTCGACACGAAGACGGCGCGCGAGATCGACCTGGGCGTGCTGCCGGAGCGTGCGAAGGGCAAGGCGCGGCAGCTGGTCGGGATCGCCGGTGAGGAAACGGGGTTCCTGATGGCCGAGGGCAGCAACGACTTTGCGGATCTGCTGGAAGAAGTGAATGTCGAGGGCGAGGTCAAGGCGACGGCCAAAACGGTGACCAAGTAGCCATGAAGCGGATCCTCTTCGGAATGGCCCAGGCCGTCCTCGCGGCGGCCGCGATCCACGCGCTGGTGCTGGCGCTGCGGGGCGGAAGCCGCCCGGCGCCGGCGCCGCTCGTGGACGAGCAGGCGGGGAGGATCCGCGCGGTGGAGGTGCACTACGCTCCCGGTTCCGAATTCGTGCACCCGACGTATCTCGATTTCTTCCGGCAGCTGCCGGCGGACGTCGAGATTTTCGTCGCGGTCGAGAAGCTGGAGCACGCGGCGGCGTTCGAACAGCTGGTCGGGCGGCGCGCGAAGGCGGTGGTGACGGGGAAGCCGATCACGACCTGGGCGCGGGACCGGTTTCTGATCCTGGCGGACGGGACGGTGATCGCGCCCGCGGAGCCGCAGGCGGGCTGCCCTGAGCGCATCAACGACGCCGACGTGCCGTTTCTGCTCGCGCGGGCGATGGGCGAGGACGCGCGCAAGGCGGGCTTCCGGTTCGACGGCGGCGACTTCTGCGCGGCCTATGGAAAAGTCTTCTGCAGCTCGACCTGGACGGCGCGGAACCCGGAGCGGTCCGCGACCGACCTGATCCGGCTCGCGGAAGGCACATTTTCGCAGCCGGTGGTCTGGCTGCCCGTCGCCCCGCGGCACCACGTCGGCATGGTGTTCGTGCCGGTGGGGGGGAAGCGGTTCCTGGTGGGGGACGTGCGCTGGGGCCGGCGGCTCGCGCCGGCAGGGCTCGCCCTCGACGAATCCGAGTCGATCGCCGCGGAGTTCGACGCCGCTGCGGCATCGCTCGTCGCGGCCGGCTACGAGGTCACGCGCGTGCCGGTCCTCCCGACGGCGAAGGAATTCGCCTGGATCACCTACACCAACGCGATTCTCGAGGACCGGGTCGTCTACCTTCCGCAGTTCGGCCGTCCGGCCCTCGACGCCGCCGCGGCGCAGGTCTACCGCGACCTCGGTTTCGAGGTGCGCCCCGTCGACGTGTCGCAGGACTACGAAAAGGGCGGTACGTTGCACTGCCTGGTTCACGTGCTGCGCCGCGATTGATCCGTTCCTCGTTCATCGTTACTCGTTTCTCATTCCGTCCAGCGTGGACCGACGTAACGAGGCACGAGGCACGAGGCACGAAAGCGCGTGACGCGCGCAAGCCCTGTGGTTAAACTAAGCCCAGGCTTAGCATGTCGAATCGCATCCGCGCCATCCGCCTTTCCGCCGGCCTGACGCAATCCCGCGTTGCGGAACTGACCGGCGTCCATGCCATGACCGTCTCGAAATGGGAGCGCGGCGTCCTGCGCCCCAACCGCCACCAGCGCGCCATCCTCGCCGCCCTCGAGGCCGCCTCGACCGGCCGGGGGACCGCTTCGCGCGAAGCCGCCGAGCTCGCCGCGTGGCTCAACCAGGCGTACGTCGACGTCACGGAGATCTCCGGCATGAAACTCAGCGCCAGCAACCAGTTCCGCGGAAAGGTCGTCGAACTCGCCCTCGGACCGATCTCGGCCCGCGTCGTCATCGAAGTCGCGCCGAAGATCCGGATCGTGTCGGTCATCACGAGCGACTCGGCGCGCCGGCTCGGCCTCAGGGTCGGCAAGCCCGCGGTCGCCATCGTGAAGGCCACCGAAGTCATCGTGGGGACGAAATGAGGCTGCTCGCGCTGGCACTGGTCGCCCTCGCCGGGTGCGGAAGACCCGCGCCCCGCACCTTCCGCATCGCCGCGGCGCCCAGTTTTCGAACGCTCCTGGAACGCATGGCGCCGTCCTTCGAGGCCCGCCATCCGGAGCTTCGCGTGACATGGTCGTTCGACGCTTCCTCCATGCTCGCCCGCCAGATCGCCGACGGCGCGCCGTACGAGGTGATCCTCGCGGCGGACCGCGAGTCGCTCGCCCCGACAGGGGTGCGCATCCGGCCCGACACGCACCAGGCATTCCTCGCGAACAGGCTCGCGCTGCTCGAACCGGAGCCGCCCGAATCTCCGGAGACGTGGGCGATCTGCGCGCCCGAAGTGCCCGCAGGGCGCGCGTGGTCGAAGGTCGTCGGCGGCTCCACCACGACCCGCCGCTGCGTCACCACCGACAATGTCCGCGCCGCGCTCGCCCTCTTCGAATCCGGCGCCGCCACCCACGCGTGCGTCTACGAAACCGATGCCCGCCTCGCGAAACGCCCACACCGCGTCACTTTCCCGAACGCACCCGATGTCGTGGGCTTCGCCGCGCCCGTCGGGACCCCCAGCGCCGCCGCAACCGACTTCCTCGCCTGGATCCGCACCCCCGAATTCCTCCGCGAAGCCGAAGCCCTCGGCTTCCGCCCCCCGCCGCCGAAATGACCGCTTCCGACGCCGCCCATGTCACGCTCCTCACCCTCCGCATCGGCGCGGTCGCCACCCTCCTCATCCTCGTCCCCGCCGTCGCCCTCGGCTACGCCCTCGCCCGCCGCCGCTTCCCCGGCCGCTCCCTCGTCCAGGCCGCCGTCTCGCTTCCCATGGTCCTCCCCCCCGTCGCCGTCGGCCTCCTCCTCCTCATGTTCCTCTCGCCGCGCGGCGCCACTGGCCGCGTTCTCCAGGCCGTCTTCGGCGGCCCCATCCTCCTCACCTGGTGGGCCGCCGCCCTCGCCGCCGCCGCCATGTCCTTCCCCCTCCTCGTCCTCGGCGCCCAGCAGGCCTTCGCCGCCACCCCCCGCCGCCTCGAAAACGTCGCCCGTACCCTCGGCGCTTCCCCCGCCCGCGTCTTCCTCCAGGTCACCCTCCCCCTCTCCGCCCGCGGCCTCGCCCACGGCCTCACCTTCGCCTTCGCCCGCGCCCTCGGCGAATTCGGCGCCACCGCCATCGTCGCCGGCCGCATCCCCGGCGAAACCGAAACCCTCTCCCTCGCCATCTACGGCCGCATCGAAGCCTTCCAGCACGGCCAGGCCCTCGCCCTCTCCGCCATCTCCATCGCCCTCGCGTTCGTCAGCATCGCCGGCGCGGAGATGTTCCTGCGCAGGAGAGACGCATGACCTCCTTCGATCTCCGCGCGAGGCTGGGGGGATTCCTCCTGGAAGCGGCCGACTCCTGGGAAGGGCCCTCCGCCGCGCTGTTCGGCGCGAGCGGGTCGGGGAAGAGCACGATTCTGGAAGCGATGGCCGGGCTGCGGCGCGAAGTCGAGGGAAGCGTCGTCGTCGGCGGCGAAGACCTGCACGCGCTGCGCCCCGCGAAACGCCGCCTCGGCTGGGTCCCCCAGGACGCCTCTCTGTTCCCTCACATGACCGCCCGCGGAAACATCGACTTCGCCGGCCGAGGGGAAGCGGCGGAGCGCGCGATCGACGCGCTCGAACTGCGGCCGCTCCTCGACCGCCGCGCCTCGGCGCTCTCCGGCGGCGAGCGCCAGCGCGTCGCGATCGCCCGCGCGCTCGCCTCGCGCCCGCGCCTGCTTCTCCTCGACGAGCCGCTCGCGTCCGTCGACCGCCCGCTCCGGGCGCGCATCGTCCCGTTCCTCCAGCGGATTCCCGCCGACCTCGGCGTCCCGATGCTCCTCGTCTCCCACGACCCCCACGAGGTCCTCGCCCTCGCCTCCCACGTCGCCGTCCTCGACCGCGGCCGCGTCGTCGCCCAGGGCGACCCGCGCGGCATCTTCGCCTCCGCCGCCGCGCTCGGCGTGCTGGAAGCTCTGGGCGCGGAAAACCTCTTCGAGTCGAAAGTCGTCGCCCGCTCCTCCGGCGTCCTCTCCCTCGAAACCGCCCGCGGCTGCCGCCTCGAGATGGCCTCCGTCGCCGGCTTCCCCGACCCCGCGCGCGTCGCGGTGCGCGCCGAGGACATCATGCTCGCCGCCCATCCGCCCGAACTCGTTTCCGCGCAGAACATTCTCGCCGGCGACGTCCTCGCGCTCGAGCCGCTGGGCGACCACGTCTACGTGCGCATCGCCGGGGGAGGGGAGTCCTGGGTCGCGAAAGTGACCCCGCGCGCCGTCGAGCGGCTTTCGATCGCGCCCGGGCGGCCGGTGCACCTGCTCATCAAGGCGCACGCGATTCACGCGTACGCCTGAGTTACAATCCGCCCGTGCCCCCCGCCCGCTCCGGTGCCTCCGCCTGGATCTCCGTCGCCTTCGGCGCCGTCGCGCTCGCGGGCGCGCTGGCGTATTCCTGGTGGAAGCAGGAAGAGGCGCTGAAGCAGAAGCCGCAGGACATCATCATTCAGACGCCGGCGCCGATCCAGTACGGGGCGCAGCCGAAGCCGAAGCCGCCGCCGGTTGACGTCGATCCTGTGAAGCCGGATCCCGGGGTGAAGACGGACGGGGCGTTCGAGCGGGCGCGGGCGCGGGTCATGCGGATCCTCGACGAAGGCGACTTCAAGGGCGCGCTCGTCGCGCTGGAAGCGGAGCAGCTGGAGTTCCCGGGCCACAAGGAAGAGTGGAAGGCGCTCCGGAGCGAGATCGAGACTCTCCTGGCCGCCGCATTCGAGGAGAGGCTGGCCTCCCCTGCGGGGAAGGCCGCGCTCGAGGAGCTCTTCCGACTCATCGAGGATCTGGACTGCGAGTCTGCGGATCGGCTCGGCAAGTTCTGGGCCGACCTGGCGTTGTCCGAGGCCGAGGCCGCGGCAAAGGAAGGAAGTTTCGAGCGCGCCTCGATGCTGTCGTCGAAAGCCCTTGAGTACCTCCAGGGGCCGGAGAAGGAAGCCGTGCGCGAACGCGCCGCCGGGTGGCTCCGCCTCGCGGCGTATTCCGGACTGGCTCCCGCCGCGCGGCTCTCCGCCCTCGGTGCCGCGGATCTCGCCGCGCTCGAGGCCGCCGTCACCCGCTGCCTCTACGCCACGCCGGGCGAGCCGCTCGCACAGGCCATGCGCGAATTCGAGGCCTGCAAGGTGGCGCCCGCGGACCTGGTCGCCGCGGTGATCCTGCGCGCTGCGCCGTGGGATTCCCCCGCCGGAGACCCTGTGTTCGAGCACACGCTCCCCTCGGGAGAGAAACGCCAGTACGCGGTCTCGCTTCCCGAAAACTACCTGCCCGCCCGCGTGCGCCCGCTCGCGATCTGGCTCACGCCCGGAGGATCCGCGGAATCCTGCGCGATGACCGCGCGCTCGTGGCGCGCGAACCTCGGAGGCGACCTCATCGTCGCGGTGCCTCTGGTGAATTCCAAATCGGGCTGGGGACCGAACCGGCTCGGCGAAGAACAGGTGCCGGCGATGCTCAAGGACCTGCGGAAACGCTTCGTGTACGACGAGGACTTCGTCTGGATCTCGGGCGTCAGCGCCGGCGCGCACGGCGTCTGGTTCCAGGCCTGCCGCTACGGCGACCGCTACTCGGCCTATGTCGCGCTCGCGGGCGCGCCGTACTCGCCGCTCTATGGGATCCACTGGCTGGACTTCGGCGACAACCTGAATCTTGCGCCCGCCCGGTGCCTCCAGGGAGCGAAGGACACGACGTTCACCCCCGAGACGGCGCGCAAGTTCGCGGCGCGCGCGAAGGAGCGCGGGTGGTTCGCGGAGTACCTCGAATTCCCCGACGCCGGCCACGAGGGAGCGCCCGTTGAAGAATCGCTCAAGACCTACCAGTGGGCCGTAGCGCAGCGCCGCGACCCGTACCCGAAGAAATTCCACTGGTCCTCCGACCACCTCCACACCGCCCGCTGCTCCTGGGTCGAAATCGCCGCGTTCCTCGAGGACGCCGAAACCGTGCGCCTCAACTACCAGGACGAATTCGGACAGTCGACGGAGAAGCGCGACATCCTCAAGGACGCCGCCCGCGTCGACGTCGAGGTCGAAGGACAGGAAATCCGCTTCACAACGGTCCGCGCCGCGCGCCTCCGCGTGTACTGGAGCGACCGCGTCGTCGACCTCGCGAAGCCCGTCACGATCCGGGTGAACGGGAAGGAGGCCTGGAAGGGAGTTCCGCAGACGTCCGTAAGGTTCATGGTGGAGGAGGCGCGGCGGACGGGGCGGCGGGACGTGGTGTTCGGGGGGATGGTCGAGGTTGAGGTGAAGTGAGCCAGGGAGACCGGACGCCCCTGATTGCGGGTGCGAGCGTCGTCGGGATTGCGGCGCTCGGGCTGGTGGCGGCGCTCTGGATGCGGTCGGGGGCGCAGGAAGCGAGGCCGGCGAAGGCGCCGCGTGCCGCCGAACAGGAGGCGTCGAAGCCGCCGCCGCGCGAGGCCGAGCCGCCGAAGCCGAAGGAACCGCCGCCGAAACCCCCCGATCCGGATCCGGTTCCGGCGGATCCGCCCGCGGCCATCGAGGAGGCGTCGAGGCTCGCCGACTTCGGGCAGTTCCGCGAAGCCCTCGAGAAAATCGACCGCGCGCTCCAGGAATTCCCCGCGGCGCGCGAGAAGCTGCAGGCCGAGCGGGACGAGATCGCGCAGCTCGCCCTCGCCGCGTTCGAGGAGGCGCGCGACAAGGCCGATCCCGGCCGCCTCCGCGCGTACGCGCAGCACGCGCCGGACGATCTCGCGGAGAAGGCACGCAAGCTCGCCACGGAGATCGAGGACACCGCGCGGAAGGACGAACTGGTCAAGCGAATCTCGGCGGCGGAGATCCTCGCGACCCAGGGGAAACTCGACGAGGCCGCCGACGCTCTCGACGAGGCCGCCGCCCTCCCCGGCGCCGACGCGCCGAAACTCCGCGCGCGCGCCGCGGGCTGGCGCCGCATGGCGTGGTACGCCGGCGCGCTGCCGCCGGAGGCGCTCGCGACCACCGATCCCGAGACGATCGGCGCCGTCGAAGCCGAGGTCCGCGCCTTTCTCGCCGCCGCGACCCCCGACGCCGTCAACGACGCCTTCCGGCGCCTGACCGCCCTTCCCAGAGTCACCCCCGACCTCGTCGCCGCCGTGATCCTCCGCGACGGCCCCTTCGAAGAATTCGCGGAAGGCGACACCACGTACGAGTTCGCGCTTCCCGACGGCCAGAAACGCAAGCTCGTGCTCTCGGTGCCGCGCGGGTACACGCCGAAGCAGCGGTGGCCGCTGTTCGTGCACCTTCACGGCACGCACGGCACGATCGAGATGTGCGAGGGTTCGGCGGACTACTACCGCGCGCTCTCCGCGGGGCGGTACCTCGTCGCGCAGCCGGCCGCCGCGCGATCCTCAGGCTGGGGCCCCATGAAAGTCGGGGAGCAGCAGATTCCCGCCGCCCTCCGATTCGTCCGCACGAAATTCCCCGTCGACCCCGACCGCGTCTGGCTCGCGGGCGTCTCGATGGGCGCGCACGGAACGTGGCACCAGGCGATGCGGCACGGGGACCTGTACGCGTGCTACCTGCCGCGCTCGGGATCTCCCTACGGCGGCTACGGTCCGAACTGGGAGGCGTACCTCGACAACCTGCGCCTTGGGACGTCGTACTTCGTCCACGGCGCGAAGGACGGGATGTTCCCGATCGGCACGGTCCGCGAGTTCGCCGGGAAGGCGGAGAAGATGAAGCTCGCCGTCGACTACCACGAATTCCGCGACAGCGGCCACGAGGGCGCCCCCGAGGCCGAGCTGCGCAAGGGGTTCGAGTGGATGACGACGCAGGTCCGCGATCCCTACCCGAGGTCGTTCGCCTGGACCACGGACCATGAGGAGTTCGGCCGCTTCTCCTGGGTCGAAGCCACCGCGTTCCCCAAAGACGCCGCGCGCGACAACGCGCAGTTCAAGGACAACGCCGGGAAGATCGCCGAGCAGCGCGCGATCCTGCATGTTCCCGCGCGGTTCGCGGTCGCGGTGGAAGGACAGACGGTGAAGATCACGGCGAAGGGAATCTCGAAAATGCGCGTCTACTGGACGCCGCGCGTGCTGGACCTGTCGAAGGAAGTCGTGGTGAAGGTGAACGGGCGGCAGGCGTGGAAGGGGACGCCGGAGGTGTCGGTGAGGAAGATGCTGGAAGAGGCGAGGGGGACGGGGAGGAGGGATGTGGTGTTTTATGGGGTCGTGGAGGTGAACGTGCCTTGAAGGACAATTATGAATTTTGAATTTTGAATTTTGAATTAGGATCGCGGACCTCACAGTTCCTATCGCGGAGGCGCGCATGGCACGGAAGAAAAAGCCCGAAGCGGGCTCCATCACCTGGTTCGATCTGACCGTGAAGGACGCGAAACGCGTGCGCGACTTCTACCGGAAGGTCGCGGGCTGGACGGCCACGGGGCTCGACATGGGCGGGTACGAGGACTTCTGCATGAACGCCCCGAAAAGCGGCAAAACGGTCGCGGGCATCTGCCACGCGCGCGGCCCGAACCGCGGGCTGCCGCCGCAGTGGCTGCTGTACATCAACGTCGCGAGCCTGAAAAAAAGCCTGACGCAGTGCGTCAAGAACGGCGGCAAGGTCCTCCACGGACCGCGCGGCGCGGGGGAAGGCTCGATCGCCGTCATCCGCGACCCCGCCGGCGCCGTCGCCGCCCTCTACCAGACCGGGTAGTCGATGGGCGGCCTCCGCGACTTCTTCTGGTCGAAAACCGTGCATGTCTTCTACGGATGCCGCATCGCGGACATGCCGTCCATCCCCACGGACGCCTCGATCCGCCCCGCCACCCCCGCCGACGAGGAGGCCGTCGTCGCCGCCTTCCCCAAGGTCCTGTTCGCCCGCCGCTTCTCCGAGGGCGACGCCGCCTTCCTCGCCTTCGTCGCCGGCCGCCTCGTCCACCAGACCTGGCTCTCCACCCGCCACGCCTTCATCCCCCAGGTCGAGTTCGACCGCCTCCTCGCCCCCGACGAAATCTACTTCTACGACTGCGTCACCCTCCCCGAATGGCGCGGCCGCGGCCTCTACCCCGCGACCCTCGCCCACGCCGCCAGAGCCCTTCAGCCCTCCGGCCGCACCCGCGCCGTCCTGGGCGTCCTGTCCACCAACGAGCCTTCCGTGCACGGAGTCGAGAAGGCCGGATTCCGGGCGGAATTCGAGCATCGCTACTACCAGTGCCTCGGGGTATCGTGGGCGCGACAGGTCAGAGTGGGGGCTGGAGCGGCGCGATGAAAAGATCACCCTTCCTTCCAATTCTCTTTCTCTGCGCTTCAGGGTTCTCCTGTTACTCGGTCTGGTATGCACAGACAAGATCGGGTCAAGGAGGACTTGCGGAGCCCGGCGGTCCGGAAAATCGCGGCGTGGCACCGAGTCTTGACCCGGAGCATCGCGCCACGATCGCGACGGCCGAAGCCTGTTTCAGGGAAGCGGAGGTCCTTATCCAACGCTCCGAATTCGAGGCGGTGGAGCGACTGCTGGGCAAAGCCCGAGCGCTGGATCCCTCCCACCCGGAAGTCAAGAAGATGCACCGCGAAGTATTGCGGATCCTGAGACAGGCTCCTGGTGAAATGATGCCCGGTTCATGCGGTTGGGGTGGCCATCGCAGCCAATTGAATGTCAACTTGTGGCGGCTCGTTGCCGATCTGGAGGCGGCACGAAAAGATCTGCTCGCCGCGAACTTCCTGGAAGCTTCGAGGCTGTTGGAAACCACGGCCGCCCTGGCCAAGTGGACGCCCGAAGCCTCCGTCGCGTCGGAATCTCTGCCGCTCCTGGAGGATCTGGCGCGCGTCGCTCGTTCGCTTGCCGAACGGCGTTGATCTTCCCACGGTGACAACCGTAGTATTGGGACTCGGGGGACACCTGCCGCAGGGATCAATTCATGAAGCGCTTCCAAGCCGCTTCCATCACGTTCTTCTTCCTCGTCACACTCGCCCTCATCGCCGGGCTCGCATGGCTTTCCTCGCGCGACGATCCTCCGGCGCGCGAGGCTGCGAGGGCCGCGGCGCGGCGGAATCGCGGGGCCGCCGAGGGGGGCGAGAGCGCGTCTCCAGGCTCGAAGGTGCGCGACTTCAAGCGGGGGCGCAAGGCCGCGGCCGCCGCTTCGGACCAGAGCGTGCGCGGGAAGCTCTCCTCCGCCGTCGACGTGAGCCTGCACGGCATGACGGTTCCGCAGGCCCTCGAGTTTCTGGGCGATCTGACCGGGCTCGACTTTCGCCTGACGGAGGCGGCGGTGCGCGCGGGGGCGGAGCGCCGGAACGTGGGCGGGCGCTACATGGGGATCCCGTTCGCGTCGGTTCTCTCGCTCGCCCTGAGCGGCATCGGTCTGGCATGGCGAGTTTCGGACGGAGTCGTCTGGATCGGAACGCGCAGCGAGGGTCCGCTCGATCCCGCGATGCTCGCGGCCGAGATGGCGGCGGAAAGCGAAGAAGTTCAGGCGATCCGGGAGAAGCTCGAGACGACGAAGATCGATCTCGATTTCACGGACGCGACGCTCTACGACATCATCGACTTCATCCAGGAGTTCGCGAAGATCAACATCGTCATCGCCTCCGACGTGCGCCGCGCCGGCATCCCGGACAGGAAGATCAGCTTCGCGGCCCGCGATCTGCTCCTGAAACATGCGCTGAAGCTGCTCCTGAACCAGTACGGGCTGACCCAGAAGTTCGAGAACCGCGTCCTTCTGATCACGCGGCCGCCTGCCGCGGAGGGCGCGCCGGCGCTCGAAATCCACGACCTGCGCGACCTGCTCGAGCCGGACGCGGCCGGCGAAACGCACGCCGGGGACATCGTCGACCGCCTGATGCGGGAGGTCGCCCCGGAGTCCTGGTCGGACCGGGCCGGCGAAGTCTCGATCTCCCTCACGGGTGAAGGACAACTCCTCGTGGTCCACTCCCCGGAGGTGCAGGAGCAGATCCGCCAGGCGCTGACGATAATCCGGGACGAGCGAGCTGGGAAGTGACCCCGCCGGGCTCGCGGACGCCGTCGAGCGCCCCGGCCTGCCCTCCCGCCCCGCCTGCCTCACAAATTCATCATTCAAAATTCACCATTCAAAATTGCCCTTCCTCCCCGTTCCCCCTCCCGCCCCAACTCCCTTCCCGAAAAAGACTTGACGCCCCTTCCCCCCTCCCTACAATGCCGCGTCCTGAATTTGGTACCCGCCCGGACCGGCCGTCGCCGTTCAAGACGAGCCCAGACGGGTGAGGCGCCGTCTCCCTCCCGCGAGGGGGCGAGGCGAGGCGCCGTATCGTCGTTTCAAGGCAGCGGGCGCGGACGGACTAAGGAAAGAGGAAACGGAATGGTGGTGGAAGCGCAGAAGGCTCCGGCGGCGCCGGTCGTATCGGCGGATCGCGGGCGGCGGAAGGTGGAAGTCGGCACGGTCGTCTCGGCGAAGATGGCGAAGACGATCGTCGTGTCGATGGACCGGACGGTGCGTCATCCGAAGTTCGAGAAGAGTCTGACGCGCCAGACGATCCTGAAGGCGCACGACGAGAAGTCCGAGGCGAAGGTAGGCGACCTGGTGGAGGTGGTGGAGACGCGGCCGCTGTCGAAGACGAAGCGGTGGCGGCTGGTGCGGGTCGTGCGGAAGGCGACGGTGGCGACGGTGACAGGCGCGCTGGACGCGGGCGACCAGAGCAAGGCGAAGGGCGGGCACAAGGGGAAGGTGGAGAAGGCGGAGAAGGCGCCGGCGAAGGACGCCGAGGCCCCGAAGGCCGCCTCCCGGGAACCCGGGAAGAAATAGGAGCCGGCCATGATCCTGATGAAGACCCGGATGGACTGCGCTGACAACACGGGCGCGAAGATCGTCCAGTGCATCAAGGTGCTGGGCGGGACGAAGCGCCGTTACGCGAAGATTGCGGACGTGGTGGTCGGGGCGGCGAAGAAGGTGACGCCGGGCGGCGGTGTGAAGCAGGGGGAGATCGTGAAGGGCGTGATCGTGCGGACGGTGCGGCCTTTCGGGCGGGACGACGGGAGCTACGTGCGTTTCGACAAGAACGCGATCGTGCTGCTGGACGCCGACCTGAACCCGCGGGGGACGCGCATTTTCGGCGCGGTGCCACGCGAGCTGCGGACGAAGTTCATGAAGATCATCAGCCTCGCGGCGGAGGTCGTCTAATGCACATCCGGAAAAACGACCGCGTGAAGATCCTGGCGGGGGTGGACAGCGTCAAGGAGCCGTCGCGCGTGGTAAAGGTGATGCGGCAGAAGGGCCTGGCGATCGTGCAGGGGCGGAACATGGTGTGGAAGCACCTGCGGCGGTCGCAGGACTATCCGCACGGGGCGCGCATCCAGAAGGAGGCCCCGATCCCGATGTCGCGCCTGATGGTGGTGTGCGAGTCGTGCAACAAGCCGACGCGCGTGAAGCTCCAGGTGCTCGAGAAGACGAAGCAGCGGATCTGCGGAAAGTGCAAGAAGCCGCTGGGAGGCGAAAAGTAATGGCCCGCATGCTCGAGAAGTACCAGAAGGAAATCGTGCCGAAGATGAAGGAGCGCTTCGGGTACACGAACCCCTACGAGATTCCGAAGCTGAAGAAGATCACGCTGAACATGGGCGTGGGCGCGGCGATCGAGAACAAGAACCGGATCGAGCACGCGATGAAGGATCTGGCGACGATCGCGGGGCAGCAGCCGGTGGTGCGCAAGTCGCGCAAGGCGGTGGCAGGCTTCAAGCTCCGCGAGAACCTCGCGATCGGGTGCATGGTGACTCTTCGCGGGAAACGGATGTACGAGTTCCTCGACCGGATCATTTCGGTGGTGCTGCCGCGCATCAAGGACTTCCGCGGCATGCCGAAGAAGTCGTTCGACGGGCGCGGGAACTACTCGTTCGGGATTCACGAGCAGATCACGTTCCCCGAGATCAACCTGGACCAGGTGGAGTTCACGCAGGGAATGGACGTGACGCTGACGATCAGCGGGAACGACGACGAGGCGTCGGCGGAGCTGCTGACGCTGTTCGGGTTTCCGTTCCGGCTGGCGAAATAAAGGAAAAGAGATGCCTCCGCTGACCTGGCGGCTGAAGCAGCAGAAGCCGCCGAAATTCAAGACGCGCGCCTACAACCGCTGCCAGATCTGCGGCCGTCGGCGCGGGTTCTACCGGAAGTTCCAGATCTGCCGGGTGTGTTTCCGGGAGCTGGCGTCCAAGGGAGAAATCCCGGGTGTGAAGAAGGCGAGCTGGTAAAGGAGAACGCGGTGACGACCGATCCTGTGGCGGACCTGCTGACGCGGATCCGCAACGCAAACCTCGCGGGGCACGCGAAGGCCGACGTTCCGGCGTCGAAGCTGAAGGCGGCGGTGCTGGACGTGCTGAAGCGCGAGGGCTACATCTCGGACTACACGAAAATCCAGGACAAGAAGCAGGGGACTCTTCGCGTGACGCTCAAGTACGGCTTCGGCGGCGAGAAGGCGCTCAAGCACATCGAGCGCGTCTCGAGCCCGGGCTGCCGCATCTATCGCGGGGTCGACGCGCTGGGAAAGGTCCTGGACGGGCTCGGCATGCAGATCCTTTCGACGTCGAAGGGGCTGAAGAGCGACCGCGAGGCGCGGAAGCTCCGGCTTGGGGGCGAGGTGCTCGCCCGCGTCTGGTAGACCGGACACGGAGGAGAGAATGTCCCGTATCGGAAAGAAGCCGATCGACATCCCCGCGGGCGTGAAGGTCGCGGTCGCGGGCGAGGTCGTGAAGGTGGAAGGGCCGAAAGGCCGGACGGAGTGGAAAGCGCACCCGGCGATCAGGGTCAAAATCGACGGGGCGAAGGTCGTCTGCGAACGGACCGGCGAGACCCGCCTGGACCGGGCGCTGCATGGCCTCGTCCGCTCCACGATCAACAACATGGTCTCGGGCGTCCAGAAACCGTTCGAGAAACTGCTGGAGATCAACGGCGTCGGCTACAACGCGAAGGTGCAGGGGAAGGACCTGATCATGATGATCGGGTTCTCGCACCCGGTGAAGATGCCGATCCCCGAGGGGCTGACGGTGACGTGCCCCAGCGTGACGAAGATCGCGATCGCCGGCGTGGACAAGCACAAGGTCGGGCAGTACGCGGCCAACGTGCGGTTCGTGCGGCCGGTCGAGCCGTACCAGCTCAAGGGCATCAAGTACTCGGACGAGATGATCAAGAAGAAGCAGGGCAAGACGTTCGTCTCGGGCGCCTAGGCCCCGACGGGTCCTGCCTGCAGAGAGGCTGAAAAATGCTGCACCAGCAGAAAGTGAAGTTCAAGCGGGCCCGGCGCGCGCTTCGAGTGCGCAAGCACGTCAACGGCACGCCCGAGCGTCCGCGGCTGTCCGTGCACCGGACGCTCGCGAACATGCACGTGCAGGTGATCGACGACACGAAAGGCGTGACGCTGGCGGCCGCTTCGACGGTGGAGAAGGTGATCCGCGAGAAGCTCCCGTACGGCGGGAATCGCAAAGCGGCTCTCGCGGTGGGGGAGCTGGTGGCGAAGCGCGCTCTGGAGAAGGGGATCAAGAAGGTGGTGTTCGACCGCGGCGGGTTCCAGTACCACGGCCGCGTGAAAGAGGTCGCAGAGGCCGCCCGGAAGGCCGGGCTGCAGTTCTAGCGCCAGTCGGATAAACCCGAGACCAGGACCAGAAAAATGGCTCGTGAAGGCGGCGGACAGCGGGGCGGCGGCCGGCGTGATCGCCAGGCCGACAAGTCGGAATCCAACGAGATCGTGGTGAAGGTGAAGCGCTGCGCGAAGGTGATGAAGGGCGGCAAGCGCTTCTCGTTCGCCGCGCTCGTCGTCGTCGGCGACCGCCACGGCAGCGTCGGCTACGGGCATGGGAAGGCGAAGGAGGTTCCGTTCGCGGTGGAGAAGGCGATCAAGGACGCGCGGAAGAACATGATCAACGTGCCGATCGTCCGGACGACGATCCCGCACACCATCACGGCCAAGTCGTGCGCGTCGATCGTGCTCCTTCGGCCGGCGTGCGCGGGAACGGGGATCATCGCGGGCGCCCCGGTCCGTGCGGTCATGGAGCTCGTGGGCGTGAGGGACATCCTGACGAAGGTCTTCGGGTCGACGAACCCGACGAACGTGGTCAAGGCCGTCTTCGAGGGGCTCAAAGGCCTCCGGTCGAAGGCGGGAATCGAGTCCGAGAGAGGAGTGGCGGTCGTATGAACCTGACGCAGGCCCACAACGTCCACGTCAAGCGCCGCTTCGGCAAGCGGGTCTGCCGCGGCCTCGGCTCGGGCAAGGGCAAGACGGGCGGACGCGGCGGCAAGGGACAGAGCGCGCGGTCGGGATGGCACTCGAAGTACTACTTCGAGGGCGGCCAGATGCCCCTCGTGCGCAAGCTGCCCAAGCGCGGCTTCTCGAACTTCATCTTCCACAAGACTTACGCGACGGTGAACCTGCGGGACTTCGACGGGCGCGACCTCTCGAAGGCGTTCGACCCGGAGCGGTTCGTCGCGGAGGGCATGATCAACAACCCGGGCGACGGGATCAAAATCCTGGGCGAGGGCGAGCTGAAGGCGCCGGTCACGATCAAGGCGCACCGCTTCTCCAGGTCGGCGATGGAGAAGATCACGAAGGCCGGCGGCAAGTTCGAGTGGATCGACGCTCAGCCGAAGCCGGAGAAGAAATTCGTGAAGAAGGTGGCGCCGAAGGTCGAGAAGCCGAAGGAAGAGAAGAAGGAGAAGGGGGAGAAGAAGGAAAAGGGCGGCAAGTCCGAGGGCCAGCCGAAGGCGGCGAAGCCACAGGGCGAGGGCAAGCCGCAGGGTGGAGGGAAGCCGCAGGGCGAGGGCAAGCCGCAGGGTGGAGGGAAGCCGCAGGGCGAGG
>JACPRD010000015.1 GCA_016190145.1 Planctomycetota bacterium | reverse complement strand
CATCTGATGGACGCGATCCGGCTGAACGGCGAGAAGGAGGAGCTGAAGAAAGAGATCGTGGCGCTCGCGAAGGAATTCGGCGTGATGACGAAGTACACGTCGTGGCTCGTGCTGGAGGACGCGGCGCGTTCGCCGCGGCCGGAGACGGCGGGCGGAGGGCGGCTCCGGGGCGCGGACAATGCGATCCGAGAGCTGGAGGAAGCCCGCAAGGAGGCAGGAGGCCCGCCGGACGCCGACTTCGGCGCCGCGCTCAAGAAGGACAAGGGCGAAGACGCGCTGGAGATGAGCGAGGAGGCGAAGGACCAGAAGGCGGGGAAGGTGGCGGCGGGCGACCCGGCGCCGGGCAGTCCGTTCCGCCGGCAGGATGCCCAGGGGCGCGACCGCAGTGCGATCCAGGTGGTGGGCGGAAAGACGTTCTTCTCGACGAGTGAGGGCTGGTTCGACCAGAAGTTCGGCGACAAGATGGAAACGCTCAAGGTTGAGTACCTGTCCGACGAGTACTTCAAGCTGCTGAAGGAAAAGCCGGAGCTCGGCAGATACTTCGCGCTCGGGAACCGTGTGGTGGTGGTGCTGGGAGACAAGGCGTACGAGGTGGTGCCGGCCGTGAAGAAGTAACGCAGGCGAATTGCAGCGGCGGGCGGGGGGGAGACCCCTCGCCCGCCGTTTTCTTCCAGGGCTTGCCGATTCCGGGGCGCGGGAAGCAGGCAAGCGACGAAGAGCGGTCGGGGTCCGTGTTCCGACCGCGCTCGCGGCACGACTGAGGAGGAGGAGAAGGAGGAGGAGCAGGGGGAGGTCTTCCCGCCGAGGCCGTTCCTCCTCCTGCTCCTTCTCCTCCTCCTTCCCCCGGGCCGTTTCACTGTGGCCCCCCGGGTCGACCCTACCGCAGACCCGGTCAGGCACCCTTCCCGCGCTCTCGCCTCCGATTCCCCCCCGAAATGAGGTATCCTTGCCGCAATGCGCCAACACCTGCTGACCCTCGTCGCCCTCGCGTTCGCCGCTTCAATCTCGCTCGCCGACAAGATCTACCTGAACGACGGGCGGGTCATCGAGGGGACGATCGTTTCGCAGTCCGAGACCGAGATCAAGATCGACATCGGGAAGAACGGGGCGAAGATCACGTTCCCGATGGGGCAGGTGAAGAGGATCGAGCGGACGGCGGCGTCGCCGGAGCAGCTGTACAAGGCGCGGCTGCTGGTGACGGACCGGACGAGCCCGGACCAGCTGGTGGGGCTGGCGGACTGGTGCGTGGCGAACAGGATGGAGGCGCGGGGGGCGGAGCATTTCGTCGAGGCGCTGAAGCTGCAGCCGGACCATGCGAGGGCGCGGGGGCGGCTGGCGGAGCTGGGGTACAAGGAAGTCGAGGGGAAGTGGCTGTCGAAGGCGGAGCAGGAGGCGCTGGCGAATCCGCCGAAGGAGGAGATCAAGCCGGAGGTGCCGAAGGGGCCGACGTCGGCGGACGTGGCGCGGGACTTCGGGAAGTGGGTGCTGGCGGTGAATGCGGGGAAGCTGGCGGGCGTGGGGGTGTGGGCATCGGCGGAGGGGGTGTTATGGGTGGCGGGACCGGCGGCGGCGGCGACTGCGGACGTCGAGGTGGACCTCGGGGGGCAGAAGGCGGCGGCGCAGGTGCTGGTGCGCGACCGGCTGCGCGGGCTGGCGCTGTGGAAGGCCGACGCGGTGGGGCTCCCGGCGCCCCGGCCCTCCTATGCGACGCTTCCCGACAAGGATCCGCTGGTGGCGCTCTCGCCTGGCGGGATCGTGGCGGACGTCTTTGCGCGCGGCTGGGAGAATCCTGCGGTCGAGGTGTGGCGGATCCGGCTCGAGGGTCCGGCGGGCGGGGCGGCGATTTTCACGCTGGACGGCAAGCTGGTGGGGTTGTCGGGGGACGGTCGGGGCGCGGTGGGGATGTTCGACCTGGCGCGAATGCTGCTCGCGCGCGCGCCGGCGCCTGAGGGGGCGCAGAACGCGGGGGGATCGTACTGGCGTGCGACGGATCTTGCGGAGGGGCCCGCGCTCGAGATGATCCGCGCGGGATCCAGGCTCGAGACGTTTGAGCCCGGGCTCGGGCGGGACGAGATGAACCGGGCGTCTGCGCTTGCGGTGGACCTGCAGCGGCTCGGGACGCGGCTGGGCGGGAGCATTGACGACCAGGTGGCCGCGGTCAAGGTGGCGCGGCACTGCGCGCGCGCTGGAAGGCTGTCGTTCGGACGGGCCGCGGCGGAGATCATCCGGGCCCGGGCGGTCGAGACGTTTTCTCTCCTGCCCCGGCTGACGCCGATCCAGGCGGCGCGCCTTCGCGCGGCGCTCGACGGGCTGGGACCGGATCCGGCGGGGCTCGAGTCCTCGGCGGCCGGCGAGCTCGCGCGCGCGGAGGCCATCGTGTTCGCCACGAAGGACATCCGCTCGGAAATCGACCTGCAGATCGCCGCCTTCCCCTTCCTCGGTCCCGAACCCATCGAATCGCTCGACGCCGCGACCTCGAAGATGTACGAGACGATGCACGCGGAGCGGGAATTCGCGGCTTCCGTCCGGTCCGCCTGCGCGCGGCCGGATCCGACGCGGGCCGAGGAGCTGCGGCGGCTCGGTGCGGGGCCCGGGGCCTTCGCGGACTTCCCGGCGCTCCGGGACCGCGCCCTGACCGCGATGACCGCGCTCACCGCGGCCCGGCTCGCTCTGCGCCTGCGCGAAGTGCGGGCCGAGGAGGGCGCCTATCCGAAGGACATGCCGGCCGGGTACGAGGATCCCGCCACGGGGGCGGCCTTCGAGCTCCGGCCGGACGGCGACGGTTTCACCCTCGTTTCCCCCGGCGGGGAGCAGTTCCGGCTGAGAGAATGAAGACTGACCTTACCGGCCTCACGGTCGGGTCCTGCCTCCTCCGGGAGCGGCTGTCGAGCGGCGGCTACGGGACGGTCTACCTCGCCGACGACCAGCACCTCGGCATGGAACGCGCCGTCAAAGTGCTCCACCCCCACGTCCTCGAGGTCGCCGGCTCCCGGGAACGGTTCCTCACCGAACTCCGCATCTCTGCCTCCCTCGATCACCCGAACATCGTGCGCGTCCTCTACGCCATCGACGAGCGCGGCTGCTGCGGTTACGTGATGGAATTCGTCCCGGGACAGACGCTTCGCAGGCGCCTCCGCGAAGGCGGCCGCCTGCAGGCGCCCCTCGCGGTCGACGTGGTCCTGCAGGCGGCTCGCGCGGTCCACTACTCGCAGTCCCGCCGGCCGCCCGTCATCCACCAGGACCTCACGCCGGAAAACATCATGATGCGGCCGGACGGCGTCGTGAAAGTCATGGACTACGGCGTCGCACAGGCCATCGAAGACCCGTCGCTCGCCGTCAGCAAGAACATCGTCGGAAAGCCGAAGTACATGTCCCCCGAGCAGTTCGAAGGGGAAGTCGGCGTGGCCTCCGACGTCTACTCGCTGGGGATCATCCTGTACGAGTCGCTGACTGGAAGCGTCCCGTTCGACGGCGCGACGCCGATGGCGATTTACCGCGCGCACGTGACTCAGGCGCCGCGCCCGCCCTCGGCGGTCGCGACCGGCATCTCTCGCGACCTCGATGCCGTCGTCCTGCGCGCCCTCGCCAAGGACCCGCGTGACCGCTTCCCCGACGCCGACCGCCTCGTCCGCGCGCTCGAATACGTGCAGTCCGACTTCTCGGGCAAGCCGCGCGAGGCCGATTCGGTCCTCCTCGACCTCCTGCGCCCGACGGCGGCGCTGGCCCGACCGCGCGTGCCGACGCCGGAAGAGCAGGCGCGGGTCGAGATCCTCTACTCCGAGGGCATGGCGTACCTGGAGAACCAGAAATACGCGGAAGCCGCCGCACGCTTCGAGGCCGCGCTTCAGCTCGACCCCGTCCATTTCGAAGCCCGCCGCAACCGCCGGGTCGCCCGCGTCCGGCAGCTCGAGCTGGCCGAGGGCGCGAAGGAGCGGACCCGGCAGGCGTCGGCGGAGGAGGAGTTGCTGCGGATCGGGCTGGCGCGATATGCGGAGAAGAGGTGGGAGGAGGCATCGGACATGTTCGAGCGCGTGCTCGACATGAATCCGGACCGGCTGGAGGCGAAGCGGTACCTGTACGAGGCGACCGAGCGCGCGGCGGCGGAGCGCGAGGCGCGCGGGAAGGCGCGGGGGCAGGCGGTCGAGGCGGCGAAGCGCGGGGTCGAGGCATTCAACGCGACGAGGTTCGAGGAAGCGGCCGCGGCGATCGTGGAAGCGCTGCGGCTCGACCCGGAGAACGAGACGGCGCGCAGGTACGCGGAGCTCTGCGGGATCGCGCGCTCGAACCAGGCCGGGGAGAAGCGGAAGCGGCTCGAGCGGGCGCGGGCGGAGAAAGATCCCGAGGCGGCGCGCGAACTGCTCCGGCAGGCGCTGGCGCAGGATCCGGCGAACCTCGAGGCGAAGGAAATGCTCCGGCACCTGGACCGCCGGGAGGAGAAGGCCGGAAAGAGCGGGATTTCGCTGGAGCGGACGAAGATCGGGCTCGCGCGATTCGCGGAGGGCGACCTCGAGGGGGCGGCCGGGGCGTTCGCGGAGGCGCTGCGGATCGACGAGGACCGCGAGGAGGCGCGCAAGTGGCTGGACCGGTGCGGCGCACGGCTGGCGGAGCAGGCCGAGGCGCGCGAAGCGCTGACGAAGCTGTCGAGCGCGCAGCCGGCCGCTCCTCAGGAGGCGCCGGGAGCGGCCGCGGACAGGGTCACGCCCTCGGACCCTCTGCTTCCGATCGTCGACCTCGCGCCCGGGGCGCTGGCGGAGGCGATTCCGGGAGGCGCCTTCGATCCGCGTTCGACTCCTGAGCCCGGGGAGCTGGTCGCGGCGCGCGCCGCCCCCGCGCCCGAGACGCTCAAGGCCGTGCCGCCTCCCTCCGCCGGCCGGATCCCGTTCGCGGGCCGCTCGAACACGATCCAGGTCCTCGACCGCGTCCTCGACGAAGCCCCGCGCGGAAAGGGCGCATTCATCCTCCTTAAAGGAAAACCGGGAGTCGGCAAGACCCGCGTCCTCGAGGAATTCGTCTCCCGGAATTCGTACCGCAATTTCTTCTTCCTCTCCGCCACCTGCAGCGGCGACCTCGGCGATTACTTCGGCCCGTGGAAATGGATCGCCCTCGCCGCGATCCGCGCCGTGGAGCCGGTCGATTTCCTCGCCTACACGAAGCTCGCGATGAAATTCGCCGCCGAGTTCGGCCGCTTCGGCGAGCCCTTCCGCCACCTCGCCATCCGCAACGGCCGCACGCCCGACCTGAGCGTCCCCGACGCCCGGATCCGGCCCCTCCTCATCGAGCTCTTCACCGCCGTCCTCGAGATCCGGCCGCTGTTCATCACCGTCGACGCGATCGAGCTCGCCGACTCGGAGACCCTCGGAATCCTCGAGCGCGTCGCGCTCATGACCCGCGAACGCCCCGTCGTCCTCGCTTCCGCCGTCTCCCAGTCCCGCGCGGCCGACACCAATCCATGGGCGCGGTTCGCGCCGAAACTGAGGGAGCAGAAACTCGCGCAGGAGTTCATGATCCCGCGCCTGCCGGAGGACGACCTGCGGAAGATCCTCGGGCCGATGCTGGCGGCGGAGATGAATTGGACGGGAGGGGGGGAAGCGCCGCGCGCGGAGGGCCGGATCGCGACGGAGGTCTACCGGGTGACGGACGGCGACCTGCACCAGGTGGAGAAGATCTGCCGGCATCTCGCTGCGACAGGGCTGATCGGGGAGGAGACCGGGCTGTGGCGGCTGAAGAAGAAGGGGCCGCTGATGGGCGAGGACCTGGTGGCGGGGCTGAGCGAGGGATTGCTGGCGAACTACCGCGCGTTGAACGCCCGGCAGGCGTCCACCCTTCGATGGCTCGCGATCTCCGAGGACGGGCTCCCGTTCGACGTGCTCCAGGAGGTGACGGGGCTCGCGCAGGCGGAGCTGTTCCACGCCGCGCACGATCTGGTCGCCCGGAAAATGGCGGCGGAGCAGGACGAGCGCGGGCGCAAATCCTATGGGATCCCTTCGCCTCACCTCCGCGCGCAGGCGTACGACGACATTCCGCAAACCGAGCGGAGCGCGATGCACGACCGCGCCGCCGCCGCGCTGGACCGGCTCGATCGCGCGCGGCCGGAGCGCGCCGCGGCCCAGGCCCTGAAAGGCGCCTCGGCGGACCGCGCGGTCGACTGCTGCGTGCGCGCGGCGGACGTTGCGCTGGAAGCGGGTCGCGCTTCCGAAGCGCGCGGCTGGCTGGACAGGGCCGAACCCTGGCTTGGAAAATCGAGGAACAGGGCGCAAGCGGGCGCCCACGCCGAGCGCTCGGCCCGCGCGCGGCTTGCCTGCGGGCAGCCCGCCGCGGCCCTGAGGGCGCTCACCGAAGCGATCGGACAGGGCCCGCCGCCGGAACGCCTCGCCGCCCTGCGCTACGATCTCGCCCGCGCCCAGATCCTCCTCGGACGCCGCCGCGAGGCCGCCGACGCGATCGCCCTCGCGCGCGAAAAACCGGGCGGCCGCCGCGACGAGGTCACCGCCTCCCTGCTCCAGGCCCGCCTGGCCATCCTCGGCGACGACCTCCCCACGGCCGCGCGACACATCGAGGCCGCCCGCCCTCACGCCCAGGCCGCGGGGCTGGCCGGCCCGACGCTCGCCCTGCTCGCCGAATACCGGTTCGTCACCGGCGACGTGAAACAGGCGCAGGCCAACGCGCAGGAATCGCTGGAAGTCGGCGGCGCGCCCGACGCCGTGCTGACGCTGGCCCGCTGCCAGATCTTCGGCGGCCGGGCCCTCGCGGCCGCGGCGCGCCTCGAGAGCACGCTCGAGACCTGCGAGGACCGCGTGCTGGAAGCCGAAACCCGGGCGCTCCTCGCCCACGCGCGCGTCGCCGCCGCCCGGGGCGCCGCCGCCCGCGAACAGGCCGCGCTCGCCGGCCAGGCCGCCGCCGCCGCCGGCGCCCCCGCCACGCAGGCGCGCGCCCACCTCGCCGCCGCCGACGCCGCCCTCGCCGCCGAAGACCCCGCCGCCGCCCTCGAGTCCGCCGCCGCAGCCCAGGCCCTCTTCGACGCCACCGCCCTCCGCTCCGGCCTGGCCCGCGCCGGAATCGCCCTCGGCCAGGCATGCTCCGCCGCGGGCCAGCTCGACCGCGCGTTCTCGTACTTCGATATCGCCGCCCCCGGCGCGACCACCCCCGAACTCGCCGCGCTTCTCGGCCTCGCGCGCGCCGAAGCCACCCTGCGCGCGGGACGCGGGGCGGAGGCGCGCACCGCGTTTCACGCCGTGCTCGAACACCTGGGGAAGGTCTGGATGGAAGCGGGCCTCGTCGCGCGCGTGTACGCCGGGCTCGCCGCCGTCCACACGGCGGCCGCGGATCGCAATGCCGCCATCCGCAACTTCACGCGGGCCGTAAAAATCCTGAAGGAGACCGAGCTCGCCCTTCCCTTCGCCCACGTCCAGGCCCGATACGCGGAGCTCCTCGCCGCGGCGCCGCTGACGAGGGACGCTGCGCGGGAAGGTGCGGAGATTGCGGACGAGGCTGCCCGGCATCTGGCGGAGGCAGGCGCAAAGACCGCCGAGGCCCGCGCCCGCGCGGCCGCCGCTTCGCTCAGTCAGAAATCGCAGGCCTAGCGCGCGATGACCGACGAGGAGCTGATGGCCCTGTGCCGGCGCGGCGACGCGGCGGCGTTCACGACGCTGTTCGAGCGGCACAAGGACCGGGCGATGCGGCACGCGGCGGCGATGACGGGCGACGCGGACGCGGCGGGGGACGTGGTGCAGGAGGCGTTTCTGTATGTGTTTCGGAAGGCGCCGGAGTGGGAGCCGCGGGCGAAATTCACGACGCTCTTGTACCGGGTGGTGACGAGTCTTGCGGTGACGGAGCTGCGGCGGCGGAAGCGTGCGGGGGCGAGCGGGGTGGAGGATGATGCGGCTGCGGATCCGGGGCCGGGGCCCGACATGGCGGTGGCGGGGCTGGAGCTGGCCGGGCGGATCCGGGAGGCGCTGGCGGAGATGCCGGAGGCGTACCGCGAGGTGCTGACGCTTCGGTTTTTCGACGATCTTCCGTACGAGGAGATTGCGGAGATGCTCGACATCCCCACAGGCACAGTTAAGTCCAGGATTCACAATGGTTTAGAGCAGCTGAAAGGACACTTCCAGAAGAAACTGCGAACCCCGGACTCCCCCGCGCGCTGAATAGAGGCCCATGAACTGCACCGAGCTGACCAACGACCTCCTCCTCGCCCCCACCGTGGACGCGAGCGACCATCTCGCCGCGTGCGCCGAGTGCCGCGACCGGCAGAAGGTCGTCGCGCTGACGGCGCGGGCGCTGCGCGCCCTGGGGGACGACACGGAGCTGCCGGAACGCAACGACTCGACGGTCCGGGCCGCGATCGCTGGAATCGCGCGCGACGCAGCGCGGCGCCGGCCCGCCGGCTGGGGGTCCGTGGCGGCTGCCGCGGCCCTGCTCCTCGCCGCGGGCATCGGGGGCTTCAAGTATGCGACGCGAAGAGTCGACCCCGCCGCGGGATCGGAAACGGTGGCGTCGCAGCCGGCGCCGGTCCCCCCCTCAGTCGCCCCGAAGGGCCTGCCCGGCGCGGAGCCGGTGATTCCGGGAGGCCCCACGGACGTCCGGCCTCCCGACAACGGCGGCACGGCAAAGCCTCCGGACCCGGAACCCGAGCCGCCGTCCGAGCCCCTTCCCCAGCCCCCGCCCGGCGAAGGCTTCCTCGCCGGCGGCGAGCTTCCCCCGATTCCCGCGGAGGGCCGCATCGCCCGCCCCCCCGACGTGCCGCCGCAGCCTGAAGAAAAGCTGCTGACGTCGGGCGACTGCCTGGCGATCATGAAAGGCGTGGTGGGTGCGACGGCGCCCGCCGCGCTCGACCTGAACGGCGACGGCGAGTGCAACGTGGCCGACGCGCTGATCGCCGCACGCGCCGTCACAGAGAGCGGAGGACGCCAGTGAAGAAGTGGGGCGTCGTGATCGCCGCGTGGCTGCTCGCCGGCTGCGCCTCCTCCTCGGACGCCCCCGCCGCGCGGAGCGAGGCGGAGCGGGAAGAGAGGGACGGACTGATCGGCGAACACGTCGCCCCGGTCCCGGAGCCCGTGGACATCTCGATCGATGCCGGCGAGCGGGAACTCGGCGCCTACACGCTCCGCCTCGTCTTCGACCGGACGCTCGTGCGGATCGTCGCGATCGATTCCACTCCGTGGTTCAAGCCTCCCGACTACAACTCCCAGCTCTTCTCCTCCGGCGAGGTCACCCTCGCCGCCTACCAGACCGAGCGCGGCCCGCGCGGTCGAACCGTCGTCGCGCGCGTGACTTTCGAGTCGCTGGGCGGCGTGCAGTCGCCCCTGATGGTGCGGCTGGTGACGCTGGTGGATCCGGAGGCGAGGCCGATCAAGGGGACTTCGGCGGCGTCGAGGGACAGGGTGCCGTAAGCGGCGTTTTCAACTTCAACTTCAAAAGAAAAACAGAAAACAGAATCCCGGCCCGGATTGCGAATCCGGTGAACCAATGACGGGCGGGCCCGCTTGAGAAACACAACCCTTCAACAGCGGGAGCCGAAAATGAAACCCGGAATTCTCCTCTGCCTCGTCCTCGCGGGCTGTTCCTATTCCTCGGACGTCGCGCGCCCCGTCCTCGACATGGGGCTGAACTTCCAGACCGAGACCGAAAAGAAAGATCCCGCGTTCCGCGGACCCGGCGTCGGGATAGAGAAACCGTCCGGCGAAACGAAGATCAGCGAGGAAGACATCCAGCTCGCCCTCCAGGCCGCCGGCCCCCTCGACGGGCCGGTGCGCGTCGCCGTCGTGGAAATCGTCCCGGGCTTCCCAGGCTACCGCCCGACCTCCGTCGCGCCCGAACACCTCGATGCCTTTCGCTCCGCCCTCGGCGGCACGGCCGACTCCGTCCAGGCCGTCCCCCAGATGTTCCTGCCCCAGAACGCCGACCTCCCCGCCCTCCGCTACGCCGCCGCCCGCATCGGCGCGAACTCCCTGTTCGTCTTCGGCCGCGGCCGCAACACCGGCACGTACTTCAACAACTGGTCCCACCTGAACTGGCTCATCCTCCCGGTCTTCGTCGTTCCGGGGAAGACCGTCGAGGTCTACGCGACCGCCGAAGGCGCGCTCGTCGACGTGGCCTCCAGCCGCGTCCGCGCCGTGGCCTCCGCCGACCTCCGCCTCGATTCGGACATCACCACCGCCTCCTCCTCCCGCCGGCCGCTGGCAGAACTGGAGCGCGAAGCCTCGCTCGGGTCCCTGAAGGAACTGGGGGCGAATCTCGGGAAGGAAGTGGGCGCGCTCAAAGTAGGACAGAAGTGAGGGGGCGGAAGCGGGAGCCAGAGGCCATAAGCCATAAGCTATAAGCAAAGAAACGACACGGGCCGATGACCGATCTGGACTCCGTCGCAGGATCGCAGTCGGCATCGGAGCGCCGACCCCACTGGGAGTCCGAAAAACCGCTCGACCAACGCCGCTTATGGCTTCTTCCCCCCCGACTGCCTACAATGCGCCCCATGTCCGCCATCAGCTTCCTCAAGTCGCTCGACGTCTTCTCCTCCCTGTCCCCCGCTTCATTCGAAAAGCTCGGCGCCCTCGTCCGGACGAAAAAATACTCGTCCAACGAGCCCATCATCCGCCGCGGCGAGCCGGGCGACGCCATGTACATCATCTACAACGGCGCCGTCCGCATCCCCATCCTCGACAATCAGGGTCGCGAGAAATTCGTCGCTTCCCTCGGCCCCGGCGAGGTCTTCGGTGAAATGGCCCTGATGACGGGCGACCCGCGCTCCGCCGACGTCATCGCCGACGGCCCGACCGAGTGCCTCATCATCGACAAGGAGACCTTCCAGAACCTCACACGCCAGCACCCGGGCGTCTCCAAGTTCCTCACCCAGATTCTCGCCCGCCGGCTCTCCGAGTCCGACATCATGGCCTCGAAAACCGTCGGCAAGTACCGGCTCCTCGGCGAGCTCGGCCGCGGCGGCATGTCCATCGTCTACACCGGCCTCCAGACCTCCCTCAACCGCACCGTCGCCATCAAGATGCTCTCCCACGAACTCTCGCTGGACGAGGAGTTCGGGAAGCGTTTCCGGCAGGAGGCGCAGATCATCGCCGCGCTGAACCACGGGAACATCGTGAAGGTCTACGACACCGAGGCGGCCTACGCGACGATCTTCATCGTGATGGAGTACGTGGACGGAACGCCGCTCGCGAAGATGGTCGAGACCGCGGGGCACCTGTCGTGGGACATGTGCCGGCACATCCTGACGCAGACCGCCGCGGCGCTTCAGTACGCGCACGAGCGCGGAATCGTGCATCGCGACATCAAGCCCGGCAACATCATCATCACGCCGGGGAACGAAGTGAAGCTCATGGACTTCGGGATCGCGCGCGTCAATCAGCCCGGGGAGCAGAATGAGAACGACGAGGTGATCGGCACGGCGGAGTTCATGAGCCCCGAGCAGATCCGCGGAAAAGGCGTGGACGGGCGCGCGGACATCTACTCCCTCGGCATTATGGCGTACAAGATGGTCACCGGACACTGCCCGTTCGAGGACGTGGATCCGTACGTCATTCTGAAGCGCCACATCCGCGACCCCATCACCCCGCCCCGCCAGGTCAACCCGCAGGTCCCCGCCGACCTCGACCGGTTCATCATGCGCGCCGTTGAGAAGGAGCGCGACCACCGCTACCAGAACTGCTCCGAGATCATCCGCGACCTGACCCCGGCGCCGGCCGGCACCGCGGCCCCGCGCTCGATCCGGATGCTCGCGGTGGCCTGCCCGCCGGAGCACGAAGCCAAGGTCGACGCCCTCATGCGGCAGGTCAAGGACCAGGTCTCCCGCTTCCCCGGCGTCTCCGCCAGTTTCGGGAATCTGCCCCCCGCGTAGCGCCATTCCCCTGGCCACTCCGAAGGCCGAATTCGCCCGCGCGCTCAGGTTCCGTCCTGCAGCCGCATCGCGAACCGCTCCGCCAGACCCGCTTCGCGAATCCGCTTCTGAGCCCCCTCGATGTCGTAGGGTTCGCGGAAGTACTGCGCGGACTTCCTCTCCATGTCGAGGATCATGAACGACGCCAGGGGGCAGCGATCGCGCGGCTGGCCGACGGATCCGGGGTTCAGGAGGTAGACCTTGGTGAAGTCGAGCTGCGCCACGAGATCCTCGTGGATCGGCTTGACGACCTGGCCGGGGGCGAACAGGCTCGTGAGGTGCGTGTGGCCGTGGAGGGCGACGCGGCAGTCCGGGAATTCCTGCTGAAGTGCCCGGAGCGAGCCGACCACGGCGTCGATCGAGAGCACGTACTCGTCCTTGTGCCGCGGCGATCCGTGGGTCATCAGGAACTCGTTCCGGTGCATCAGCCGGTTCTTCCAGCTCTCGATTTCCGTGTAATGCTCGTTCTTCAGCTGGGCGCGCGTGTACTCGATCGCCTTCTCGGTGTCGGCCTTGAGCCCGTCCTCGATCTCCCCGATCACGTACCGCTCGTGGTTGCCGCGGATCGTGACGATCCTGCGCCGCATGATCTCCTCGACGCAGATCTTCGGGTCGGCGCCGTAGCCGATCACGTCGCCCAGGCACACGATCTCGTCCACGCCCTCCTTGTCCAGACGAGCGAGCGCCGCCTGCATCGCCTGCCAGTTCGCGTGGATGTCCGAGATGATGCCGGTGCGCATGGTGCGGGGCGCTACTGTAGCCGAACGGTCGAGTGGGAAACCAGCGGATTCCGGGTCCCGTGGCGACGGCCGGCCGGATCCTACCTCTCCAGTAGCACCTCGACGCGGCGATTCTCCCGCCGGCCCGCCTCCACCTTGTTGTTCGCCCGCGGCCGCGTGTCCGCATAGCACCCGATCGACATGCGGGCGACCGGGATGCCCGCTTCCTGAAGCGCGTCGAACACCGCCTTCGCGCGCGCGTAGGAGAGATCCCAGTTGGAGCGGAAACCCCGGGAGGTGATCCGGATCGGCTGGTTGTCGGTGTGGCCCTCGATGCGGAAATGCTGGCCGGGATACTCGGCCTTGAGAATGGGGACGAGCCTGGCGATGGAGGCCTTTCCGGCTGCCGTGAGCACGGCCTGGCCGCTCTCGAAGAGGATGCCGCCCTCGAGCACGACCGCGGTGCCGTCGGCGCGCTCGTCGACCTGGAACCCTGCGTTCTTCAGGGCGACGGCGGGCTTCGACTGCACCGGCTCGGCCGGCACCGTCCTCTCCACGATGACTTCCTTCGGTTTCTCGGACAGCTTCCTGCGCAGGTCGACGAGCGCGCCTTCCTTCTGCGCGATCCGGTGGCGCATGTCGGCGTTCTGCTGCTGCAGTTCGGAAATTTCCTGGTCGCGGGCCTGAATCTGTTCCTCGTACTTCGTCACGGAACAGCCGGCGAAGGCGGGCAGGAGGAACGCCGCGGCGAGAAACCGGCGGGTGTGGCGCATGGAAGGGCTCCCCTCTTCGATTTCGGAGAACGTCTCAAGGGGTTCATCGGCCGCGGACCCGCGCCGGCTTGAACGGGAAACGGCCTAGGGGACCCCGGCCATCCCCCTCAGCCACTGGGGATACCAGACGAACACGCCCCACTCCATCTCGCGCCTGAAGAAGAACATCGCGAGCCCCCCCATCGCGAGATAAGGGCCGAAGGCGAGGTACGAATTGAATTTCGCGGGCTTCGATCGGAACAGGTTGGCGAGCTGATGGACCAGGAGCATTCCGATTCCGCACACGGAGCCGAGGAAACAGGCGGTGAAGAAAGTGAACAACGAGGCCTTCCAGCCGAGGATGCCGCCGACGAACGCCATCAGCTTCACGTCGCCGAACCCCATCGCCTCCTTCCGGACCGCCCGCTTCCCGAGCACGCCCCCGCCGTAAATCCGGCCGGCGCCGGCGGCGGCCCCCGCGAGGGAGGAGAGGAGTCCTTCGGCGTGGTCCCAGCCGGGAGGCAGGACCGGGCCCGCCGGCACCTGCGGGCGCAGCTGCAGCAGGGGCGGATGGAGCCAGGGCAGGAGCAGCGACAGCACGGGCGCGAGCCACGCTCCGGTCACGGACACCTGGTCGGGGATGATCTGGAACTCGAAATCGACGAACGTCGCGACGATCAGCGCCGACGTGAATCCCGCCGCGACGCCGAACCAGGCGAGCCGCTCCCAATCGGCGGGACTCCCGCCCGGCATCCACGGCGCCGGAGACGCCAGCGCGTGCCACGCGGCGAGGCAGAACAGCCCCGACGTCAGCGCTTCCACAAACGGGTACATCGGCGAAATCGGGTTCCCGCACCCGGAACAGCGCCCGCGAAGCGCCAGCCACGACAGCACGGGGATGTTCTCGAACCACCGGATCGCGTGCCCGCATTTCGGACAGTGCGAGTGCCGCGGCCGCGCGATCGTCATGCACCTCCGCGGCATGCGGTAGATGCAGACGTTCAGAAAGGAGCCGATCGTGGCCCCCAGCGCGGCGGCGCTTCCGATCCAGAACGCGTCGGGAACGCCGCCGATCATGCGGGACTAGCCTTCCTTCAGCGAGAGCCCGAATTGCGCCAGCTTCTGCTTCACCTCGGTCAGCGACGTCGTCCCGAAGTTCTTGATCGCCAGCAGCTCCTTCTCGGTCTTCATCGTGAGGTCGGCCAGCACGCCGACGCCCAGCGACTCCAGCGCCTTCCGCGCGCGCGCGCTCCACTCGAACTCCGCCACCGGCTTCTGGAGAACGTCCTCCTTGGGACGCGTCGGAGCGGGCAGCGGCGCCGGGGTTTCGGGCGGAGCCGAAGGATCGATCGAAGTTTCGCCCGGACGAGCCAGCCGCAGACCCTTCTGCGTCAGAAGCTCGCGGATTTCCTTCAGCGATGTATCCCCGAAATTGCGCACCGTGAGCAGCTCCTCCTCCGTCTTGCGGACGAGATCGCCCAGCGTCTGCACGTTGATCTGCGCAAGACAGTTGCGGCTGCGTACCGACAGCTGGAACTCGCCGATCGGCGTGCCCAGCAGCTTGCCCCACTTGTGCTCCTTCCGCTTCGCCTCCTCGTCGTAGTACATGTTGAGGGAGGCGCGCGCGTCCTTGGCATAGAGCTGGGCGCGCTGGTGGTTCGGATAGACGTCGAGCACCTGTTCGTAGCAGTCGGCGGCCTTCGAGTAGTCGCCGCGGTCCTCGTAGAGCACGCCGAGATTGAGGAGCGTCGCGACCCGCGGGGGGCGGAGCGCGCGCAGTCGCTCGTAGACCTCCAGCGCCTCCTTGTCCTCGCCGCGCAGGTCGTGATTGTAGGCGAGGCGGAAGAGAGTCCCCTCGTGGTTCGGGTCGAGGTCGAGGGCTTTCTTGTACGACTTTTCAGCCTCGGCGTACTCTCCGAGCAGGTCCTGGCACATCCCGGCGTGGTAGTGCAGCTCCGCGCTGTCGCCCTGCGCTTTCAGCGCCTTCGGAAGGGCGGCGAGCACGTCCGCGTGGCGGCCCAGCTTCTCGAGGACCTCGTAGCGCGCCGCTTCGACGAAGACTCCGTCTCCGGCGTGCAGTTCCTGGCCCTTCAGTTTCTCCAGCTGTTCCAGCGCGTGCTCCGGCCCGCCGGTATCGAGGGAGGCGTGGGCGGAGACGAACAGGGATTCCCTGGACGGGCGGAGGTGGCTGATTGTCTCGAGAGCCTCTCGCGAGCGGCCGAGGATCCACTGACCGACCGCCCTGCGGCAGGCGCCCTTGTTCTCGCCGAGTTTCTTTTCGAAGTCGCCTTCCTTGCCTTCCAGAACCCGCGAGAGTTCCTGGCGGCGTTCGATCGAACCGTACACTTCACGACGGATGGCGAACAGATCGGCGAACGTCAGGTCTTCCTTTTCGAACTGGCTGCGAATGCCGGGCGCGGCGGTCTGGGTATCGGCCATCGGGCTCTGATTCCTCCTGGGGATGAACCGCGGTCGGATTTGATGAGGCGGCACCGGGAAAGAGCCTGGTAGGGTATTTGCAAGTCGGCTTGGTGTCAAGAGTTTTGAAGGTGAACATTAACCTAATACGGTGCCCCCAGCCCGCAAGCCGTGCTTCACAGTCTCGACGCGCGCGGATCGAGGAAATCCCGCAGCGCATCCCCGATCAGGTTGAAACCGAGGATGGCGAGGCTGATCGCGGCCCCGGGAGCGACCACGGTCCAGGGACAATCGAGGAAGTAGCGCCGGGACTGGGCGAGCATCGTTCCCCACTCCGGCGAATCCGGCTCGACGCCGAGGCCGACGAAACCGAGGCCGGCGGCTTCGAGGATGGCGGTGCCGATCCCGAGCGTCGAAAGAACGAGGATCGGTGCCGCGATGTTCGGGAGTACGTGCCGGACGAGCACGCGCGTCCGACCCGCGCCGAGAGCGCGCGCGGCGACCACGTAGTCGAGGTCGCGGACCTGGAGGACGGAAGCGCGGACCTGGCGGGCGTAGACGGGGACGTTGACGATGCCGACGGCGAGCATGAGGTTTGGAAGCGACGGGCCGAGGACGGCCATGAGGGCGATGGCGAGGAGGATCCCGGGAAAGGCGAGCATGACGTCCACGAGCCGCATGATCAGCATGTCGGCGGCGCCTCCCGCGCCCCCGGCGACGAGCCCGAGGGGGACGCCGGCCGCGAGCGCGACCGAAACGGAGACGAGTCCGATCAGGAGCGAAACGCGGGCGCCGTGGAGAACGCGCGAGAGGACGTCGCGGCCGAGCTGGTCGGTGCCGAAGAGTCCTGCGGCGCCGGGAGCCTTCAGGCTGCGATCCTGGTCGATCGCGCGCGGCCCGCGCGGCGACAGGTCGGCCGCCGCCGCGGCCAGCAGGTAGGCGCCGACGAGCAGGACTCCCGCGACGGCGGCGCGGCTGCGGAAGAAACTTCGTAGCGAGCGCCTCGGGTTATCCACGGCTGATCCTGGGATCGAGCCAGCCGTACAGGAGGTCGACGACGAGGTTCACGAGGACGAATGTCGCCGCAATGAGCAGGATGGCGCCCTGCATCGCGATGAAATCCTGGCGGGAGATCGACTCCACGACGTAACGGCCGATCCCCGGCCACGAAAACACCGTCTCCGTGAGCACGGCCCCCGCGAGAAGCGTCCCGTACTGCAGGCCGACGGTGGTCACGATCGGGACGAGCGCGTTCCGCAGCGCGTGCTTCATCACCACCGCCCCGGTCGACAGCCCCTTCGCCCGCGCCGTCCGCACGAAATCGCTCGACAGCACCTCGAGCATCGCGGCGCGGGTCAGGCGCGCGATGACCGCGAGTGGAATCGTCGCCAGCGCGAGCGCGGGCAGGATCAGGTGCGCGATGTACTCGCCGGCGACGTCGGAACGGCGCGCGAGAAAGGCGTCCACGAGCACGAAACCGGTGCGGTCCGGCGTGAAGTCGCTGGCGAACCCGAGCTGGCCGCCGCCGGGGAGACGGCCCTGGAAGAGGACCAGGAGGAGCATGCCGAGGAAGAAGACGGGGACGGAAACGCCGAGCAGCGACCCCGTCATGACGGAGGCGTCGAGAAGCGAGCGCGGCCGGAGCGCCGAGAGGATTCCGGCGAGGACGCCGATCACCGCCGCGATCAGCAGCGCCGTCGTAGCGAGCTCCACGGTCGCGGGAAAATGGCGGCTCAGGTCCTCCGACACCCGCCGCCCCGTCTGATAGCTGCGGCCGAAGTCGCCCTTCACCACGCCGCGCAGGTAGCTCCCGTACTGCATCAGTAACGGCCGGTCGAACCCGTATTCGCGGCGCACGCGCTCGATCACTTCCCGAGGAGCCTTCTCCCCCGCAATCGCCCGCGCCGGGTCTCCGCCCGCGTGCGCCATCAGGAACACCAGCAGCGACACTCCGAGGAGCGTCGGCACGGCCAGCGCGATCCGGCGAAGGAGATGGGCCCTCATCGCCGCTACGGTCCCAGGTGCGCGTCCTTCAGCCGCACCAGCCCCATCGGGTGAAGCTCGTATCCCGCCACGTTCGCGCGCGTCGCCGCAAGGTTCGGGAGGTAGGCCAGCGGGACGACCGGCGTGTCCCGCCTCAGCACCTCCTGCGCCTTCCTGTAGAGCTCCGCCCGCTTCGCCGGATCCGGCGCAATCTGCGCCTGCTCCACCAGCGTGTCGTACTCCTTCGACCGGTACCGCGCGTGGTTCTGCTCCGGAATCCCCGAGGAGTGCAGGAGCGTGAACAGGAAATTGTCGGGGTCGCCGTTGTCCGTCATCCACCCGATGAGCGCGATGTCGTGCTTCCCCTCCTTCAGCTCCTTCAGGTACACGCCGCCTTCCCACGCCGGGCTCATGATCCGCGGCTTCAACCCCGCCGCCTCCAGCCGCTGCTTGAGCACCGCGCCCACGTTCGCCGGATCCGGCACGTACCCGCGCGGATTGGGCATCACGTAAAGCGCGATCTCCTTCCCCGCCAGCCCGGCCTCCGCCAGCACCTTCTTCGCCCCCTCCGGATCGTAGGTGTACTCCGCAATCGACTCGTTGTACCCCCAGATCGTGGGGGGAAGCGGATTCGGCCCGGTCTGCCCGACGCCGCTGTAGGCGAGCTTGATGAGCTCCTGCTTGTCGATCGCGCGCGCGATCGCCTGCCGGACCTCCGGCCGGTCGAACGGCGGCTTGTCGTTGTTGATCGCGAGGTACGAGAAGTTCATCCCCGGCGCCTGCAGAAGTTTCAGATTTCCGTCGGACCGGATGTTCCCGAGGTCGCTCGGGCTCACCCCGTCCATGATGTGAATCTCGCCCGCCTTCAACCGCTGCAGCCGCACCGCGTTATCCGCGATCACCGCGAAGATCAGTCGCTTCGATTTCGGCGCGCCCCCCCAGTACTCCGGGTTCGCCTCGAGCACGATCTTCTGGTTCGGCTCCCACGAGACGAACTTGAAGGGGCCCGTTCCGACGGGATGCTGACCGTAGTCCTGCTTCCATTTCTCGATCGCCGCGGGACTCGAGATGCACGCGGGGAACATTGCGAGGTTGGTCAGGAAGGTGGCGTTCGCCGCGGTCAGCGTGAATGCAACCGCGTCCGCCCCCTTCGCCTCCACTTTTTCGATGATCGTGTACAGAAATCCGTACGGCGGTTCCCCCATTCCGTACCGGTTCGCCGCGCCCGCCTGCACGAGCCGCGTGAAATTCGCGACGACCGCCGCCGCGTCGAACGGCGACCCGTCGTGGAACCGGACCCCCTGCCGCAGCTTGAACTCCCAGACCCGCCCGTCCGGCGACGCCGTCCAGGACAGCGCCAGCGCCGGCTCAACTTTCGTTCCCTTCGCCTCGAACGCCACCAGCGTGTCGAATACCTGCGTCACGACGTTCACGCTCTCGCCGTCCTCGATCGCCTGCGGGTCCAGCTTCTTCGAGTCCGCCCCGCGGGCGTAAATCAGCGTGTCCCCACCCTTCAGCCCGGGATCGCCAGGCTTCCCGCACCCCGCCGCCAGCACAGCCAGCACCGCCCCGCAGATCGCCCGCTTCATTCGCTCTTCCTCCTCCGCTTCCCCTCGAACGACACCCGGATCGGCACTTCGCCGATCGGCAGGTTCTCCCTCAGGCGGTTCTCAATATACCGCCGGTACTCGTCGGTGAAGGAATCCGCCCGGTTGACGGCGAGCACGAACTCCGGCGGGCAGGTTCCGGTCTGTTTGGCGAAGTAGATTTTCGGGAGGCGGCCGCGTTTCGCCGGGCCGTGCCACTCCTGGGCTTCCTCGACGATGCGGTTCAGGAACGAGGTCGGGACGCGCGTCGACGACTGGGTATGGAGGTCGGCGGCGAGCCGGACAAGTTCGCGGACGTTGAATCCGGTCTTCGCGGAAGCGCACACGATGGGCGCGAACGCGAGGGCCGGCAGGACGTCATCATAGTACTTCTCGTATTCCTCCGGCACCTTTCCGGCGGCCTTCGCGAGGTCCCATTTATTAAGGACGAGGACCACGGGCTTGCCGACCTCGACCATGTACTCCGCGACTTTCTTGTCGACGATGGAGATGGACTCGGAGGCGTCCAGGATGAAGAGGACGACGTCGCAGCGGCGGAGGGAGCGTTCGGTACGGACGCGGCCGAAGTGATCGATGGGGTCCTGTCTGGCCTTGCGGCGGAGGCCGGCGGTGTCGATGAGGGTGACGGCGTGTCCGTCGAGCTCGAGGAGGACGTCGACGGAGTCGCGGGTGGTGCCCGGGGTGTCGGTGACGACGACGCGGGTTTCGCCGGCGAGGGCGTTGACGAGCGTGGACTTGCCGACGTTGCGTCGACCGATGATGGCGACCTTCAGGCCGGGATCCGGGACGGCCCCTGCGCGGCGCCCGGGCGGGATCTTCTCCTGCACGGCCGCGGCGAGGTCGTCGAGGCCGCGGCGCGTGAGCGCCGACGTCACGACGGGCTGGCCGAATCCGAGCGCGAAGAACTCCGACTCCTGCGCCTGCGTCCGCGCCTGATCGGACTTGTTGGCCACCACGATGACGGGGATCTTCCCGCGCCGGAGCCGGTCCGCGATCCGCCGGTCCGGCTCCGTGAGCCCGTCGCGGATGTCGACGACTAACAGGACCGCATCCGCGTGTTCGAGCGCGATGCCGACCTGCGCCTGGGCCTGCGCCATGACCTCGCTGTCCGGCTCGTCCACGATCCCCGCGGTATCCATGGCCTCGAAGACGGCTTCCTCCCGCTGTACGACCGCCGTCACGCGATCGACGGTCGTGCCAGGTTTCGGAGCCTCGATGGAGATGCGGCGGCGGGCGAGGGCATTGAGAAGCGTCGATTTCCCGACGTTGGGGCGGCCGACGATGGCGACGAGGGGGAGGCGCATTGGGAAACCCGGGGGTGGCGGGGGGTGTATCTTCCACCGGGAGGGACGCCTTGCAAGGCTTTTTCCGTATCTCTATAATTATGAAGTGGTTGTGAAATTTGTCACAACCCCGGCAACCCCGGGGGGTTCAAAAGAGAGATCGCAGGATACCCATGCCCCCAGAGGAAATCCCCCGCGTGGATAAGGCCGCCCCCAGTCTGGCCGATACCTCGAAGCCCGTCACGCGGCTCCGCTGCACCGCCTGCGGCACCGAAGTCCGCGCCGTCGGCTGGCGCGAAGGCATGACCGCCCATTGTAAGAAGTGCGGCGCCCCCCTGGCCGCGCTCGGGGAACCCGCCTCGGTCGCCCCGAGCCCCGGCGCGGCCGCAGCCCCGGATACCCGCAAACAGAACCTCGCCGACCCCCTCGTTGGAAAATCCCTCGGCGGCTGCACCGTCGCGCGCAGGATCGGAAGCGGCGGCATGGGCGCCGTCTACCAGGGCAAACACCTCGGCCTCGACAAGACCGTCGCCATCAAAATCCTCCCCCCTGAACTCGTCGCCCACCCCACCGCTATCGAACGCTTCCAGAGAGAAGCCCGCGCCGCCGCCCGCCTCGAACACCCCAATATCGTCCAGGTCCTGAACGTCGGCCAGGAGTCCGGATACAACTTCATCGTCATGCAGTTCGTCGAGGGCGAGTCCCTCGGCAAGCTCGTCCATCGCCGGCACGCCCTCCCGTGGCACGAAGCCCTTCGCTACGTCCGCGACGCCGCGCGCGGCCTCGCCGCCGCGCATAAGGTCGGCATCGTCCACCGCGACGTGAAACCCGACAACATCCTCGTCACCGCAGCGGGCGACGTCAAAGTCGCCGACTTCGGGCTCGCCCGCACCGTCGATTCCAACCTCACCCTCTCCACAACCGGCCAGATCATGGGCACCCCGGACTTCATGTCCCCGGAACAGGCCCAGGGCCAGAAGACCGACGCGCGAAGCGACATCTACTCCCTCGGCGCGACGTTCTACTTCCTGCTCACCGCGAAGAAACCGTTCGCCGCCGAGACCCCGGTCGCCGTCATTATCAAGCACGTGCAGGAAGACCCGAAGCCGATCCGCGAAGTCAATCCGGGGATCCCCGAAAGCGTCGCCAACGTCGTGACCAAGATGCTCGCCAAGAAGCCCCAGGAACGCTTCTTCGACTGCAATGAACTCATCGCGGCCCTCGACGCGGTCGAAGCCGGCGGGCAGCCTATCGGCATCTCCGACCTCCCCGCCGCCTTGCCCCCCGGCTCCGCCATCGCCCCCTCCGTCACCCAGGGCCCCAGCCAGATCGTCCTCGTCCCTCCTTCCAATACCCGCGGCCTCCTGGCGATCGGCGCGGGCGTGGGCGCCGTCCTGCTTCTCGCCGCGATCGTCGTGGCCATGGTGAAAGGCGGCCGGAAGACGCCCGCCGCCTCGACCGCCGGCGGCGCCGCGCAGGCCGCGGAGGACACCCCCGCGCCCGACCCGGTCGTCCCCCCCGTCGCTCCCCAGGACCCGCCCGCCGATCCCGCCGCAGACGTCCTGCGCCACTACGAACGCCTGAAACAGACCGTCGAAGCACGCGACTGGTCCGGCGCCGCGGAAGCCGCCGCCGCCCTCGAAATACTCCGCCAGACCGACGCCGCCCGGACCCTCGCAGCCGACATCAAAGACCTCGTCGCCCGCCTCCGGACCCACGAAGAACGCGTCGCCCAGGGGAAAATCGTCGACCTGCCCGGCGGCGGCGAACGCTTCGTCTTCGAGTTCGACGACCCCGCGGAAATCGAGGAGTTCGACCGGCCCATGAGCCTCTGGTCAGCGAAGGAAAAAGGAACGCTGCTCGGAAGCGGATTTCTCTCCCCGAGAACGGCGGCGGTGACGGACGGCAGCGTGACCGTCCGCCTGCACTGGACGGACCTCGACCTGGGCCGCCCGCCGAAGCGGGACGGAAAGACCCCGGGGGACAAGCCCGGCGGCCGGCGGCCGTTCGGCGAAATGCTGGACCAGACCCCCCAGATCGGCTGCGTCCTCCGGCTCGCCGAGGGTTCCGACGCCTACGCCTTCGGATTTGAGATGTCCACGCCCGACAAGGCCAACGCGACGATCGCCTACTCGCGTGGAAAAACCGAGGCCGCCCTCGCCGTGATCCGTACGAAGGAAATCGGGCGCCTCGACGAGCGCTTCGAATACACCGCTTCCTGCGTCGGCGACCGGCTCGCCCTTTCCCTGAACGGCAACATCATCCTCGAGGCGAAGGATTCCCGCATCGCCCGCGCCGGCGGCGTGACCCTGGTCTTCCGCGGCGTCCGCGCGCGGATCGACCGCATCACCTTCGAGAGGCTCAAGTAGTGCGCGTCGGCTTCGTCCAGTTCGCCCCCGAGATCGGAAGGCTCCGGCGGAATCTCGAGCGCGCCGAAGCCCTCGCCCCGCGCGCCGATCTCCTGGTGCTCCCCGAACTCTGCGCGTCGGGATACAACTTTTCTTCGCGCGCCGAGGCGGAAGGGCTCTCCGAGCCCGCCGAGGGGCCGACGCTGGCGGCGTGCCGCCGCATCGCCTCGAAGACCGGCGCGGCCGTGTGCGCGGGATTCGCCGAAAAGTCCGGAAACGCGATCTACAACAGCGCCCTCCTCGCCGACGCGAAGGGCCTCGTCGGTGTCTACCGCAAGACCCACCTCTTCGAGAACGAAATGGACTTCTTCACGCCAGGCGACACCGGCTTCCGGGTCTGGGACTGCGCCGGCGCGAAGATCGGCCTCATGATCTGCTTCGACTGGTTTTTCCCCGAGGCCGCGCGCACGCTGGCCCTGCGGGGCGCCGAGATCCTGGCGCACCCCTCGAACCTCGTCCTTCCCTGGTGCCCCGACTCGATGCCCGTGCGATCGCTCGAAAACGCCGTCTTCGCGATCACCTGCAACCGCTGGGGCGACGAACGCGGCCTGAATTTCATCGGCCGCAGCCAGGTCACCGCCCCCGACGGCAGGATCCTCGTCCGCGCCCCTGAGGATGCCGATGCGGCCGACACGGTCGAAATCGATCCCGCGCGCGCGCGCCGGAAGACGATCGCCACGCGGAACGACAGGTTCGGGGACCGCCGGCCGGATTTCTACGCGCGCTGAACGGCGGGTTCATTCCCCGCCGATCGTTTCCTCGCTCTGCCGCTCCCCGTCAAAGCTCAGCAGCTTCCCCTCCCCCTCCGACTGCGTCTCGATGTGCACGGGGCGGCGCCATATGCGGAAGAGGTTCTTGAGCGTGTCGCGAGCCTCGCGCGCCTCGAGATCGAGGCCCGCGTGCTCGTGCGTGAGCTTCAGCTCCCCCCGGTTCCGGAAATTGCCGTCGTCCACGCGGATCACCGGGTAGCTCATGTTCGTGAGCCGGAACAGCAGCTGCTCCTTCACCTTCTCGAACTCGCGGTCGGCGATCTCGAGCCGGTTGGTCTGCGGATTGTGCCGGTACGTGAACATCTTCTGCTCCTCGCAGAATTCCTTCGTCAGGAACTCGTCGATGAACGTGATGTCGTTGTGCACCCGCCGGATCTCGAAGATCTTTTTCCGCCCGAGCCCCAGCTTCATGTCCCAGTTCCGCCGCCGCTGCATGTCGTCGCAGCGGTCCCAGTCGGGCCCGAACCGGCCCTTGTTCCATCGATCCTCGATGTCGCGGTACAGCTCGATCCCGAGCTTGTAGGGATTCAGGACCCCCGGCTGCGTCCCCATCGTCCCGGCATGGTGCTCCGCGTAGTCCACCACCTCCGCATCCGTCAGCACCTTCTCCGTCATGATCCTCGAGTGCCAGTACGAGGCCCACCCCTCGTTCATGATCTTGGTCAGCGCCTGCGGCGCGAAGTAGTACGCCTCGTCCCGCACGATCGCCAGCACGTCCCGCTGCCAGTTGTCCAGCGGCGCGTAGTCCAGCAGGAACAGCAGCACGTCCTTCTCCGGTTCCTCCGGCAGCTTGCGCTTGCGCGCGAGCTGGTCCTCGATCGCCTTCCGCTGCTTCTGCACGAACTCCGGCGGATTCATGAACCGGTCCATGTACTCCTTCGACCGGATCTTCTTGACCTCCTTGTCCCGCTCCAGGTCCTCGATCGGCTCCGCCGACTTCCGCTTCTTCGGCGTGTACATCGAGTGGTAATCGATCAGGTTCTCCACCGACATGCACGCGTCCAGGAAGTCCTCCACCACGGACTCGCCGAATTTCTCCACGTATCGCCGCAGCCGCGTCCCGTGATTCGCCATCTGGTCGAGCATCTTCCGGTTCGTCTTCGCGAACCAGAAGCTGTTCTTGAAGAAGTCCGAATGCCCGTACACGTGCGCGATCACGAGCTTCTGGTCCACCAGCGAATTCGACTTCATCAGATAGGCCGTGCACGGGTCGTTGTTGATCACCAGCTCGTAAATCTTCTGCAGCCCGAACGAGTAACCCTTCTCCAGCTCCTCGTAGTGCATCCCGAACCGCCAGTGCGGATACCGCGTCGGGAATCCCCCGTACGCCGCCACCTCGTTCAGCTCGTCGTGGTCGATCAGCTCGAACGAAGTGTCGAACGGGTCCAGCCCGTAGCTCTTCGCGTACCCCCGGATCTGCTCCGCGATGCGCGCGATTTCGTCGTGCAGGTGCTGGCTGGAGCGCGAAGGGCCCTTGATCCCGCGGGTGCTGCTCATTTGCCCTTCCCCAGGAACTCGCGGATCGAGTCGTAGATCCCCTCGCGGTCGCGGATTTCGCTCGTGATGATGCGCCCGTCCTCCCTGCCGAAATGCTCGTCGAGGTCCTTCTTGAACTGCCCCGATCCGTAGGCCGATTTCACCTGCCCGTAGCAGAAAATGTTCGAGACCGGGAAGATGTTGTTCTCGAGCAGCTCGATGCAGCGCCGCGTGTCCTCGGATCCCCAGTTGTCCCCGTCCGAGAAATGGAACGGGTAGATGTTCCACTCGACGGGGTTGAAATCGCGCTCCACGATTTCGCGGCAGAGCTGGAGGGCGCTCGAGATCTTGGTCCCGCCGCTCTCCTTCACGTGATAGAAGGTGTGCTGGTCCACCTCGCGCGCCACCGCGTCGTGCACGATGTACCGGCACTCGATCCGCTTGTACTGGCTCCGCAGCCACGTGTCGATCCAGAACGCCTCGATCCGCACGATCTCCTTCTGCTCGTCCCCCATCGACCCCGACACGTCCATCATGTACACGATGACCGCGTTGTTCTGCGGAATCTCCTTCACCTTCCACGACCGGTACCGCTTGTCGTCCCGCACCGGCGTCACGACCGGGTTCTCCGCGTCGTAAATCCCCATCGCGATCGACCGCTTGAGCGCCTCGCGATACGTCCGCTTGAAATGCCGCAGCGACTCCGGCCCGCTCCGCGCGATCCCCGTGTACTTCTCCTTGTCCGCCTGGATCGTCCGCGAACCCTTGGGCTTGATGTTGGGAAGCGCCAGCTCCTCGCCCAGGATCTTCGCGAGCTCGTCGAGCGACACGTCGACCTCGACGAGGTGCTCGCCCGGCATGTCCCCCGCGCCCGGCTGCGCCCCAGGCTCGCCCCCGTCCACGGGGTCCCCCGGATCCCCCGGCCCCTGCCCCACCCCGCCGCCGGGGTTGTTCCCGTTTCGGAAATGCGGAATCTGGATCTGCGGAATCGGAATCGAAACCAGATTCCGCCCCACCTTCCCGATCAGCTCCCCGCGCGTGATGTACTTCCGCAGCTCCTTCTTGATCTTGCCGCGGACGATGGAGCGGAAGCGGCTGTAGTCCTTTTCGATTTTCTTGACCATGGTTTCCTATCGCGCGGCGGGCGCTCCTTCGGTTTTGTCGTCAGTGACTGGGGAATCAGCGGCGACGCCCAGGTCCTTTCGGATGGACTCCCTCAGCTCGGGAGAAAGCTCGCTTGCAGTCACTGCCAGCACGAGACGCCGAAGTTCCCCGTCATCGCGGTTTGCCGCTGCAACGAGGCTCGAGCTGGCGTAAGGGTCTTCCAGAATCCGCCGTACCCAGGAGGTCAACTTCGGCAGTTCACCCTCTTGCGCATTTCTCCCCAGGTAGCCGACAGCCCCCAGAAGCCGATCGTCCGACCTTTCCGTCATGCTCGCTATTGCGACGAGGCGGTCCCACAGGGAAGGGATTCGCGGAAGCGAGTTGTCGAGGAGCGCTTTGTAAATCGGGCGGAGGTCGTCTTGGTGAAGTCCAGGCCGATCCAACAGCCTGGCGAGGTCCGACGGGCCGTCCGCGTGACACTGAGCGAGTGCAACAATCGTCCGGACGCAGAATCTCGGCTCCCAGGAGGAGCACTCCATGGCGTCCATGGCATCCTGCCGCAGGCGACGGACTGTGTCCGAAGTCAGTCCCTCCCCCGGCTTCTCAGCGAGCACGAGCGCCAGTTCCGAGGCCAACTGGGGATCCCCTGCAGAGATGTAACGAGCGAAGGCCCAGTCAGGATCGAGGAATTCACTGCAACGTCTCAATGCAGTCCGTGCCATCTCCAGACGCGCCGGATCGTCGGGCGCGCAGTCGAATCGGGCCGCCACGAAGGCGGCCCCCTCCTGACCGCAGCAGGAGACCGCGAAGAGCGCCTGCGTGCGTAGTTGTGGATCGTAATTGCCATCGACCAGACGTTGGAACAGCGGACTGTTCAGATCCTCGGGAAGGCCGCAGACACCCGACCAGAGAGCCTTCAGCACGGTCTGATCCGACTCGCTTGCGAAGCACTCCAGAATGACGGGAGTCAGCACCTCCGGTGGCGTCATGCCGAGCACGCCGAATAGATGGCGAATCAAGGCGTCCCCGGATCTCCCGGGAGACGTCAGGCGCCGTCGCCATTCTTCCAGGAGGAAGCACACTTCCTGAGCCCCCCCCAGGCGCGCGATGGTCTCCGCGGAGTCCCGGGCGGAATTCGACCTGTCCCCTCGGCGAAGGCAGTGCATGGCAAGTTCGATCGCCCGTTCCCGGTCGATCACGGAGAGGGCCTCGAGGCACTCCCGGACGAGGGCCAGATCCTCGGCCTTCAAGGGTCCGGTTCCCTTGCCGACATCGAGGATGAGGCCGGCGGCGGTCTTCGCGCGAAGCCGCTTGAGCCCTGCGACGAGGTTCATTCGGGGCGCCCAGGCGGTGGTCGCGGCCAGCACCTTTTCAAGCGGACCTGGGTCCTCGCTGCCCTCCGAGAGGCGCCCCGCCATGAGCAGCCGGCATTTGTCGCCGAATCGAGGATCCAGAATCGCGTCGGCCAACAATCCCGGTTTCTTTCGCGCGAGCAGGCTGAAGATCCGGACCGTCTTGTTGTGCACGGGTGAATCGCCCCACCCCGTCGGCAGCCAGAGATTGCAGAGAGTCTCGATCTCGTCGATCGTCCCGGGCAGCTCTGAATCCGCTGACATCTCCCCGAGGCCAGGCAGGGTCTCGCCGACGCTCACGGAATCTGGCGCGATCAAACGGCCGATCGGGGCAGAAACGGGCACCGAGACGCGGCGCGCGCGCGACGCCAGAAGCGCAGCCGCCAGCGCGGCGACGACCACGACGCCGGCGCACAACCGTTTCATGTCCGCGTGCCCTCAAGCGTCATGGCGCGTCGCCTATTCCTTCGACGACCCCCTCGCAAAGATGCTCGCGACGAACGACAGCACGTCCGAGGCGCAGATGTGGCAGTAGCCGTAGCTCTTGATGAGGCGGCTGCGGACCACGTCGATCTTCTCCTGCGTCTCCTTGTCGATGACGTTCGAGATCAGGCTCGTGAGCTTGATGGTGTCCTTCTGGTCTTCGAACAGCTTGAGCTCGAGTGCCTTCTGCAGCCGCTCGTTCGAGCGGTAGTCGAATTTCTTCCCCTCGATCGCGAGGGCCCCGATGTAGTTCATGATCTCGCGGCGGAAGTCATCCTTCCGGCTCTCGAGGATGTCGATCTTCTCCTCGATCGACCGCATCAGCCGCTCGTCCGGCTCCTCGTCCTGCCCCGTGTACCGGTTCTTCACGCGCTCCTTCTGCGTGTACGCCTTCACGTTGTCGATGTAGTTCGCGCACAGGCGGCTGATCGCGTCCTCGTCGGCGCAGATCGCCCGCTGGACCTCGTTCTTCACGATGTCCTCATACTCCTCCTTGGCGACGGCGAGGAGTTCCTTGAAGCGCTTTTTCTGCTCGTCCGAAGTGATGAGCGAGTGGTGCGCGAGGCCGTCCTCCAGTTCGTTCAGCGCCATGAACGGATTCACGCAGCCGCCGTCCTCGACCTGCACGAGCGCGTTGGAGATCTTGTCCTGGATGTAGCGCGGCGAGATGCCCTCCATCCCCTCGCGCTCGGCCTCCTCCATGAGCTCGCGGATGTTGTCCTCCGTGAAGCCCGGAAGCGTCTTGCCGTTGTAGAGCTTCAGCTTCTGCAGCAGCGTCAGGTTCGCCTTCTTCGGCTCCTCCAGCCGCGTCAGCACCGCCCACATCGCGCTCATCTCGATCGTGTGCGGCGCCAGGTGCTTGCCCCTGATCCGCTCGTTGTTGAAGTCCCGCTCGTAGACCTTGATCTCCTCGTCCAGCTTCGTGTTGT
>JACPRD010000014.1 GCA_016190145.1 Planctomycetota bacterium | reverse complement strand
GGCGGGGGCGCCACCCGCAACCTCAGAACCCCCGAACTTCCTTCTTCAAATACCGCGGCGCCTCATCGAGGCATAGACGGAGGATCATGACCGCCAGTGCGGTCGCATATCGGGGACCGGGAGCGCTCTCTTCGTGAAAGGCGGGCCAGGAGCCGTCCGGCTTCTGAATCCGCAGGAGCTGGCGGATCATCACTGATCGCCAGGATTCCCAGCCCGGACCGCCGCGGAGGAAACAGGCGCGGGTGGCGTAGTAGGCGTAGTACATCGCGTAGTCCTCGGCGTCGTCCACCTGGGTCGCGGCGAACAGGTGCCGGTCGATCTCGTCGAAGGCCGTGCCGACGTACGGGCCCTCCATGCCGTAGAGGAGCCCGACGAGCGCGCCGATGGCGTTGCGGATGCCGTTGTTCCCGATCCCGCGGGGCTGGTAGCGGAAACCCCCGTGGTCGCCGCACCGTTTGACGAAGGCGAGCGCGTCGTCGACGGCCTCGCGCATCCCGGGCGCTTCCACCCCGGCGGCATCACAGGCGGCGAGCGCGACCAGACCCCAGCCCGTCACCGAAATGTCGGCCGTCTCCTCCTTCGGGGAATAGCGCCAGCCCCCGTGGTGGTTATTCGTCCGCTCGACCGGCTTCCACGCGGCCGGACGCCGCTCCGTCAGCTGCGCGGCCAGCAGCCATTCGAGACACCGGCGGCAGAGCTCGGCGGCGGGTTTGTGGTCCGAAGAAGCGGCCTCCGCGAGCGCGAGGGTGGCGATCGCCACGAGGTACGTCTGGTCGTGGGGCGCGGAGACGTCGTGCCCGGCCCAGGCGCCGCCTTCCCGGGGTTTCATCGCGGCCGCCAGCCACTGCACGAATTCCCGGTCCGCAAACTCGGCCCGGCTTTCGCGGCCCTCTCCCTCCACGAGCGCGGCCAGGACGAGGGACTCCGCCGCGACGGGATGCGAGGACTTGCCGTCCTTCGCACCCTTCTGGAGCAGCCACGCCACGCCCCGACCGATGGCGGCGCGCGCGGCCGCGCGTTCGGCCTGCGTGGCCGGACCCTCGAACGGCGCCAGCGTGAATTCGTATTTCGAACCCGGACGGACGCCGCGGAACACGGCGCGGAACCAGGCGGGACCGCGGGCGAGCACCGGATAGAAGACCCAGGTCTCGACCGCCAGCGTCGCTTCGTAGGAGTACAGCAGCCGCTCCCCGCGCTTCCCGTCGTGAATCTGGACGTAGAAATCCACGTGCGTGCCGTCCGGGAGAAGCGGCCGCCGGAGCGTGACGCGCCACGGGCCGGGCTCCGTGACGTCGAACCTGTACCAGTCTTCGTCGGCCCAGGTGCCGGAGACCTGTCCTGCGTTGGGCCGGCCGGGGGACAGCGGGGCCGCCGTGGCCGGGGCGTCGTTGGGTTCGACGTCGGCGCCCGGCGGAGCGGGGTCGGCCCGGAGAGTCAGGCTCCAGGAAGTCTGCGGAGCGGACCCGTATCCGGTCAGATGGAACCACGTCACGCCCGCAGGCAGCCGCAGGTGCTCGATCCGCGGGGCCTCATGACTGACCGTGAGTTCCTGCGGAGCCAGGACGACCTGGAGTCGCGCCTTCCAGCCCGGCGAGAGCGTCGCCGCGAGCGTGCAGACGGTTTCGGCCTCGCACGCCACCGCGAACCACTCGACGTCGCGGTCCTTCTCGAAGGAACCCGAAAGCGCGTCCCCCGGCGCGATCCGCGCCGTCGATTCCTCCTTCGTGCCGTCGGGTTCGTTCGCGACGAGGTCCCGGGCGGAGGCGGGAAGGGCCGCCGCGAGGAAGGCGGCGGCGGCGGGCAGGAGGCGTTTCATTTCTTCTTCTCCGTGAGCGCGCCCGAGAGGTAGAGCGTCGCGCCGATGTACCCGAGCTTGAACGACGATTTCGCGCCGTCGCCGTCGACGTTGGGCATGCCCGCGTTCAGGAGGTCGGCGATTTTCTCCCGCAGTTTTTCGCCGGCTTTTTCGTTCGCGGGGATCTTCTCGATCGGAGCGAGGATGTTCGTGCGGGCTTCCCACTCGTCCATCTCCGCCCAGAGCCGCTCGACGGCCTCCTCGTGCGACAGGGTGCCGACGCGGTGGGAGGCGTAGACCCAGTGCGCGACGAGGGCGCCCCTGTACATGTGGATGGCCGCGGCGCCGGCGAAATCGCCCTTCGATTCGATCAGGGCGTCCACGATCTCATCGCGCACCCGTTTCGACCGGTCCGGCGGCGGGGCGTCGGTCGCCCCGTGGAGGCCGTCCTCGGTCACGGCGAGCACGTCCCCGGTGGCGGCGTCGTGCGCGTAGTAAGCGATCGTCAGGCCCGGCGGATCGTCGATCATCCGGTTCGGGATCAGGATGAGGAGGCCGTCGTCCAGGTCGCGGTTCGCGTGGCGCTTCGCCTGGCCGGAAATCGGGAGGTCCCTCAGCCGGTCCCGGGTCTTCGGAGAAATCCAGATCAGTTCGATGCGGGGGCGCGGGACCCTGACCTGGATCTCCTCGCGCCCCGGCGCCGTGAGGTCCGCGGCGACGTTCCCGAGCAGTTGGGTGCCGGCCGCGACGAGCAGCCTGACCTTGCCGTATCCCCCGGGGGCCGGCGGGAGACGGAAAGTCCCGTCGGGCCAGGTCGTGGCGGACTCCGGGCGGCCTTCGACGGCGACGGTGACCCCGGAGATCCCCAGACCCTCCGGGTCGACCACCCGACCGCGGACCGACGTCTCGACCTCCGTCAGCGCGTCCGCCATGCCGACCGGCCAGCGCGCGTCGTCGAGGATGCCGATGGAAGCGTCCCCGCAGCGGGCGCGGAGGACGGAAATCTCCTCTTCCCTGCCGTTGATTTTGACGCGATGCGTCATCGGCGGCTCCGGCTCGAGCGTTCCGGGCGCGGGCGGGGGTGGGGTGGGGGCGTCCGCCGCCGGGCCGTACACCGCGAAGGGCGAGGCCTTCCCCGCCTTGAGCGCGGCGTGCACGCGGCGCGAAACGCAGAAGGAGGTCGCTTCGGCCGAAGAGCTCTCCCCGGCGACGTACCAGGGGTTGTGCCGTTCCGCGGAGGCGACGGCCGCCGCCGCGATGCGGCGGAGGCCCAGGGCCGGCCGGACGCCGGTCCGCACCTTCCACCGGTACGCGAGGTCTCCCGCGCATTCTTCCACGCGGATCGACTGGTCCGTCCGGGCGTCGCCTTCACCCCAGCGGAAGACGAATCCGGCGCCGGGGGCGACGAGGGGCTCGGCGCCGCGGTTCACGGACACTTCCAGCACGAAGTCCGGCGGGATACCCGGCGTCACGTCCGCCGCCATGAGCGCGACTTCGACCGCCACCGCCGCATCCTCGGGCGACAGCGGGCGCGCGCCCGACAGGTCCAGGTCCGGACCGCCGGCGTCCCGGAGTTTCGCGGCGATGTCCCCGCGCACCTTTCCGGACTTCAGGCGCAGGCCCCCTTCCGCCGCCGGCGTGGCTTCGACCTCGGCCAGCACCGCGCCGGCTTTTCCCGGCGCGCGCGCCCGGAAGACCGCGCGGCCGTCCGCCCCCGCGGTCGACGCGAACAGCGACAGCGTCCGGTGCGCGAGCGCCACGCGCCGCGCGCAGGAATCCGGGAAATCGTCGCGGACGCGCGCGAAGATCTCCCGCACGGAAGCCGCCGACCGCCCCGCCCATTTCAGGAGGAATTCGTGCTCCAGCCCGGCTTCCACGAACGACCGGATCGAGGCCGCCATGCGGGCGTCCGCCGGATTCCCCTCGAACGCCGTACGGTTCAGGCGCAGGTCGAGCGCCTCGACGGGCATCGATCCCGGAAGCTCCGGCACCGCGAACCTCGACATGACCAGGATCCGCGGCGCCTCGAACGTCGCCCGCACGCCGAGCGTCTTCTCGAGGTCGGCCAGCGCCGCATCGGCGAGCAGCCCGTACTCGAGCAGGCCCAGGTACGGCCGCGCCTCCGGCGCCTCGCGGCGGCCCGCTTCCGCCAGGATCTGCTCCTCTTTTTCCCGCACGTACTTCGTGATGCGGCAGGGCCAGATGACGAAGTCGTGGCGGTCGCCCGGGACGGCGGCGACGGGTCCGACGCGGTTGTCGCGGCGCCAGAGCTCGCGCGTCACGCGGCGCGGCGCGGCGTCGCCGGGGCGCGACAGCTCGAATCGGACTTCTTCGCCGGCGGGGCCGGCTTCCAGTTCGCGGACGACGGCGGCGGGGCCGCGGATCGTGAAGCGCGTGCGGCCGGGCTCGGGGACTTCGATCGAATGGACGTCGCCGACGAAGGCGCCTGAGGGGGAGTCGCAGACGACGGTTTCTTTCGGGCCGGATTCGCCGAGCGCGACGTGGACGATCCGGAGGGCGAGGCCGGGCGCCGCCGCGTCCCGGGACTTGTCGCGGGCCGGCGCGACCGCGTCCAGCGTGGTCTTCGGGGCGCCGGCGCAGTGGCTGAGAATGGCGTTCGCGAGCGCGACTTTTTCTTCGGGCGAGGCCGCGCCGTCCCAGAGGGCGCCCAGGGGGCCTTTCGCGTCTCCCCGATGGGCGAGGAGGCGCACGTCGTCCCGGACGAAGGCGACCACCCGCGCGGGGTCATTCCCCAGCTCCCCGGCCTTGACCCGGAAGTAGTTGAAGCCCGCGATCGGCGGGCCGTTGCAGGTGCGCAGCAGCAGGAGAAGGAGCAGGAGCAGCAGGACGAGCACCACCGCGGCCGTGATGCGGTACTTCCAACGCCCCGAACGTGCGGCAGTTTCCGCAACGGCCATCCGACGCCCCCCTATCGACCCGGTCCGCTGATTCTACCCGCCGCGTTCCAAGCGCGGACGCCCCTGCCAAAAATCGTCACCCATGCGCGGACTGGCGGTCCGACCGGGGCGCCAGCCGGGGGGAGGCCCGTCTTTCCCCCTTCATTATTTCGAATCGGATAACCGGATTTGAGCATCCCGTTTGCTTGTATTGGTCGAAGACATCTGACTAGAATCCGCTGATTCAGCCCGGAATTCCGGGCGGCCCGCGGACGTTACAACAGAGGCGAACTCCTGCCGAACTTTTCGTCGGGAGGAGCTGGAGACCCGGAGGATGGCGATGTTCGACAAGTTCACGGACCGCGCGCGCAAGGTCATGAGCCTCGCCCGCCAGGAGGCGCAGCGTTTCAACCACGAATACATCGGGACGGAGCATATCCTGCTCGGCCTGGTGCAGGAGGGAAGCGGGATCGCCGCGAAGGTCCTTCGGAACCTCGACATCGACCTGAAGAAGATCCGGATGGAGGTCGAGAAGCTGATTCCGCACGGGCCGCCCACGGTCACGATGGGGCAGCTGCCGTTCACGCCGCGGGCCAAGCGGGTGCTGGAGCTGGCGCAGGAGGAGGCGACGGCGCTCGGGCACGACTACATCGGGACGGAACACCTGGTTCTGGGGCTGTTGAAGGAAAACGAGGGTGTCGCGGCCCAGGTGCTCATCAACCTCGGGCTGAAGCTCGAGGACGTGCGCGAGGAAGTCCTGGAGGTGTTGAACGTGGACATGCCGCATGATCAGGAAGCGGGCGAGAAGCCGGGGCGTGCCGCGACGAAGTCGAAGACTCCGGCGCTGGACACGTTCGGGCGGGACCTGACGGAGCTGGCGGCGCAGGGCAAGCTGGACCCGGTGATCGGCCGCCGGAACGAGATCGAGCGCGTGGTGCAGATCCTGTCGCGCCGCACGAAGAACAACCCGGTGCTCCTGGGCGAGGCGGGCGTCGGCAAGACGGCGATCGTCGAGGGGCTCGCGCAGGACATCATCGGCGGAAACGTGCCCGAGATCCTGAAGGAGCGGCGGATCGTGGTGCTCGACCTGGCCCTCATGGTGGCCGGGACGAAGTACCGCGGGCAGTTCGAGGAGCGCATCAAGGCGGTGATGAACGAGGTGCGCCGCGCGAAGTCGATCATCCTTTTCATCGACGAGCTCCACACCCTGGTCGGTGCCGGCGGCGCGGAAGGCGCGATCGACGCCTCGAACGTCCTCAAGCCGGCCCTCGCGCGCGGCGAGATCCAGTGCATCGGCGCGACGACGCTCGACGAGTACCGGAAGTACATCGAAAAGGACGGCGCGCTCGAAAGGCGCTTCCAGACCATTATGGTCGATCCTCCGAACAAGGAGGAGGCGCTGGAGATTCTGAAGGGGCTGCGGGACAAGTACGAGGCGCACCATCGGGTGCAGTACACGGACGCGGCGCTCGAGGGGTGCGTGGAGCTGTCGAGCCGGTACATCACGGGGCGGTTCCTGCCGGACAAGGCGATCGACGTGATGGACGAGGCGGGCGCGCGGATCCGGCTCAAGACGATGTCGAAGCCGCCGGATCTCAAGGACGTGGACAAGGAGATTTCGAAGCTCGACAAGGAGAAGGACGAGTCGATCGCGGCGCAGGACTACGAGCGCGCGGCGCTGCTGCGCGATTCGGCGGCGCAGCTGCGGAAGAAGAAGGAGACGATTCAGAAGGAGTGGCGCGAGGGGGCCAAGGAGGGCGAGGGCCTCGTCGACGAGGACGTGATCGCGGAGACGGTGAGCAAGATGACGGGCATTCCGCTGTCGCGCCTGGAGAAGAAGGAAGCCGAGCGGCTGCTCAAGATGGAGGAGGAGCTGCATAAGACGGTCGTGAGCCAGAACGAGGCGGTGGCGGCGATCGCGAAGGCCATCCGGCGGAGCCGCGCGGGGCTCAAGGATCCGAAGCGGCCGATCGGGTCGTTCATCTTCGTCGGGCCGACGGGCGTCGGGAAGACGCTGATGGCGAAGGCGCTGGCGAAGTTCATGTTCGGCGAGGAGGATTCGCTGATCCAGATCGACATGAGCGAGTACATGGAGAAGCACAACGTGTCGCGGCTCGTGGGCGCGCCTCCCGGG
>JACPRD010000216.1 GCA_016190145.1 Planctomycetota bacterium | reverse complement strand
CGAGCGGCCGGCCTGCACCGCGCGTCGAGGGACCCAGACTCGACCGCCAGCCTGAAACGCGCGGTGCAGGACGTGACGCGAGGGGCGGCACGCGAATGTTTCTCAGACTCTGAGCGAGCCCGCAGGGCGAGTCGAAGGGTGCATGAGCCGGCAGACAGCAGGTCGGAAAAAACCTGCCCGGTTCCGCTCAGCGGCTCCCGATGACGCGGAGCATTTCCGCGTGGATGCGGCCGTTCGACGCGACGATTTCGCCGCCGAACAGGTCGATCGTACGCCCCCGGTTATCGGTCACGCGCCCGCCGGCTTCCTCGACGATCACGACGCCGGCCGCGATGTCCCAGGCGTGGAGCGAGGATTCCCAGAAACCGTCGAAGATCCCCGCGGCGACGTAGGCGAGGTCCAGGGCCGCCGCGCCCGGGCGGCGGACTCCGCGCGCGCACAGGCAGAAGTCTTCGAAGCGCCGGAACTGCTCCCGCACGGCGCGGCGGGCGCCGCCATCGAGAAGCGCGCTCGAGAAACCGGTTGCGAGAAGGCACTGCCGGAGAGGGGATCGCCGGGACACGCGGATCCGGCGTCCGTTCCGCCACGCTCCGTGCCCCCTTTGCGCGGAGAACAGGTCCCGCGTCACGGGGTCCGCGATCGCGCCGGCGATCACGGACCCGTCCCGCTCCAGCGCCACCGAGACGTCGTAGTACGGATACCCGTGCGCGAAGTTCATCGTCCCGTCGACCGGGTCGACGATCCAGCGGTACTCCGCCCCCGCGCGGCGCCCGCCCTCCTCGCCGACGAATCCGTGGTCCGGGAAGCGGCGAGCGAGGAAGTGCTGGATGGCGCGCTCGCTCGCACGGTCCGTGGCGGTCACGAGGTCCGTGGCGCCCTTGAACGAGGGCATTCGCCCGCGTGGCGACGCGCGGCGGACGATGCGGCTGCCGAGAAGTGCGGCTTCGCGCGCCGCGGCGAGGAAGGGGGGAACGGGCATCGGAGGATTATCGTACGGATCGTGACCCTTCGAAAGAATCCGTGAACGCGTAGGGTGCGGGCGCGCCACTGGCGCGCCCGCACACCGACAAAGAACCTCCCTAAGTCCTCCGATTATTGAGATGATCCCCCCGCCATGAAGAGCGTCCAGGGCCGCATCACGCTGAACCGACGCGAGGCGCGCAACACGTATCGCATGCGCGTCGCGTTCGAACCCTTCCCCGCCCGCGTCGACGCCGGCCAGTTCATCCACGTCAGGGCGCTTCCCTCGGAGTGGGATCCCCTTCTCCGCCGCCCGTTCTCCATCATGGACGCCGGCGAGGAGGGCGGGAACGTCTCCTCGTGGGATCTTCTCTACCTGGTGCAGGGGCGCGTTTCCGGTCTGATGACGGAGATGCAGCCCGGGGCGCGCCTCGACGTGCTGGGTCCTCTGGGGCACGGCTACCGGCCGGTCCCGGACGCCGGGCGGCACCTGCTGGTGGGCGGGGGCGTGGGCGTGCCTCCGCTCTATTTCCTCGCGCGCCAGTTGCTGTCGCGGCACCAGGTCGCCGCCGACCGCGTCGTGGCGCTCGTCGGAGCGCGTTCCGCGGACCTGCTCGCCTGCGTCGACGATTTCCGCGCGCTGGGAATTCCCGTCCGCGTTTCGACGGACGACGGGACGGCGTTCGAGAAGGGGCGGGTGACGGACCTGATGCGCCGGGAGGCGCGGCCGGGGGACGCGATCTACACCTGCGGCCCCGAGGGAATGCTGCACGCGGTCGTCGCGCTCGCGCGCGATCTCCAGCTTTCCTGCCAGGTCTCCGTCGAACGCAACATGGGCTGCGGACTCGGCGCGTGCAAGACTTGCGTCGTCGACATGCGCGTCCCGCCCGGCGCCCCTCCGAAGTACCGCACGACCTGCCGCGAAGGCCCGGTTTTCGACGCCGGGGACCTGCCATGAACCCCTGGTCTCAGCGCGTCCTCAGGGAGCTCGACGCCGTCCTGCGCCAGGTTCCGGAAGAGGTCATCGCCGGGCTCGCGAATCTCCTCGTCGCCGCGAAGCGCGTCTTCGTCGCGGGCGAGGGCCGGAGCGGCCTGATGGGCAAGGCCTTCGCCTCGCGCCTCGTCCACCTCGGCCTCCGCGCGCACGACGCGAGCGAGATCACCTGTCCACGGATCGGGCCCGAGGACCTGATGATCGCCTGCTCCGGAAGCGGCGAGACGCGGACGACTCTGGAGAAGATGCTCTCCGCGCACGAGGTGGACGCAAAGGTGGTCCTGATCACCGCGAATCCCGACACCCGCTTCGGCGACGCCGCCGACATCCTGCTGCACCTGCCCGCTCCCCCGGCGCCGGAGCGCATCTCCAGGGGGGTCGCCAGCTCGCAGCCCCAGCGGTCGCTGTTCGAGCAGGCGCTTCTCATCGTGCTCGATTCGACGGTGCTGCGCCTGATGGAGAAGCTCAAGGTCGGCCGCGACGAAATGCAGAAGCGGCACACGAATCTGGAATGAACGGCTGGGGAGGCGACTCAGTAGCTCACATGTCGGCGGAGCGCTCGATGCCACATGCCAGCCATAAGCCATAAGCTATAAGCTATAAGCGGCGCGGTTAGCGCGCCCTGTCGAGCGGGCGGGTCATCAGAAGTGGCGGGGCGGCGGGAGCCCGGG